>JBNMHB010000092.1:0-8234 GCA_050872525.1 Bacteroidales bacterium | reverse complement strand
GTATCCGTGGTTGCCTTTCACGTGGACGGAACGACGGAGGGACTCGGTGATGAAACAGTATTGGAGTGTGAAATTGGTATTGCCGTAGCAACTGACACACTCGTCGGTACTCCACGAGAAGGAGCAATGGTCGATGATGACATCGGTGGCATCATTCACCGACAGCGCATCGCCTTCGACCTTGGCAGAGTCTCCCATACGGAAACGGAGAAACCGGATAATCACATTATTCGCCCCCTTGATACAGACCGGATAGTCGGCGATACATATTCCGTCGTCAGGTGCAGACTGCCCTGCGATAGTGAGATTGCCATGCCTGATGTCTAATTGCCGCGAGAGGTGTATTGTCCCCGATGTCCGGAAAAGCACGACACGCGCTCCACTCTGCTCTACGGCATGGCGGAGTGTACCCGCCTTGGGCAACCCTGTCTGGGGGTCTTTTTCGTCAAGCGTGTCCGTAACGAAATAGACCAAACCACCCTCGCCCCCTGTGGCAGTGCTTCCACCACCCTGTTTCCATTGGCACGCTTTCTCCAGCGCAGGCAAGTCCACCTTGGGCTGGTCAGGAGGGGTAGAAGGACCGATAGTAGGTTTGCACGAAAGCAGACCTACTACCGAGAAAAGACATATATATTTATATAAGGAGTGCATAGATTATTCTCCGTATCCGTAGTCGTTCCACAGTGTTCCGTTAGACGAACCTACGTTCACACTGAAGATAGGCCAATACTGACGCGAGTTGAGACAATCGGGATTCTCCAAATCGTAGAGTTGGTAGTTAGCCGGTGCCAACTTACGCCCTTTGGAAGAGTCGGCATAGATAGACTTTTTAACCCAACCATTGTTCTTGTTGTAGGTGGGTGCCGGTCCGGTTTCACCTTTCTTTAGCCCCCACACCGAGTCTAAAACATAAACATGGTCGATAGCCTCGCTGTAACTATACTCGTCGGAATAGCCGATGTGCTTGTACTTGAAATAGATGGTATCGCCCAATGAAGCAAACTCTCCCGTGTGTGCGTCCATAGCGATGAGTCGCTCGTTGGCCTTAATCATCGCGTCCTTGAGAATACCCCAACGCATAAGGTCGAACTTGCGAATATACTCGCCAGCGAACTCCAGTTTGCGTTCCTCTTGGATAGCCTCCATAGTAAGCGGTTTGGCAGCCACTCCCGCGCGCTCACGCACTTGGTCGAAACATTTCTGACCATCTACGGCATAGAGTTGGGAAGGCACATCGTTTCCGATACCACCGATAGTAGCCTCAGCCGCCATAAGCAACACATCTGCATAGCGAATGACCGAGAAATCGATGCCGTCGTCGTTATTATCGCGCTCACGTTTCATCCATTCGATACGATACTTTGCCATATACCAGTCGCCGTGTGCTTGGTTTTTCTGATAGAGGATTTTGCCCTCGTAGGTACCAAAAGCATTTTGGCGTTTGTCGGCATCGGAGTCGAACTTGGAACCATTGTCGTACACCCAGTAGTAGGGCAGCATAGTTACATCGCGGCGTGTGTCTCCCTCCTCGAAATCGTAGTAGAGTGTAGGCACAGCGGCTACCGCCGAGTTGGTAGAGCCCGATTTGTTGTTTTTCAGACCCAACAACGCCTCATTGCCTTTCGGGCAGTTGTATTGCAGTACCTGACCGCGTGTGGAAGCAAACGGGATAGCCCAGATCACCTCGCTTTTGTAATAGTCCATCTGGTCTTGGCATATATTTTTGAATATGTCTTCATAGCGTGGGAGCAGTTTCTTGCTCTCGTTGGGACCATTCATAATCTGCGCTGCCGCCCAGAGAACTTCCTCATAGAGTGCTTTGCGCGCAGAAGCGTCATCCAGATTGAAGACCGGACCTGTGGTGTATGTATCGGGGCGTACCCCCTTGCCTGCATACATCATATCACTACGCATCAGCAAAGCTAAGGCTGCTGCTTTTGACGGACGTCCTACCTGCGAGGCTGCCACACCCGGGCACTCGGATGACCACGGGAGCAAGTCGGCAGCACGACGCAAGTCGCCACGCAAATGCTCAAACACAATGTTCCGGTTGTCCTTTTTGGTATTCACACCGTTGGGGTCTTTTGCCAACGAAGCAAAACGCGGTGGCACATCGCCCCACAACTTAACCATATCCAAATAGACGAAAGAACGCAGGAAATATGCTTCGCCGAGGAAATAACGCATTTTCTCGTCCGTAACCGTGTCTGCATACTGCTCAATACCCTCAATGATATTGTTGCAACGCTCAATCATAATGTTCATGTAGCCCCATGGGTCTTTACCATTGGCGGTAGAGAGGTCGGAACTGACAGGGGTCATGGTGTAGATACAATAATCTGCCTTGCCCGAATTTTTTGTACCATGCTCAATGTCGGTATTCAAGCCCATATAGCCACATGACAAACGGTTGCGATAGCCCTTGTCGTTGCCAAACATGTCGTACACACCGGCGATGGTCTGCTCTGTGAGTTGGGGGTTGGAATAAACCGTCTGCGCGTCCATTGCGGAGGGAGACTCTGACTCGAAGAATCCCTTGCAACCAACCATCGAGAGTGCCAACACACCACACATTATATATTTACAAGTCGTTTTCATTTGTATTCATTTTAGTTGTTAGTCATTAGAAAGAAAGATTCAAACCAAAGTTGAAAGCACGACTCTTCGGGAATGCCGAGAAATCCACACCAGGAGTAAGCGGATTGTTCTTAGAACGGGTATCCACCTCGGGGTCTGCGCCGGAATACTTGGTAGCGCAGAAGAGATTGCTTGCTGTGAAGAAGATACGGATATTGCTGATGTGTGCTTTTCTGAGAGCGTCCGCCGGCAACGAATAGCCCAAAGTGAGTGCACTGAGACGCAAGAAACTGGCATCTTCTACAAATTGGTCTGTCAATGCGATGTTGTCCGAAATGGGGTTCGCCGAAGTAACCGACATATTTTTTTCGCCAAGGACTGCTTTAATGCTCTCATACTCTGCGCCTTCTGCATATTTAGAACCGGCAGTAGCCGCCACATTATTGAGTATATAACCATCTTCGGGGCTATACATCGAATAACGACTTCCGTATGCCACATCGGCAATGCTATTGCGGTACATGTTTTTTTGGAAGACTGTGGAATAGTCGAGTGCCGAGAGATTCAATACATCATTGCCATAACTATAGGTGAATTGGCAGTTGAAATCGAACTTGCCCCATTTGTCTCCACCCACAAAAGCCGTGATACCGAAACCGCCATTGATAACCGGCGTGGTATTGCCCAACACCTGACGTTCTACCACTTCGTTGCCTTCTTCGTCGGTGGTAGTGGCAAGTTTGGTCATACCCGGACGTGCCTTGCCCAACTTGGTGGCAACCGTCTTGTATGTGCCGTCTTCTTGGCGCACCAACCATTCGCGGGTAGCCGGATTATAAGCATCGAAGTCCTCCGCAGTGTACCAACCATTGGTCTTGTAGCCATAGATATCGCCGATAGGACCGCCGGGGGTGAGTTTGAACTCGTAGTCGGAGTTGTCGTAGTTGGACGAGAAACAACCTGTAGCGGCGGTATATTCGTCCATGCCGCCGAGGTCCACAATGGTATTTTTGTTGTGCGAGATATTAGCGTTTACGGTAAGACCATAACTGAGATTCTTCGCGCGGCGGTCAAGAATAACACCATTGATAGAGAACTCGACACCCTTGTTGTCGGTAGAACCGATATTGCGATACTGGTAGTTGTAGCCTCCTGTTGCCAATTTATACTTGAGAATCAAGTCTTTAGTAGTGTTCCAATAGAGGTCAAAGGTACCATTGAGTCGCTCGTTGAAGAAACCATAATCGATACCAAAATCGCGTGTAACGGTGGTTTCCCATTTGAGTTTCGGGTTGGCAGCCACGATATCGCTACCCGTACCACCATCAACCAACTGCGTATTGAAATAGTAGGAATATGCTGATTGCGAAGCGTTGTATTCGGAACGCAGATAGCCCAAATCAACATTGTTGTTGCCTACCGTACCATACGACAAACGGAATTTCATATTCGACATCCAGTCTTGTGCCGGTTCCATCCAAGGCTCATCAATCATACGCCATGCTGCTGCAGCCGAGGGGAAGAAACCCCACTGATTGCCTTCGGAAGCCAAGAAACGTGTGGAGGCGTCAGCACGGAAAGTGGCGGTCAGATAGTAACGCCCCTTGTAATCATAGTTCGCACGCGCGAAGAAAGAGAGCATATTGTCCGTCGGGTCGATGGTGTTTTTGGTATTCGACGCAGTGGACAGACCTAAGTGCTTGAATACCTCCGGACCGCTAAACGAAGGGTCGAAACCATACGCAGCAAAGGTTCGCAATTCGCCTTTTACGATATTCATCTCCTCGCCCACCATGATTGAGAAATTGTGTGCGTTGTTCCATTTGTGTGCATATTCAAATGTATTCACATTACGCAGACGAGAGGTTTTGTCTTCGGTAGATACGGTATTGCCCATATAACTTGCCCCTGCGTAGGTCTTACCCTCGCCGTCGCGGCTGTAATAGGTGGTTGGTCCGTAGTAACGGTCGGTCTGCACGTCGCGCGTTTCGTAACCCAAATCGATTTTCAACGTGAAGTCTTTCAGGAATTTATATTGCACATATCCATTGAGATTCAGTTTGTTATCCACTTTGTTCTTGTAGTTGTGATCGATGGTGGTGATTGGGTCGTAGAGCGAGCCGAATGAATCGAAATCGGAATCGTCTTTGTCGTGTTTGAGCAACTCAATCGGCGAATAAGCAATGGCATTGCGGACACGGCTTTCGGTTTTTGATCCGGCATCGTCTGCCGTATTCGTACCCGAACCAAGCACTTGTGTATTGCTATAGCGCGCTGTTACACCGATGGTCAGTCCTTTAATCGGTTTGTATTTTCCCTTGAAAGACAAGTTGTTACGATTATAATCAGAACCATACATGATACCCTCGTCGTCCACACGATTGTAAGAGAGGTTGAACGTAGCCACTTTATTACCGCCTGAAACCGAGAAACTATGGTTGGAATTCAGCCCCTTATTTCCAAAAGTGCGCTCTTGCCAGTCGGTACTTTCCACACCATTCCAATAATTGATAACCGACGGCAGGTCAATCGAATAGTCGCTGCCCGAAGCATAATTGGGGTCGAAATACTCACCAAAAGCGGAATTGATAGACGCATGTTTGAAATAGTCGGCTGCCTCATACTGCAACAGCACATAATCTTCCACGCCCAACATGTTGTATTTCTTGGCGTTCTGTTTCCAACCCATATAACCGGTATAGTCCACATGAATTTGGAACTTATCATCGCCCTCGCCACTCACATCTTTCGTCGTGATGATGATTACACCGTTGGCACCTTGGGCACCGTAGATGGCAGTTGCTGCCGCGTCTTTCAGTACGTCCATCGAGGCAATGTCGCTCGGCGCGATGTCAGAGATACTCGATACGGGGAAACCGTCCACAATATAAAGAGGGTCATTCGATTGGGTCAACGACGTACCGCCACGCACACGAATCTTCACATCTGCGTCCGGACTACCCTCGGTGGTGGTAACACTCACACCCGACAACTTACCCTGCAATGCCTCGGCGGCACTGGTAACGGGGATGTCTTTGAGTTGCTCGGCACTCACACTGGCTACCGAAGTAACGACATCACGTTTTTTGGTAGTGCCATAGCCGGTAACCACTACCTCTTCGAGAACTTCGCTATCCTCTTTGAGCACCACATTGATGACATCGCCGGTAATGTTGATTTCTTGGGTTTTGAGACCGATGTAGGAGAACACCAGCACTTGCGCGTCATCGGGCACCTCCAACGAGTAGTTACCATCGAAGTCGGTTACCGTACCAATCGTTGTACCTTTTACGACCACAGAAGCCGAAATAATAGTCTCGCCTGTTTGGTCTGTCACTGTTCCGCTTATGATACGTGCTTGTGCGGCTACTCCCATCAGAAACAGAGCAGAGAGCATCACGCCACGGAATACATTGAACGTTAGTTTCATAAAAGATTTCTGTAGTTTGTATGTATATTAGTAGTATTTTTCAATCGGTGTACGAAACAATGTCTGTTTTCGTGGTATAGCACACATCGGAGAGTCCGCTTTTGTGTGCGTACTAAATCGTGTGCAAAGGTACGACGGAATATGTATGTATATGTGGAAAAATTGACGGAAAAGCGTGATTGTCTGTATCTTATGAGAATAAGCGCCATTCTTTACGACAAAAAGATGGCAAAAAGCCTAAGGCATGTGCGTTTGCACACAAAGTACCAACGATAAGTATGTGAACAAAATGGAATTCTCCAAGCGAGCGAAGGCAGGTGAATTGAGAACTCCAAATTACGGCAACGAGAGCCGACCAAAAGCAGATTGTAAGAACCCGAATCCTGATGATTCTCTTCATCATTTTTCGGTTCATTACACAACATCATTTTTCACAACCACTTACGGTATGGACTTATGTAAATATAGTTTGAGGATGGAATCACTTTTGCTAAGAGTACTTATTCATTTCGATTGTTATTTCCCATGTCAGTACTTTTCCATTGGAGAAAGAAAAATCGATTTAGAACGGTTCGGCGTAGGTGCAGCCTTCACGCCAGCGGGAACAGCCGTAGCGGGTATTGCCACGGATGACATGCCCTTGTCGGCAGACCGGGCAGAGCATACCCGCCTTGTTGGCTTTCACCTCGCGCACCACATCGGCAGTCATAGTCTTGAGTTCGTCCAAGAACTGCTGCGCCGTGTATTCGCCACGCTCTATCTCGCGCAGTTTTTTTTCCCATAGTCCTGTCAGTTCCGCCGACTTGAGCAAAGGAGATATGATGGTGTGTATCAGGTCGATACCCACTTCGGTCGCCCTGATAGACTTGCCTTGTTTGACAATGTATTTACGCTGGTAAAGTTTCTCTATTATCGCCGCGCGTGTGGAGGGACGACCGATACCATTCTCCTTCATCGCATCACGCAACTCCTCGTTGTCCACCGTTTTTCCCGCCGTTTCCATCGCCCGCAGGAGTGTAGCCTCGGTGTAATACTTGGGCGGGGTGGTCGTTTTTTCTTGCAGTTGGGGAATATGGTCCCCCGCTTCGCCTTTGGTAAAAGCAGGCAGGGTCTTGTTTTCTGTCTCGTTGTCCGTGTTGCCCTCGCCCTCTTTGGCGGAATCGGTAGCATCGGTGTCCTTCTGATAAATCTCGCGCCATCCGGGTTTGAGTATCTGTCTGCCCGTCGCCTTAAAAACCACCGTCTTCAGTTCGTCTTTCTCATCAATGCCGGTGCGTACCACTTCGCCCAGCACTGTCGTGTTGCTCACCTCGCAATCGGGGTAGAACACCCCGATAAAACGCAGTGCAACAAGGTCGAACACCTTGCGTTCGTCGGCAGTCAGCGCATCTGGGCGTTGCCCTGTCGGGATAATAGCATGGTGGTCGGTAACTTTCTTATTATCAAATACTTTCTTCGACTTCGACAACGACCCTACTCCCTTCTTTCCGTCGGCTTTCAGTCCGATGAGAGGGGCGGCTTGTGGGTAGAAATCTTTGATTCCGTTCAGCGTGGCAGGTATCTTGGGGTAGATGTCATCGCTCAGATAGGTGGTATCTACACGCGGGTAGGTGGTGATACGTTTTTCGTAAAGCGACTGAATGATTTTGAGTGTTTGGTCGGCGGAGAAGGAATACTTCTTATTGCACTCCACTTGCAGACCGGTCAGATCGAATAGTTTAGGTGCAGATTCAATGCCTTTCTTTTTCTCTACCGACGTGATAGTCAGCGGGTTATCTTTGATAGAATCCACCAACGCCTGCCCTTGTTCCTGCGTATTGATGGCATATTCGTCCTCTTCGGCAGTCAGTTGCGCGGAGAAAAGTGTGTTGCGATAGAGGGTTTTCAGTTCCCAATAGGTCTTGGGCACAAAGTTCTCTATCTCGGCTTGGCGTCGCACCACCAATGCCAGCGTAGGCGTCTGTACACGTCCGATAGACAGCACTTGTCTGTCCTTCCCCACGCCTCGCGCGTATCGTATAGTGTACGCGCGCGTAGCATTCATACCGAGAAGCCAGTCCCCGATAGCACGCATCAACCCCGCTTCGTACAGGTGTTGATATTCCGATTGGTCTTTTAGTTTTCGGAAACCTTCGGCGATGGCTTCTTCGGTTAACGAACTGACCCACAGACGTTTAACAGGTATCTTACACCCTGCTTTCTGATACACCCAGCGTTGAATCAGTTC
>JBNMHB010000091.1:0-8496 GCA_050872525.1 Bacteroidales bacterium | reverse complement strand
CTGCAAGCGAGATGGGAGTCATATCAGTCATCGCTGAAAGCATACTCAAAGACTTTGACGGAATAGAGTTTGCCGTTGGGCAGATAGTTGTATTGCTTTTTCTTTGTGCCGTTGTCGTTGTATTCGTATTTACGAATGCGAACGGGCTTATTTTTGTCGTTATAAACCACTTCGCGAGAAACAAACCCCTCTTCGTTGTACTCAATCGTAATGCGTTGCACCTGCCCATAGGTGGCATACTCGATTTCCTCTGTTTTGCGCCCGAGCGAGTCGTAAGTGGTGATATGGTCGAGCCAACGTGTCTTTGCTTTGGCGTCGGTATTCCACTCGCGAATGGTCAGATTCTTGCGTTTGGCGCGTTTTGCCAGGGTCTCGGGCGAGACATCGGCATACACCATCGCGGGGAGACAAAATGCGAACAAAAGAATATAATATAAGTGTTTCATCTTCATATTTTGTGTTTTGGAGAGCGCAAAGGTACAAAATACCTGCCATTTACACAAAAAAAGTATGTAGATTTATTGCACCCTGATAAATTTTACACAAAAAACGTATCAAATTGCGACAAATAATCCACTTACAACAAATAATCCACATCTTCAATCTGAATCCGTACAATGTGTCAGATTATCATAGCCCGATATGCAGTCGGAAACGGAGTGCCCAACGCGGTGTGGTGAGGTCTTGGCGATTGGTGAGACGCCAAACGGAATAGAGGTCGCCCACGCGGAGGATATTGCCAATACCTACACCCATCTCTATATAAGGAACAGGCGTGCCCGTAAGGGCGGGCAACGTGGTCTCCGCCCAATCAGCGCGGGCAATGCTATTGCGGTCGGAGAGATAGCCGTAGGCAAGTTTGAAACTGACCAACTCGCGCAGACGCAGATAGCGCACGCCCGGGATAAGGTTAAAGAGAATACCTTGTCCGTTCCACTCAGCATGCAACGCCACGTAACGGTCGGCAGTATACTGAAAATTATTCATCAGCGTGAAACGATAGGGGTCGTAGGCATAGCCTTGGTTTCCCTCGAAATGATGCAACATCGGATATGGCACCTTGCCCAGAACCACCCCCGCCGACAACGCCCAATCGAGCACACCTCCCATACCGAGACTAACCTGCTGACGCACAAGCAGATTCAGTTTTCCATACATACGATAGTGCGCCATCGCGGCAGTCTGCCATGAGCCTGTTTCCAGACCGAAATATAAGACAGGATACTTGCTATAGACATGCACGCGGCGGAAATACATATCCACTTTGCTTTCGTGGAAGCCCACGCGGAAGATAGCCCCCAACGACTGATAACGATAGTCAGGCATTGCCCGATAGCCTACCAACGGGTTGCCATAGCCCAACCAACCGACGCGCACATAGAAGTTGGTTTCCAGATTGTCGGTCCAGTCGTTTTCCGTGCGCAGTTGGAACTGTCGCTGACGCGCCGCGGTGTTGCGGGTGTATGGATTGGAGCGCAGTGCCTCAAAAGCATAGGCGGTGAAATCCATATTCTTCCAACCAATACTGTTTTCGCGCAAGAGACGTGAGAAATCGTCCACCTCACTCCATATATAATGGTCCTGATAATCAACGGAAAGCGTATTGCGACGCAATGTGTGCAGGTTGATGTTCACCCGTCCGAGCCCTTTCCACGCTTGGTCGCGAAAACCATATCCGACAGACGCTTCGAGCGAGACATTGCGCCATAGTTTTTCATTGGTACGGAACGGCAAACCGAGGTGGACGGTCTCATGTTCATTGACTTGCAGAATCTCCTCGATATGCCCGATGTCCACGCATGTGCCGGTGGGGATATAACCGGTGGTGATGATAGTAGCGAGCCAGCGTGCTGTGCGAATAAGCGGAATCGTGTCGAGGGCAGCCATACTACCTTCAAACGCAGACACCATCGTGCCGATGGTGTCCGGAGCCGGAGGAACTATCGTGTCGGTTGCCCGAAGCGAGTGCTTGAGCAGAATGGTCGGGAAAAGGCGGGTGGTATCGGTCTTGATAGCGAAGTCCAACAGAGTGGAGATTTCCTCGCTTTGCAGGGAGTGGTCGGGGGCGAGAGTCTGGCGTATATGCAAGTTACTCAGGTAGTTAACGCTTGTCTGCGCTGGCACGGTGGCTTCTATCGAGCGGAGGGACAATGTAGCCGAATCAATACACATCGAGCCATTGAACGTGGCATAGAACGGATTGCGTGTACGGAAGTCCACGATATAGGTCTTTCCCGACGCAGTACACAGAGAATCAACAAGATAGTAGCGATAGTAGGTGGCTCCCGCACTTGCCAATGGCGACAGAAAACTATGTCCGAGCAGGGAGAGCGAGTTTTGATAGAAATTGAGGTTTCCGTCCGTTGCGAGCAAAACCGAATAGTCGTCTGCCGTCAGCACCAATGCCTGCTCCCGTTTGTTGCCCAAAGGCATGATGTCCGTTCCGCGCAAAGAGACCTTCTGTTCGGAACGATATAGGGGAAGCAGAAACGTGGAATCCTCCTGCGTGAGCAGTCCCGATTGCAGGCTGCGCCATAGTTGCCGTTGCAGATGTCGTTTCTGTATGTCGCTGATATACAATTCAGTAGCACTCTCTGCATGGGTATGCAAATCGCGTTGCAACGTTCGGTCGTTGACCGGCCTCGCTGCCCGCACCGATGCGACAAGTGCGATGGCGGGGTTCTCGCGCGGGGTGGCAATCACCTCTTCGATGAGTGCCGTTTTCTCGCGCAATGCCACCTGCACGCCTGCCATAGTCCCGGGTTCGATGGGATATCGCTGTGTATGGTAGCCCACCGCTGAAACGACCAACGTACGTTTCCGCGTGAGGTCGGCACGGAGCATGAAAGCCCCCTGCTCATCTGACGAAGTGCCGATGTGCGTGCCTTGAAAATAGATATTCGCATTGGCAATCGGTTCGCCGGTCTGTGCATCGAAGATGTTGCCCACAAGAATGGTCTCTTGCGCCACGCACACCACGCAGCACAGCACACCAAACCATATAGCAAACAACCGTCTCATTCCAAATCAATTGCAAATTTCGCAAAAATTCCTGACATACGCAAGCCTTCACTCCAAAAACAGAATGAGAGACCGTAGTTTTTAGCGGATTGTTCCGATTATTTTTTTGAGAGGACAATGGTTAGGTGGTTGTTTAGTGAACATTCAGAGGGACTTACGTTTTTTTGACTATTTTTTTGTGCATTTCGACACTTTTTCGTAATTTTGCAGCGTGAGATTGTAGTATGTAGAATATGATTCTTAATTATATATGGATAGCACTGATTCTGCTTGCTGTGCTGATGGGCATAGTGCAGGCTGTTTTTTTCGGACAAACCGATATTTTTTCGACTATCCTAAATTCCACATTCTCCAGTGCGAAGACCGGTTTTGAGATTTCCATCGGTCTGACAGGCGTGCTATCTCTATGGATGGGCATTATGAAAATAGGCGAACAAGCAGGTGTGGTGCGCCAGATGTCGCACGTCGTTACACCGTTCTTCTCACGCATATTTCCGGATTTGCCCAAAGGGCATCCTGCTTTCGGCAGTATGTTGATGAATATCTCCGCGACAATGCTCGGTATTGACAATGCCGCTACCCCATTGGGGTTGCAGGCCATGCGGGAACTACAAGCCTCGAACCCCGACAAAAACAAAGCCAGCAACTCGATGATAATGTTTATGGTGCTGGTTACCAGCGGTTTGACGCTTGTGCCGGTGAGCATTATGACCTATCGGGCGCAACTCGGTGCCGCCAATCCCGCGGATGTGTTTCTGCCGATTCTGTTGGCTACGTATTTTGCGGCGATGGCGGGGTTTGTATCTGTGGCTATCATACAGAAAATCAACTTGTTGGACCGTGTTATCCTCGGCACAATAGGCGGGCTGACAGTGTTTGTCGGATTGGTGATTTGGGCAGCGATGTCGCTTCCGCAGGAGGTGGTCAGTCGCTGGTCGGCTATCATCGCCGCCGTGCTGCTTTTGGGGGTGATATGCTGGTTTATCATCGCCGGTATCGTCAAACGAATCAATGTCTATGACGCGTTTATCGACGGGGCAAAAGACGGGTTCAAGACTGCGGTGGGGATTATTCCGTACCTCGTTGCCATGTTGGTGGCAGTGGGTATGTTCCGTGCCAGCGGTGCGATGGATTTGTTAGTGAGCGGTATTGCGTGGTTGTTTGCTCTGATGGGCGTGAATACGGACTTTGTGCCTGCTCTGCCGACTGCTCTCATGCGTCCGTTGTCGGGTAGCGGGGCGCGCGGACTGATGGTGGACGCGATGACACAGTATGGTGCGGACAGTTTCGTAGGGCGATTGGTGAGCATTGTGCAAGGCAGCACCGACACCACATTCTATATCCTCGCCGTCTATTTCGGCAGTATCAATATCAAAGATACGCGCTATGCGGTGGTCTGCGGACTAATTGCCGACCTGTGCGGTATTGTGGCAGCGATACTATTAGGTTACTTATTCTTTCATTAACTTGCTATGATTCAGTTTCTTACATACGACAACAATCAGGCACTTGTGCCTTTTGACCTGTCTGCGCTCGGTTTTGAGCCGCGCCATATCATGCGTTGGATTCGCGCAGTGGCAGCAGACTACAATTTTAGTATCGGCAACATCACCTATATCCTCTGTAACGATGAAAAGATACTTGCCGTCAATCGCGAATTTCTGCAACACGACTACTATACAGACGTCATCACATTCGACTACACGACGGCTTCATGCCTGAACGGGGACATATTTATCTCGGAAGATACCGTCCGCAGCAATGCGGCGATGGTGGGTACCAACTATCCGAATGAACTATTGCGTATCCTGATTCATGGTATTCTACACCTGACAGGGCAAGGCGACAAGACCCCCGAGAGCAAGGCGGAGATGACCCGCAAAGAGGACTTAGCGCTCGGGAAATGGAAACGTTAATTTCTCCATCAGAAGGGCATTAAAAATTCTCCATTAATTACCGTTAATTAACCGTTAATTTTTACTTGGAAACAAATACACGGAAAATTAAATCAAAAATTATCAAACAGGGGCATTAGATCACACAAATATAAACAATAAATAACACAATCTATATTATGAAATCTTCTTCTGAATATCGTGCTATGGCACGTGAATCCCTCCGCGGCGTTTGGAACGAGTCCGCGTTAGCCGTTCTGATTATTTACGCTATTGCTTGTATCTTCAGTGTGAGCAGTGTGGTGGCTCCGCAAGAGATACTATGGATGCAAGGTTCCCTTTCGGGCGTACAAGTGGCAGTCTCGTTGTTGCTTATTGTGCCTCTTGGCTATGGTTTTAACAATGCGATGCTCTCTCTTATCCGTTGCGAGAGCCATACGCCTACGAATGATATGCTTGCATATTTCAAACGCGACTATTCGCGCAGCGTGCCTGCCTTAGTATTAGTCGCATTAGCACAACTCGGGTTGGGTATTGTAACGTTAGGCATAGGTATTTTTATTTTGGCATACGCCTACGCGATGGTTCCTTACCTGCTGCGCGATTATCCGGAACTGACTGCCACCGAAGCATTGCGCACAAGCAGACAGATGATGAAAGGGCATAAGTGGGACTTGTTTGTATTAGACCTCACATTTATCGGTTGGATGATACTCTGCTGCTTCACGCTCGGCATCGGTTTCATCTGGTTGCAAGCGTATATGAGTGCTGCACATGCTCATTTCTATGAGGACCTGAAAGCAGAAATGATTGTGGAAGAATAGTCGTTTGACGTCCCCGACAAGGGGCGATGTGAAATAATTGACACTTCTTGTTTCTTCTGTGCCATTCGTTTGGTACAGAAGAAACTTTTTTTGTACCTTTGCGTTGTCTAAAAGGTAATTTCACGTCTTATTTTAAGGTATATGAAGATGAAAAAACTATTGATTTTATTGCTCCTTGCCGTGCATATCGGTGCGAGTGCAGAAGTTTCGTATTGCGCAAGTGCGCCTGTCGGCTATGGTAAGAACGCCACCGGCGGAGGCAATGTCTCTCCTACATTGGTCAGCACTGCCGATGAGTTGCAGAAAGCACTGAAAGCCGAAGGGCAGAAGGTAATCATTATCACACGGGATATTACAGTGTCGTCGCATATCAGCATAAGCACGAGCGACAAGACGCTGATGGCTCTGCCAGGTGTGAAACTTATCTCGTTGCAACAAAACCAAAAACAATCCGGAATATTATATTTCCAGAAAGGGTCGGAGAATCTGATTTTGCGCAACCTGACGTTGGTGGGTCCCGGTGCATACGACTGCGATGGTTGGGACTTGCTCTGTTTTGACGGGGTAACCAATACATGGGTGGACCACTGCGACTTTCAGGACGGTTGCGACGGCAACTTTGACAACAAGGGCGATACCGACAATATCACTGTATCGTGGTGTCGTTTCCGCTACCTAAAAAAACCGAAGGCAGGTGGCAGCGGCGGCAGCGACGACCATCGTTATACCAACTTAATCGGTTCGAGTTCCTCAGACAAGCCCGCCGACGGGACGTACAATATGACGTGGGCGTACTGCTGGTGGGATGAAGGGTGTGTGGAGCGTATGTTGCGCTGCCGTAATGCGAGTCTGCACTTTCTGAACTGCTATTGGAACTCGTCGGTGGCACACTATTATATAGGTCCGGAGAACGCCGACTGCTATGTGGAGGGATGTACTTTTGATGGCGCGCCTACGTCCAAGAAGATTTTCTATCAAAACTATGGTGGCAAGAACGGCGTAAAGTTTGTGAAGTGCGTGTCTGCTAAAGGTGTTCCGGCTGACGTGAGCAATCGGGCGGTGGTAACTCCTACATATACCTATACGGCACTTACAGCAGATGTTTCCAAGACGATGATTACCGGTAATTGCGGCGCGGGGGCTACTCTGACAGTAAAGACCGACGGAAGCGTGAGCAGTTCGTGCGATAGCGGCGAGACCCCTACTCCAGATCCTGAGCCAGAGCCAGAACCGGACCCAGACCCAACGCCGGAGCCGAGCGGGGATATAACATGGAACTTTTCGGATACACAGTTTGCTAATTTAGGTACCATCAGTTCCACGCAAACGGTTGACGGACTGACAATTGTAGCCACAAGCGACAAGACTATCACCATTGAAGCCAACAGCAAGACATACGGCGAGAACCTCAAGTTCACATCGCGTCTGAAATTTGGCGGTACGATGGGTGCCACCTATAGGTATCTGTGTTTTGCGGTGAGCGGCAGTTGCACAATAGAAGTGTATGGCATGAGCGGCAGCAACAAAGAAGCACGCCCGATTGTGTTAGCCAATGGGCAATGGGACAACACTATCTATACATGGACAGACGTGCCAGGCAGCGAACTGAGCAAACTGACCTATCAGTATGTAGGCGGCAGTACAACTCTGTATATCGGCAGCGGAAAAAGCGGTGTGAACCTATATGGTATAAATCTGATTTACGACAAAGAAACCACACTAACACCCGCGCGGAGCCTCAACAACGGAAAGACCTACAACCTGCTAGGTATGGAAGTGGACGAGAACTACAAAGGTATTGTCATCCGAGACGGAAAGAAATATCTGCAATAGGTATCGAGGATTGGTATCATCCACATAGAACCCTCCTTGCATTTCCCCTGCTCCCCCCGATAGACTCGCGATACGGACAGGACTAATTAGGAATTAGGAATTGTATAACAACAATCAAGGCTGCCTGTTTGATTAGGGCAGCCTTGATTGTTGACCGGTGCTTAGTAGCAATAGTTCGTTAAAAAATCATTAAAAATTGACTTTACAAAATAACTACGCGGTTGTTTTAAGTCCGTAAAGCAATAGTTCTTTGAAATAGTGTTCTTTTTGCTCTTGATTTTTGTTTATGTTCGGCGATTTTCCGAACGTGAATAAAAATCGTTCAATCATTATTGCATTGTGAAACAGCAATTGAGCGTCAGCAATTGAGCAGTTGAGATTTTGTTTCTTGCAGAACGCCTTTGCAACATTAATTGCTGCAATGAGAGGTTGAAAGCAAAGCTACAAATGTACCTTTGGAGAAAAAAGCATCAGCAACAATGATGTTACTAAGTTCCAGTAACTGCGTCTTATAGTTGTAGAGTGCAAGCAGATAATGCCGTATTAGCGAATCTTTGTCAATATGTGCAACGCATTCCGGTGTACGGCCACGGCGTACTTTTCCAAGTAGTGTTTGAACAGCTCGTAAAGCAAATGCTTCATGCGTATCAGCATCGACGAGTGCAATACCGAGTATTTCCAAACCACGTTTCACCGCTTGTGCACAACCTGACCAAAAGTAACCGATGCCCGGGGTGCGTTTACCGCTCTTGGTGATAAAGCTCGGATCTATAGCGATAGCATATCGGTGTCCGGGTTGCTTGTCAGCCAAGGAGCGGTTGAACGATAACCAATCAAAAGTTTTACGGAAGTTTTGACGGAACCTCTGCTCACAAGACTTGCCATAGCGTGCAAGTTGCGAGAAGTTGACACGACCGCAAATG
>JBNMHB010000090.1:0-8543 GCA_050872525.1 Bacteroidales bacterium | reverse complement strand
AGAGGGTGATGTATGGATAGGTGCGCGTGCTATTATCTTGCCGGGGTGCAAGCGCATAGGCGCACATAGTATCATCGGCGCCGGTTCGGTAGTTACCCACGATGTACCCGATTATGCCATCGTTGCCGGCAACCCCGCCAAGGTGATTAAAATGCGAAAATAAACAAAAGCAATTATTCTCAACGAGACGAAAGGATAAGTAATGAAAGTGCTGATAGTGGCAGCGGATAAAGGTGGACATTTTACTCCTTTTATCGAAGAGCAGATGGCTGCGCTGGTGCAGGAACGTGTGGTGGAGGTGGAGCGTTTTGGCGTTCTGCGAAAGGGCGTTTGGGGCTATCTGCGGGAGATACCGCGTCTGCGTCAGTATATATATAAGGTGCAGCCCGATGTCATCCATGCGCACTATGGGTTGTGTGGCTTATTGGCATGTCTGACCATGCTCTTATCTCCCTCTTTGAGGAAAAAAGGGAACGCTTTGCCTATAATTACAACCTATCATGGCAGTGATATTAATGAACCAAAGGTGTTGCGTTTCTCGCGACTTGCCATGCGTTTCTCGTCATGGAATATCTTTGTCTCGAAACGTAATGTGGAGACGGCAACCAAGTTTTGTTCCATAAAAAACTACTCGCTTCTGCCCTGTGGAGTGAGTCTCACCGATGACCAACTGACACCCAAAGCAGAAGCACGTAAGCAATTGATACTATGCAATATACAGTGTATGGTCAGCGATGGAAAAAACCGCAAACAATGTACTTTTTCAGACTTGCACGACATAGGAATTATCCTTTTTGCGGGGGCGTTTGACAACGTTGTGAAAGACGCAGACTTGGCGGAACAGGCAATGCAACTGCTGAATAATCATCGTACACGTCCTTGTGTGTTAATCGAATTGCGCGGGTATTCTCGCCACGAGGTTAATCTTTTGATGTGTGCTGCCGATTGTCTGCTTTTGAGCAGTCGCAGCGAGGGTAGTCCGCAGGTTATCAAAGAGGCGATGGCGTGTGGTTGCCCCATTGTATCCACCGATGTGGGCGATGTGCGTGAACGTGTCGAGGGCTTAAAAGGATGTTATGTCGCCGATACTCGCAGCCCGCAAGAAATGGCTTCTTTGTTGAGAAATGCACTACAACTGATAGAAAATCAGATAACTTTAAGTACACTATCCGGCGTGGAATGGCGAATGGAAATGCGCAATCGACTTCTCGCAACCGCACTCACCAATCCGCAAGTGGCGCGTACGTTGTCCACTATTTATTCTACTCTTTTACGGTAAAAGTTTCAATAAGTATATGCCCATATCGGTTGTCTTGATAGGACATTCCAAGACCTTTATTCCATTTCGACCCCACCTTAAATATACATACCCGTG
Organism: Bacteroidales bacterium; assembly: GCA_050872525.1. Taxonomy (GTDB): domain Bacteria; phylum Bacteroidota; class Bacteroidia; order Bacteroidales; family Paludibacteraceae; genus Colicola. The sequence goes on along the minus strand of JBNMHB010000090.1, from coordinate 7,168 downwards.
ACTGATATTATTTCCCAATTTGCCATACCCAACGAGGTGTGCGACCCCCAACCGCTCAAAATAGGTTTTATCAACGATAGTTTCATTCTTCGTGCCAAGCACGCGGGCGAGACTTCGTATTTCTTGCAGCGTATCAACCACCATATCTTCGAGAATGTTGAGGGCTTGCAACAGAATATATCCCGCGTAACAGACCATATCCGCCGTAAGTTGAAAGCAGCAGGCGGGACCGACATCGACCGAAAGGTCTTGCGATTGGTGCCAACTCAAAAGGGAAAACTATACTACAAAACACCCTCCGGCGACTATTGGCGCTTGTATATCTTGATTGAGAATGCCGTTTCGCAGGAAAAGGTTACGCCGCAGTCGGCAGAGTTGGCTGGGCGTGCTTTCGGGCGTTTTCAGTGCCAGTTGTCCGATTTGCCTTTCGACTCGCTTTGTGAGTCCATTCCCAACTTCCACAACATGGAGTATCGTTTGGAGCAACTTCGTCAGGCGGTGCAGGAGAATCGTGCAGGGCGTCTGGAGCAGGTGCGTAATATCCTCGCCGATATAGAACACTATGCCTACGATATGTGTTTGGCAGAGCGTTTGTTCCGTAGCGGACAATTGCCCAAGCGTATCAACCATTGTGATACCAAGGTAAATAATATGCTTTTCGATGAGCAGGGGCATCCGTTGTGTATCGTCGATTTAGACACGGTTATGCCGGGCTTTGTGTTGAGCGATTTTGGTGATTTTATGCGTACTGCTGCCAATACGGGGGAGGAAGACGACCCCAATCCGGAGAATATCCACGTGGATATGGCTATTTTCGAGGCATACACACGTGGCTATCTTGCGGAGGCCACTTTTCTCACGGCTGCTGAGCGTCGTTTGTTGCCGTTTGGTTGTCGTCTTTTGAGTTATATGCAGGCGGTGCGTTTCTTCACCGATTATCTCAATGGCGACACCTATTATAAGATACAATACCCCGAGCATAATTTGGTGCGTACCCGCGCTCAGTTGCGTCTCTTCCACGAGCAGGAAAAACTCTGCAAAGAGATGGAGGCAATAGTGGAAAAATACAGCACTCCCAATCCCTCTCATAATTCATAATTAATTACCGTCCCAAGTTCCAACTAACAACCAAGATTTAACAACCAAGAATTACGAATCAAGAATAGATAGGCAACACACCTCATAATTCATAATTCATAATTAAAATGTCAGGTGGATGTCAGGTGGATGTCAGGTGGATAGCCCTATATTGTTTCTTTGTCGGCGATAGCATCGCTGTAAGAGCAAGTCTCAAAAACCAATTAAGTTTATTCTAACAACTAATGTAAACTTACCGCACCAATAATAATTCATAATTATCTCTGCTCTCATAATTCTTAATTCTTAATTCATAATTCATAATTCCCTCCCTCCGAATAGTAATGAAAAGCATATTTGTGGGTAAAAAAGTCGAAAAAACTTGTGTATATCCAATTTATGTAGTACCTTTGTAGGCTTTTAGTGGAGTATGGTGTACTTTTCGTTTTATAGAATGAAAAGATGCACATAAAAATTAACCTTATAACACATTAATCTGGTATATACAATGATTCGTAGAGTATATTCTTCTCTTATTCTTTTGTTGTTGGCAGGGTGGGCATTTGCTGTGTCTGTTACTCCTGCAGAGAATCTTCCGGAATATTACGCGGCAGTGAACAACCAATCGGGCAAGAACTTGTTCGATAAAGTGCATACGGTGGCTAAGGTGGGTTACCACTCATTAGGCTATGACGGCTTGTGGAGTGCGTATAAACAAACTGACGTGCGTCCGGATGGTACTATTTGGGACATGTATAGTAACTGCCACTTCAAGTTAGGTAGTAAACAATGTGGTAGTTATGGAAAAGAATGTGATTGCTACAATCGCGAGCACTCCATTCCCAAATCGTGGTTTGGTGGTAGTAAATCCGGTCCGGGTTGCGACATCTTCCATTTGGTACCTACCGACGGAAAGGTAAATGGTATGCGCAGCAACAATGCCTTTGGGGAGGTATCATCGGCTTCTTATACATCTGGTAATGGCAGTAAGTTGGGTAGTTCGAAGACAATCTCCATAGACGGAAAAACGGTGGCAGGCGACAATATATCCGCTACTTGTTCGGGCAAGGTGTTTGAACCTATCGACGAATACAAAGGAGACTTTGCGCGTGGCTATTTTGGTACGATGATACGTTGGGCTGGTGATTATCAGGCGTTTACGTCAGGAGATGGTGGCTCCATCTTTAGCGGAAACTATACTGCTGCGGGCAACTTCGGCTTGACAAAATATGGTGTGGCGTTGCTGCTCAAGTGGCATAGAGAAGACCCTGTTTCTGAGAAAGAGATAGACCGCAACAACGGTATTCAGTCCACCCAAGGCAACCGCAATCCGTTTATTGACTATCCCTATTTGGTGGAGTATATTTGGGGAGAGAAATCGGGAGAGAAAGTGAATCTCAGTAACCTTATCAGTTCGTCTGACTCTCGTTTTATCGCCGGCGAGAGCAATGGTTGGATAGGTGATGCAACAGATGTTGAGGAGGTTACGTTTGAGCCGATTATGCCGGCTGCGGTAAAAGTCCTGCGCGACGGGCAACTCCTTATTATACAGGGCGAGAAAGTGTATAATGCACAAGGGTGCTTGATTAACAACTGATGATGTGCAGCAGGGTTTTAGTTTAAGCCGTTGATACATAATCCGTTGCGCGAGCAATAAATAGCAACGAACAAATAACAAAACAACATAAATCAATTTTATCATGGCAGAACAAGAATTGAATTTGTTGGCAGATTTTCAACCCGTGTCGGGAAAGGCATGGAAAGAGAAAATCATTGCTGACTTGAAAGGCGCCGATTTCGACAAGAAACTCGTTTGGCGCACACCGGAAGGCTTTAATGTACAGCCTTTCTATCGTCGTGAGGACCTCAAAGGTCTGAAAACCACTACTTCAGCACCGGGGCAATTCCCTTATGTGCGCGGTACGAGAACAAACAACGAATGGGCTATTCGTCAGAACATCTGCGCTTGCCAAAATGCGCGCAAGGCGAATGCGAAAGCGTTGGAAGTGCTCAACAAAGGTATCACTTCCTTAGGATTTTGCTTAGACAAAGAGAAACTGAACTACCGTTTCATCAAGGTATTGCTCAACGACATCAAAGCCGATGCCATCACTATCAATTTCTCGATTTGCCCGTGCGCTGCACCCGACTTGGCAAATATCCTGGTACGCTACTACGGACGTATGGGATATGATGTGAAGAAGATGAAAGGTAGCATCAACGTGGACCCTATCAAGCAAATGCTTATCAAGGGTAAACTGCTCAGCCGCGAACAAGTAACCGAGAAACTGACGGCTACCGTAAAGGCTGCCAAATCCTTGCCAGGCTACCGCGTTGTAGGTGTCAATTCTGTGATTCTCAACAACTCCGGCGCATACTGCGCACAAGAATTGGCGTATGCTTTGGCTTGGGGTGCTGAATATATGACCATGATGACCGAGGCAGGCGTGCCTAACTACAAGGCTGCCAACGCCATTCGTTTCAATATGGGTATCGGTGGCAACTACTTTATGGAGATTGCCAAGTTCCGTGCCGGTCGTATGTTGTGGGCGAAGATTGTAGAGGCATACAAAGCACCTCTCTTCACCGCTGCCCTCAAAGACGCTGCCAAGATGAATGTCAGCGCAGAGACAAGCCGTTTCAATATGACCGTCTTCGACGCTTATGTAAACCTGCTCCGCTCGCAAACCGAGACTATGTCGGCAGCCCTTGCCGGTGTGGACGAGATTGTCGTAACGCCGTTTGATGTTACATACGAGGAACCGAATGAGTTCGCAGAGCGTATCGCCCGCAACCAACAGTTGCTGCTCAAAGAGGAGTCGCATTTTGACAAGGTGGTTGACCCTGCTGCCGGTTCGTTCTATATCGAGAATCTGACACACGCTATCGCTGCTGAGGCTTGGAAACAATTCCTCGCTATCCAAGAGCAAGGCGGTATGTATCAGATGGTTGCAGAGGGAAAAGTTCAAGCTGCTATCCAGGATAACCTCACCAAACGTTTGTCTGACGTGGCAAAACGCAAAGAGGTATTGCTCGGCTCGAACCAATTCCCGAACTTCACGGAGACGGCTGCTAAGAAAATCAAGAAAACCGATTGCGGCTGTGGTTGCTGCGCTACCAACCATGGTGAGATTCCCGCTCTGCCTGTGGCACGTGCTGCCGAAGAGTTCGAGGCATTGCGTTTGGAGACAGAAGGTGCTAAGAAACAACCGGTTGCTTTCATGCTCACTATCGGTAACCTGGCTATGCGTATTGCGCGTGCACAGTTCTCGTGTAACTTCCTCGCGTGCGCAGGATATAAGGTAATCGACAACAACGGTTTCAAGACTGTGGCAGAGGGTATCAAGGCTGCACGCAAGGCAAAAGCCGACATCATCGTGCTTTGCTCAAGCGACGACGAGTATGCAACATTGGCACCCGAGGCTTGGAAGACACTCAAAGATGCGAAAGAAATCTTCATCGTAGCCGGCGCACCTGCTTGCTCCGAAGACCTGAAGGCACAGGGTATCACCAACTTCATCAATGTCCGCAGCAACGTCCTCGAAACATTGAAATCCTATAATGCGAAACTCTTAAAATAAAGAACAAGGAGTAAAGAACAAAGAGCAAAGACAAAATGCATAACTTCCGCAAATTGGATATATGGATTGATAGTGTAGAATTGGCAGATATTGTCTATATTGTTACTGCCAATTTCCCTCGCCAAGAAATCTATGGATTGGCATCGCAAATGCAGCGTGCCGCTGTCTCCATTCCATCTAATATCGCTGAAGGGTCGGCTAAAAGTAGTGACAAGGAGTTTTCGCGTTTCTTATCGATTTCCTTAGGATCTCTGTATGAATTGGAAACTCAAGTTGTGATCGCTTCAAGACGCGGTTATGTAGAAACACCACAAACTTACGAGTTAATCACAAAGATAGAGAGTTTGCAAAAGCGTGTGTACTCGTTTCGCCATACTTTGTGTCCGGACGAATGTATTTAGTCTTTTATCCATTGTCCTTATTCCATTATCCATATAGATTATGAAACCTAATTTTAGTGAAATAGATATCAATAAGGTTCCTGTTTCTCATGTAGAAGGAGCCAATGAAGCCAATTGGCAAACGCCGGAATTGATTGACGTTAAGCCAATCTATACCAAAGAGGACTTGGAAGGTATGGAGCATCTGGACTATGTGTCGGGTATTCCTCCTTTCTTGCGTGGTCCGTATAGTGCGATGTATCCTTTGCGTCCTTGGACAATCCGCCAGTATGCAGGTTTCTCCACCGCACAAGAATCCAACGCGTTCTATCGTCGCAACCTCGCCAGCGGTCAGAAAGGTCTGTCTGTAGCCTTCGACCTGCCGACACACCGCGGCTATAACGCTGATAATATGCGTGTTGTGGGCGATGTGGGAAAAGCAGGTGTAAGTATCTGCTCGCTTGAGGATATGAAGGTGCTCTTCGCCGGTATTCCTCTGAATAAGATGTCCGTTTCTATGACGATGAACGGTGCCGTATTGCCTATTCTGGCGTTCTATATCAACGCCGGTCTGGAGCAGGGGGCCAAACTCGAAGAGATGGCAGGTACTATCCAGAACGATATTCTCAAAGAGTTCATGGTGCGTAATACGTATATCTATCCGCCTAAGTTCTCGATGAAGATTATCGCCGACATCTTTGAGTACACCTCGCAGAAGATGCCTAAGTTCAACTCTATTTCTATCTCCGGTTACCACATGCAAGAGGCAGGTGCCACTGCCGACATCGAGTTGGCATACACCCTCGCCGATGGTATGGAGTACCTCCGCGCAGGTATCAATGCGGGTATGGATGTGGATACTTTTGCTCCGCGTCTCAGTTTCTTCTGGGCTATCGGTATGAACCACTTTATGGAGATTGCCAAGATGCGTGCCGGTCGTATGTTGTGGGCAAAGATTGTGAAGTCGTTTGGTGCAAAGAACCCGAAATCGATGGCTCTGCGTACTCACTGCCAGACTTCCGGTTGGTCGCTCACAGAGCAAGACCCCTTCAACAACGTAGGTCGTACTTGTATCGAGGCTATGGGTGCTGCACTCGGGCATACCCAGTCGCTCCACACCAATGCGCTTGACGAGGCTATCGCATTGCCTACCGACTTCTCCGCACGTATCGCACGTAACACGCAGATTTACATCCAAGAAGAGACCAAAGTCTGCAAGGAGATTGACCCATGGGGTGGCTCATACTATGTAGAGTCGCTGACCAAGGAAATAATGGACAAGGCATGGGAGCATATCCAAGAGATTGAGAAACTGGGTGGTATGGCTGCCGCTATCGAGACCGGTATTCCTAAGATGCGTATTGAAGAGGCTGCTGCCCGTACTCAGGCACGTATCGACTCTGGCACGCAGAAGATTATCGGCGTGAACGAGTATCGCCTTGACCACGAGGATCCGATTGATATTCTGGAGATTGACAACACGGCAGTACGCGAGGAGCAGGTGGCTCGCTTGAAAGAGTTGCGTGCTAATCGCGATGAGAAAGCCGTTCAGGAGGCACTCGCAGAAATCACTGCTACCGTTCAGGAATGGGCTGATGGCAAGAAGTGCTCGCACAACTTGCTCGACTTGGCAGTGAAAGCAGCAGGTCTTCGCGCAAGTCTGGGTGAGATTTCCGACGCTTGCGAGAAAGTAGTAGGACGATATAAAGCAACCATTAGAACTATTTCAGGCGTGTACGCAGCAGGAACAAAGAATGACAGTGATTTTGTCAAGGCACAAGAACTCACTGCAGCCTTCGCAAAGAAAGAAGGTCGTCAACCTCGTATTATGATTGCCAAGATGGGTCAGGACGGACATGACCGTGGTGCAAAAGTTGTTGCTACCGGTTATGCCGACTGCGGTTTCGACGTGGATATGGGACCGTTGTTCCAAACTCCGGCAGAGGCAGCCAAGCAAGCCGTTGAAAACGACGTGCATGTATTGGGTGTTTCCTCGTTGGCAGCAGGACACAAGACCCTTGTGCCGCAAGTGATTGAGGAACTGAAGAAACTCGGTCGTCCCGACATTATGGTTATCGCCGGTGGTGTTATCCCTGCTCAGGACTACGATTTCCTCTACAAGGCAGGTGT
>JBNMHB010000089.1:0-8556 GCA_050872525.1 Bacteroidales bacterium | reverse complement strand
GAACTGCGCCAAGCAGGATATGATTTGCGCTATTACACTTGCTCCAAGACAAAGTTCTCGGAGGAGTGGGGGATAGCCCTCACCACTGTTGGTTCGACCACCTATTTTGTGCAGGTGGTAAAAGCCGGTGAGACACCCGCAGAATTGCCCGATTTCTGCCAACAGCAGACGCTCAACGAGAAGTCTTCTGCCGATTTGGAGAAGGACGTAGAGGGGCTCAACGGGCTTTTGGTGGCGCAGAACGCGCGTATCGAATTGTGGGCAAAAGAGAATCTGCCTGCACTGAAGCAAGAACTGCAAGACACGTTCCAACAGATTGATTGGCAGCGTGTTACACTCAATACAGACACGTTGGCGGAAGGTAGCCTGAAACTATTGGAGGGTTTCTGTCCGATTGACAAAGAGCAGGAACTCAATCAACTGCTTGAGCGACAAGGCGTTTACTATCAGGCAGAGGACCCGACAGAGGAGGACAACACACCTATCAAACTGCGCAACAACTGGTTTACGAAGATGTTTGAGTGCTTGACCGGTATGTATGGTTGGCCATCGTATGGTGAATTCGACCCGACACCTGTTCTCGGACCATTCTTCTTGCTCTTCTTTGCCATCTGTATGGGTGATAGCGGATACGGATTCCTCCTTATCTTGATAGGAATCCTTATCTCGAAAGGCAAACTCAAGATTCAGATGTTCGAAGGTCTCGGACCTATCATTACTACTTTGGGTGTAGGCACGGCGGTCATCGGGTTCTTCTTGGGTACGTTCTTCGGTATCGACCTGTATGCAGCGTCGTGGGTGCCGGAAGCACTCAAGTCGATGATGATTAAGGGCAGTGTCTCCGTAGCGGGCTCATCGTATGATATTCAGATGGTTATGGCACTTTGCATAGGTGTATTCCACATCTGTTTGGCTATGATCATCAAGGCTATTTGCTATACCAAACGCTTTGGCTTCAAGGAGAATATCTCTACGTGGGGGTGGCTCTTGCTCATTGTGGGCGGACTGATTGTCGTGCTGCTCGGTATGACTCATCTCTTCCCTGAGGAAGTTACCAAATGGACACTTATCGTAGTGGCTGCTATCTCGGCTTTGGGTATCTATATCTTCAACCAACCGGGGCGTAACCCGCTGATTAACATCGGTGCAGGCTTGTGGGACACCTACAATATGGCTACGGGTATCTTGGGCGATGTGCTGTCGTATATCCGTCTCTATGCCCTTGGTTTGGCAGGCGGTATGCTTGGTGGCGCGTTCAACGACCTTGGTTTCATGGTCTTGGGTAACACCCCCACATGGCAATGGATTCCGTTCGTACTGATTCTTATCTTGGGACACGTACTCAACCTTGCGATGTCTTCGCTGGGTGCGTTTGTTCACCCCTTGCGTCTTACTTTTGTGGAGTATTTCAAGAACTCGGGTTACGAAGGTCGCGGTACGCTCTACAAACCGTTTAGTAAATAAACATCAGAGGGCTTTAGTCCCTATAAATTAAAAAATAAATAACAAATTAAATACAAAAACATTATGGAATTATTAGGTTTTCTTGGTTGGGCTTTGATGCTCGGTCTTGCAGGAATCGGTTCTGCTTACGGAACTACAATCGCTGCTAATGCAGCAGAGGGAGCTCTGAAGAAGAACAAAGACAAATCATCATCTTACATGATTCTTTCGGCTCTGCCTGCTACACAGGGTCTGTATGGTTTCGTGGCTTTCTTGATGTGGGACAAGGCTGCTATCGCTGCTAACCCTGCTCTGTATTTTGGTGTAGGTTTGGCAGTAGGTTTGGTTTGCCTTTTCTCGGCTATTCGTCAAGGTATGGTCTGCGCTAATGGTATCGCCGGTATTGCTGCAGGTCATGATGTACAAACCAACACGATGATTTACGCTGCTCTTCCTGAGTTCTACGCTATCTTGTCATTGGTTGCAGCCCTCATGATTTAATTTGCTGCATACAAATACAATCAAAAAACGGTCTTCCTTGCATGGAGGACCGTTTTTTTGTTCGATACATAATAAGACAATCGTATTAAAACAGAGTATTAATCATTCAAAGTATCCCTCCTGCGACCACCAAGCCGTCTTTGTACACCACCAACGATTGTCCGGGCGTAACGCCCCACACGGGTTGTTCAAAATCTAAGGCGATATGTCCCTCTTCGCCTATCGTCATCAGTGCGGGTACGGCGGGCGATTTGTAGCGTATCCGTGCCTGCACTTCCGGCGACTCGCGCAGCCAGTCTATATCGCGTATCCGTGCTTGTGCGGCTTCCACGTGCGTTGCGTATAGTTCGTCATGTGTGCCGAGTGTAACCTCGTTGGTCTCGGCATTTATTTTCGTTACGAACTGTGGTGTCCCAAGCGCGATACCCAAGCCTTTGCGTTGTCCGATGGTGTAGTGGCAGAAGCCCTCATGTTCGCCCACAATCTTTCCGTCCGCCGACAGGTATTTCCCTTTTTCCACTTGTACGCCTTGTTCGGCAAGGAAAGTGCGGTAGTCGTTGTTCGGCACAAAGCAAATCTCCTGACTTTCCGCTTTTTTGCTCAGTTTCTCAAAGCCGTGGTCGAAGGCTATCTGTCGTACTTCGGGTTTTGTCAGTCCGCCTAATGGAAAGATAGTCCGCCGCAGGTTTTCTTCCGTCAGCATCCATAGGAAATAGGTCTGGTCTTTGCGGGTATCCACAGCCGTGCGCAGGTACCAATGTCCCTTGTGTTCCGCCACGCGGGCATAGTGTCCGGTGGCTATCAGGTCGCACCCGTATGCGTCGGCGGCTTTTACCAACTCGCCCCATTTGATATGCGAATTACACAGCACACACGGGTTTGGCGTGCGTCCGTGGGTGTATTCGTCGATAAAATTGCGAATGACATGCTCTCGGAAGGTCTCGCGAAAATCCAATATATGGTGTTCAAATCCCAATTTCTGTGCCGTCTGTTTGGCTTCCATGATACTCTCCACCGAGCAGCACCCTTTTTCTCGCGCGAGGCACGACTCCTTGATGGAGTCGAAGGTGCGGAACGTAACCCCCACTAATTCATAGCCTTGTTCTATCAGAAGCATTGCCGCCACTGTCGAGTCTATGCCTCCCGACATCGCCATCAGTACTCGTTTTCCCATATTTTGTGCTGTGTTATCGTTTGTTTTCGTTCATTGTTGGTTGTACCATGCTTCTAATTGTTGGTTAAACTCTCGTCGCGATAGGGTAGTCGCCCATTCGCGCAGTTGCTTTGTCATGGGTTCAAAATGGATACTCACTTTCCGCCGCAGGCACAGCCGTTTCGGGCGCAGTTTGCTCCATAGTCCATATTCCAGACCTCGCATACGAACCAACACAACTTCCACGTTTTCAGGTAGTTCTTGGCATACCTCGTATGCCATACGTCGGTTGCCTATCACTTCTTTATCCACCGTCCGCACATGCCCGGAGGGGTAGAAAATCACCTCTTTCCCCGCCGCCAACGAGTCTATCGCCACTCGGCTCAGCCTGCTCGCCACTGCCACCCCTTCGGCGCGTTGGGTTGTCTTTTCCAAGTCGGGTACCAACACCGCATCCACTTTGCGGAGTATATGTCTGAAGAACGGATTTCGGAAAAATCGTTCGTCGGTCATCGGGCAGAGTGGTATATCGCCGCACTCTGCCATCAGCAGAATAGGGTCGATATAGGCGGTATGATTAGGCAGAACGAGATGTGTTTTCCCGTCTTGCATACATGCCATTCCGGACAGTTCCACATCGTAATGCAGTCGCAAAATCCGCCGTGCGATATGTGCCAAAGTGTATCGGTTCATAAAAATCCGTCTGTTTTCTGAAGTTTCCAAAGTAGTATATTTCGTTTCACAAAGATACTGCTTTTTTTTTATTTGCGCAACCCATCGCGCATTTTTTATCCGTTCAAAGCAAAATAACCCCTCATATATTAGCGTCAGTTCGATGACGGGTAGGGCTATCCACCTAACATCCACCTAACATCCACCTAACATCCACCTAACATCCACCTGACATCCACCTGATTTCTAATGAAGAATTATGAATTGCAATGCATTTGTCTGTATTTGGTTTAATTTTTCGTGTATTTGTGGAATTGCGCCACTTTTGTTTGCACGTTTCGGATTTTTGCTGTACCTTTGCAAAATGAAAATTTCTGATTCTGAAATCGACCAAAGGGTGGCGCGTGCTCAAGAGTTGTTTGAGCAGGGTTTCAATTGCTGCCAATCTGTTTTCGCGGCGTGTGCCGATCTTTATGGTATTGCAGACGAGTCGCTTGCATTGCGTCTCTCTGCCTCTTTTGGTGCCGGTATGGGGCGTATGCGTCTCACATGCGGTGCTGTTTCCGGTACGTTCCTTCTCGCCGGATTGCACAATGGGAGTGCGGTCGTCGGGGATAGAGAGGGCAAGAAAAACAACTATGCCTTGGTGCAGGACCTCGCCGCGCGGTTCAAAGCAGAGAACGGAAGTATCATCTGTGCCGAACTGTTAGGAATTGCCCCGCGTCCGCAGGAACCTACGCCTGCAGAGCGAACATCCGACTACTACAAGAAACGCCCCTGTGTGGAACTTGTCAAACAAGCAGTCCGTGTGGCTCTCACTACTATGCGAACGGAGGATTAAAAAATGCAAATGCCATAAAGCCTCTTTTTAGCGGGTCCATAGCGGGTCTAAGGCAGATGTGATTTGTTAACAAAATACAAATTAAGCATACAAATATCATGGAATCTACAGAACCTAAAGAAAAATTATGGAACAGCAACTACATCAAAGTCTGGACAGGCAACTTCTTGATGTATTTTTCGTTCATGCTCCTGACTCCTCTGTTGCCGTTGTATCTTACGGATACTTATGGTGCTGACAAACAGGTTATCGGATTGGTTTTGTCCGGATATGCTCTGGCGGCATTGTTGATTCGTCCTTTCAGTGGATTTTTCGTAGATAGTTTCCCCCGCAAGATGATGTTGCTTATCTTCTATTTCGTTACGGCGGCGTTCTTCGGAGGCTATCTCATCGCGGGCAGTCTCACCGCTTTTGCCATGTTCCGTATGCTCCATGGCGCGCCGTTTGGCGCAACGGGTGTCTCCCTTTCCACGGTCGCTATCGATGTCCTGCCCTCTTCCCGCAGGGCGGAAGGTATTGGATATTACGGACTGAGCAACAATATCGCTACTGCCATCAGCCCGGGTATAGCGATGTTTCTTTTTGCCCGCTATCATAGTTACGAAATGCTTTTCTGGCTGGCATTGGGTTGCTCTTTGTTGGGGATTGTCGTTGTCAGCACTATCCATGTGCGCGACCGTATTTTGGAGATTGACAAGCAGCCGCTTTCCCTCGACCGTTTCCTATTGCTCAAGGGGTGGGCACCGTTCTTGGTGATTTTCACGGTGGCTTTTGCATATAGTGTCGTTTCTACTTATGTGGCTATCTATGGTCGTGAGATGATGGGCATCACGGGTGGCACGGGGCTTTTCTTCACTTTGTTTGCAATCGGTCTTATTGTCTCGCGTCTCACGGGCAGCCATTCTCTGCGCAAGGGGCAGATTTTGCGCAATGCCTCTTTGGGTATTCTGGTGTCTATCAGTGGTTTTATCATCTTCGCGGCGGTCCCCAATCAGGTGGGGTATTACCTTGCCCCGTTCATTATCGGTTTGGGTAACGGACATCTGTGGCCGGCTTTCCAGATGATTTTCATCAATATGGCACCGCATAGCCAGCGTGGTACGGCTAACTCTACATTGCTCACTTCGTGGGATTTGGGTATGGGTGTCGGTATGTTGGTTGGTGGTTCGGTGGCAGAGCATTTCGGTTACAGCGCAGCCTTCTGGAGTGGGGTAGCCCTCTATGCCGTCGGTATCATCTTCTATTTCACCTACGTCCGCGGCTACTACACACGCAATAAACTCCACGACTGACAAATAGGTATAAAAAAGATTATTCTTAATAGGATATGTTTGATGTAGCATCTATATTTTGTGTTTTATTACTTTTTATCTTTCTCGTAGTTTTTGCGTGGTACAAAAGGAGTGGAAAAAGAGGTGAAACTATGGTTCGGCTTATTTTGAAAACATTGCCAGATAAAGAGTATTTTGTGTTGAATGATTTGCTTTTGCCAACTTCTTATGGCACTACTCAAATAGATCATGTTATAGTTTCTGTGTATGGTGTTTTTGTTATTGAAACAAAAGATTATAAAGGAATAATTAGTGGTGGAGAGGAGTCTGAAACATGGTGTAAAAATGTGTATGGTAATAGATATTCAATGTCTAATCCCATTCGTCAGAATAAAGTGCATGTAGCAGCAGTTTGCAAAATCCTTTCACAGTTGGGAATTGGCTGCCATGTGTACTCTGTTGTTGCCTTTTCTGACAGTGCAGATTTGAGGGTCAATTGTATATCATCTTCTTGCGAAATTGTATATTTTTACCAGTTGCGTAACACTATATCCAAATATACCAATGTGGAAATATCACATGATCAGGTCAATACAATCATAGAACAATTTCAAAAGGTAAATATTGTTGATTCTGAACAGCGAAAACAACATGTGAAGGATGTCCGAGCAAATGTACAAGAACGCCAAAAAAAAATTGCAAATGGAGTTTGTCCTCGTTGTGGAGGTGCGCTAGTGCAACGCGTAGGAAGGTATGGTAATTTTTATGGTTGTTCCAATTATCCAAAATGTAAATTTATCCAGAACACAATTTGATAAACTATGAAGTTATATTTTTAACCTACAAAAGAATATATCGTGAATATGAACTACTTTTTAGCAATCATTGGTGGTGGTCCTGCCGGATACACCGCTGCGGAGAAAGCCGCACAGGCTGGTAAAGATGTAGTGCTCTTTGAGCAGAATGCCCTCGGTGGCACATGTCTTAACGTGGGCTGTATCCCTACCAAGACTTTGCTCTATAGCGCAAAACAATACTATAATGCACAAAACGCTGCGAAGTATGGTGTCAAAGCCGAAAATGTTACATTCGACTATACTAAAATAGCCCAACGCAAAACCAAAGTAGTGCGTAAGTTGGTCGCCGGTATCAAGCAACGTCTCAACAATGAGCATTGCACGGTTGTCAATGGCGCAGCATCCGTGGTCAGCCGTACTGACGAAAAAGTGGTCATCGCCTGTGGCGAGGAAACCTACGAAGCAGAGAACCTGCTCATCTGTACAGGCTCCAACAATTTCGTTCCGCCTATCCCCGGACTGAAAGACAACCCCGTGGTGTGGGATTCCACCGACGCACTGGCTGCCACTGTCCTTCCTCAGTCGATGGTCATCGTCGGAGGTGGTGTCATCGGCATGGAATTCGCTACTCTCTACCACGAACTTGGCGTGCAGGTTACGGTTATCGAGGCTATGCCTACTATCCTCCCCAACCTCGACCAAGAGGTGGTGGCTATCCTGCTTGAGAAATACAAAAAATCCGGTATTCAGATACTTACCGATACCAAGGTACTTGAGTTGCAAGGCAATCGTGTGCTGACCACCAACGGCGAATATGAGGCAGAGCATGTCCTTGTTTCCGTTGGTCGTCGTGCTAACTTGCAAGGTCTGGAGGCACTCAACGACCTCGAAATGCACCGCGGAGGTATCGTTGTGGACGATTTTATGAAGACCAACCTCCCCAATGTCTATGCCGCGGGCGATGTTACGGGCAAGATTATGTTGGCGCACGTCGCAAGTCGTCAAGCCGAGGTGGCTGTCGGACGTATGCTCAAGCAGATTCCTGTACAACGCATTGCTTACAACGCCATTCCAAGCGTAGTATATACCAATCCGGAGATTGCATCGGTAGGTATGACAGAGCGTGAGGTAAGTCAGTTCTATCAGGATATGGAGGGCAAGTCCGCCGAGGAAGTACAAGATATGTACGAAGTACACAAGTTGCCTATGACCTATTCGGGACGTTTCGTGGCAGAGAACGAGGGCGAGACCGGACTTTGCAAGATGATTGTCGATAAGCGCAACCAAACCGTTTTGGGTGTTCATCTGATTGGCAATCCTTGCTCGGAGTTCATCTCTTCTGCTTCGTTTGCAGTCCGCATGGGCTATACCGTCAGCGAGATGCAACAGGTAGTTTTCCCGCACCCCACGGTCAGCGAAATCCTCAAAGAGGTACTCTGACCTATAACCAAGATATAACTAACCACCAACAAATTGTATGGTGGGGCAAAAACAAATTATTTATGAAGAGAAACTTTTTACAATGTTTGACAATCGGACTGCTGATATGGTTTGTAGTACCGACGATTTCTGCCTCGGTGCAAGAGACATTAGCCGCAATCCCAAACATCGGGGACGGGCGTCTGGTGGTCTGCGGGCAGAACGCACGCAATTATTTTGTGGTCAATTATACTGCCGACCGCTCGGATGCAAAGACTTTGTCGGAGTTGCAGGCAAAGACGCAAAAGATGGTCAATGCATTGCGCAATATAGACGCCGACATTTATGTATTTAATGAGTTGGAGGTAAACGACTCTGTACTCGGTTATCTGTCTGTGGCGATGAACCAAGATGCGGGCAAACAGGTCTATACCTATATCAAAGATGGTCTTTCTGCCG
>JBNMHB010000088.1:0-8588 GCA_050872525.1 Bacteroidales bacterium | reverse complement strand
CTGTCGCAACAGAGAAGCGACCATCGATAGCCCCAACGGGCGGATCTACTTGGGCTATTGCGCCTATGGTGGTGGCGATAGCCATTGCAGTAAGAAGTAATTTTTTCATCATAAGTATTCTATATTATTAGGTTAGTATTTGGTGTTGATTTTGTATTTGGTTGTGTTGGTGAATTTAGAGCAATATGTCCTTAACCGCCGCAAAGGTACAACAAAATTTATAAACATGCAAATAAAATATTCAATTTGTATGTTGTATGGGAGATTATTAGCCATTACTCACTATATTTAGTCGTTCTTTAAGAATTAGATTTCAGATAGTTTTGTCAACTTGGGGTATGTAGTGAAGGCGGCATAGTCAATGTTCCTACATGAATGTCTTTCTTTTATACAACAAAAGGGAACGACCATCGCTCCCTTTCGACACAAACGGCCAATTTATAATCAATCACTAATGCCCTCTATCCTTTCGGCATCCAATATAAGTCTCTTTCAATCAGGTGTTGGTGCTTATCGCGTACGTTTGGCGGACTTGATGATTTTCTTTGCTACAAAATAAAGTATCGCTACACCGAGCAACACAAGGATGGCAATACTCAGTTCGTGGCTGTATTGGTTTATCAAGTCGGCTTGTCCGTGTGCCACATAACCCAACAGAGCCAAAATACTATTCCATATAAATGCACCGAGGAACGTGTAGAGCAAGAACTGCCCGAAATGCATCTTTGCCAAGCCTGCGGGGATACTGATGAGTTGGCGAATACCCGGTATCAGACGTCCGACGAAAGTACTCACTTTGCCGTGTTCATTAAAGTATGCCTCTGCTTTTTGTACTTTCTCGCTACTGAGCAGACACAGGTGTCCGAGGCGGCTGTCGGCAAACTTATAGATGATGATTCGCCCGAGCCAAACCGACAAACCATAGTTGATGATTGCACCAAGCATGGCACCGAGTGTTCCGAAAAGCACAATCAACGCCACATCCAATAGGTAGTTGCCCGTTACGCATAGTGCGCTTTCCGGCGCAGCGGCTACATACACCGCCGGTGGTATGACCACCTCACTCGGAAACGGAATAAACGATGATTCAATAGTCATCAAGGCAGTGATAGACGCATAGTTCATGTGCGCCGAGTACCACGCGGTAATGGTTTCTATAATCGTCATTTGCTCAGTAGTTCACGCACTTTTGTACTGATGGCTTTCCCGTCTGCGCGTCCTGCCAATTGTTTGGTGGCCACGCCCATCACTTTGCCCATATCTTGCGGTCCCTGTGCGCCCACTTGCGCAATGATTTGTTCCAAGGCGGATGTCAGTTCCTCCTCACTCAACATAGCAGGCAGGTATTGCTCAATGATTTTGCATTGTGCCAACTCGTCTTCTGCCAGTTCGGGTCGATTGGCGTCGATATACATTTGTGCCGACTCTTTGCGTTGTTTCACCATCTTTTGCAGTATCTGTAACGCCTTGTCGTCATGCAATTCGCCATCGCCTCCTTTGGCGGTCTTGGCTTCAAGAAATTCTTTTTTTATTCCACGTAGTGCGTCTAACGCCACTTTGTCTTTTGCGAGCATCGCTTTCTTGATGTCTTCGCTGATTTGTTCAAACAGATTCATAATCAGATAGTTAAAAAATAGGCTATAGATTCTGCAGAACCTATAGCCTCTGTTAAATTATAGGAAAATCAGTTGCGCGAGTATATAAACAGGCAACAGAATGATAAGCGAGAATTTAATCATATAGCCGAAGAACGACGGCATTCTGACTCCGTTTTCCTCTGCAATCGCTTTCACCATAAAGTTAGGTCCATTGCCGATGTAGGTCATCGAACCGAACATCACGGCACCGAGCGATATGGCTTTCAATAGTATTTCCGGAACACCGGCAACGAAAGTGGTCCCCTCAAATATACCCGATACGATTCCGGCACCTGCAGCAGCAGTGGCTTCCGGCAGACCGCTTGCTACCCCATGGAAGGCAACGGCAGTAGGTGTGTTGTCGAGGAAAGACGATAGCGCACCGGTAGCATAGTAGAATTGCCAGGGAGAGGTTAGTCCGAGGTCGGCGGCATGGGCTTTCAAGTATGCCAAAGCAGGAGTCATCGTGGTGAAAATACCAAGGAATAGAACCGCCACTTCGATAATCGGTGCCCATGAATACTTATTCATTCCGT
This sequence comes from Bacteroidales bacterium, assembly GCA_050872525.1. Taxonomy (GTDB): domain Bacteria; phylum Bacteroidota; class Bacteroidia; order Bacteroidales; family Paludibacteraceae; genus Colicola. Next base: position 6,415 of record JBNMHB010000088.1, on the reverse strand, counting down.
AGCGCACCTCTTTCTTAGTGGTATAATAACTGAGCAGCGTCAGCGATATAAGCACAATCTCACGCAGATACTTTACCCATATAGAGGCGTCTTCCTCACCCATTTGCGGAATAAAACTTTCGTTGATAAGTGCCACACTCAGAACAACACCTATCAGATACAGAAAGTTGATTCCGCCTTTCAACTGAAGTGGAATTGCCTCGCGGGCATCTGCAGAGAGGGCAGTCCAATGCTCTTTTTTGTAGAAGTAGGTATCCATGCAGAAATAGATTATCAGCAAGACGACGCCTACGAACAACCATTCCGGCACAAGGTGTAGGAACCAAGTGAAGTCGGCTCCGCGCAGGAAAAGCATAAACAATGGCGGGTCCCCGAGCGGGGTCAAGAGTCCGCCGCAGTTGGCTACCAAAGCGATAAAGAAGAGAATGGTATGCGTGGTGTATTTACGTTGTTGGTTCGTCGTGATAAGTGGGCGAATGAGCAACATGGCAGCACCGGTGGTACCCATGATACTGGCCAATAGCCAGCCTAATGCGAGCAGACCGGTATTGACAATAGGTTTGGCTTTGATGTCGCCACTGATGTGTATTCCACCCGTGATAACAAACAGAGCCAACAGGAGAACGATAAATGGGAAGTAATCAAACAACACTTGGTGTTCCAATTCGTTTGCCATGCCGCCCATCACAAGGCAGATTGCGGTAGGTACACCCAACACAAGTGTAACAATGAGTTTGTAGATGTTCTTTTCCCAGAACTTTTCCGCTACAAGCGGACCAATAGCGATAATCAGAAGCATCAATCCGAAGGGAATCATACTCCATGCGCTATGCATAAATTGTTCCATAAAGAATCTTTTTTGTTAAAATATAATGTTTTTGGTTGTCGTCTATATTATATATAATGTGTCTCCTCCTAATATCAGATACCCCATTAATCCAATTTTAGCACCGCGAGGAATGCCTTTTGTGGCACTTCCACGTTGCCGATTTGTTTCATACGCTTTTTACCTTTCTTTTGTTTCTCCAATAGTTTACGTTTTCGGCTCACGTCGCCGCCATAGCACTTCGCCAATACATCTTTCCGCACTTGTTTTACTGTCTCGCGGGCAATAATCTTTGCGCCGATAGCCGCCTGAATAGCAATGTCAAATTGCTGACGTGGAAGTAATTCTTTCAGTTTCTCACACATCTTGCGTCCGAAATCCACAGCGTTGTCGCGGTGGGTAAGGGTAGAGAGTGCGTCCACCTGTTCGCCATTGAGCAAAATATCCAATTTGACAAGGTTCGACGGACGGAAACCGTTCATGTGCCAATCGAAAGACGCATATCCTTTCGATATCGACTTCAGTTTATCATAAAAATCAATCACAATCTCGCCCAACGGCATATCGAAAAGTAGTTCCATTCGGTCGCCGGAGATATACTCTTGTTTTATCAGCTCGCCTCGTTTCCCCAAACACAGCGTCATTATCGGTCCGATAAAATTGCTCGTGGTTATCACGCTCGCGCGTATATACGGTTCTTCTATATGGTCAATCTCCGTCAGGTCGGGCATACCGGCGGGATTGTGTACCTCAATCATGTTCCCGTCTTTGGTATAGACGTTGTAACTCACGTTTGGCACAGTGGTAATCACGTCCATATTAAATTCTCGGTCGAGTCGCTCCTGTATAATCTCCATGTGGAGCAGTCCGAGGAATCCGCAGCGGAAACCGAATCCCAACGCAATAGACGATTCGGGCGTGAAGGTCAGGCTGGCGTCGTTCAGTTGCAATTTCTCCAAACTGGAACGCAGGTCTTCATAGTCCTCTGCCTCGATGGGATAAACACCCGCAAACACCATACTTTTCACCTCCTCGAAACCCTCAATGGCTTTCTCGCAAGGGCGTGCCACATGGGTAATCGTATCGCCCACACGCACCTCGGTGGAAGTTTTGATACCACTTATGATATAGCCCACATTGCCCGCAGAGATAGTCTCGCGCGGATGCATACCTAATTTCAGCACACCTATCTCATCGGCGTCATACTCTTTACCGGTATTCACAAAACGCACTCTATCCCCGGTGTGCATAGTACCATTCACTACTTTGAAATAAGCGATGATACCTCTAAAGGAGTTGAATATCGAGTCAAAAACCAAGCATTGTAGGGGGGCATTCGGGTCTCCTACGGGGGCGGGAATACGCTCAATGATAGCGTCTAATATCTCCCCGACGCCATCGCCGGTCTTTGCCGAGCAGCGTAATATCTCCTCGCGTTTGCAACCCAAGAGGTCGATAATCTCGTCTTCCACTTTCTCCGGCATAGCCGAATCCATATCGCATTTGTTCATCACGGGGATTATCTCCAAGTCGTGTTCCAATGCCATATACAGGTTGCTAATCGTCTGTGCCTGAACGCCTTGCGATGCGTCCACCACAAGCAACGCTCCCTCGCAAGCGGCTATACTTCGACTCACTTCGTATGAGAAATCCACGTGTCCCGGAGTGTCAATCAGGTTGAGCGTATATCCTTTGTGTTGCATTTGGATAGCGTGGCTTTTGATAGTGATGCCCCGCTCTTTCTCCAAATCCATATTGTCCAACACCTGATTCTCCATATCGCGCCGGTCCACTGTCCCCGTTATTTCCAACATTCTGTCCGCCAGCGTACTCTTCCCGTGGTCGATGTGTGCAATAATGCAAAAATTTCGTATCTTATCCATCTATTTTATATTGTCTTTTGGGTTGTCTGTCATTCCGGCGCAGCCATGCACCGGTTTTCCGCTCTGTCATTTTACTGCGTGGCAAAGGTACAAAAAATATACCATTTCCACAAGCAATCTTTGTTTTCTCTACGAAAAATATCAAAATTTAGGCATTTTGGCATATTCTATATCCCTCGAAAATGCACCTTATATTTGCATACATGCCAAAAAAGCAGTAACTTTGCAAACGAAAAATGTATGTACTATGGATATATCAGTTGTAGTGCCTCTCTTCAACGAGGCGGAATCGCTTCCTAAATTATATGAATGGATTGCCCGCGTGATGCACGAGAATCATTTTACCTACGAAATCGTTTTTGTCAACGATGGCAGCACCGACAACTCGTGGCAGGTCATTGAGCAACTTCGGGCACAAGCAGAGGAAAACACCGTGCATGGTATCTGTTTCCGTCGCAACTATGGCAAATCGGCGGCGTTGTATTGTGGTTTCCGTGCTGCTCAAGGAGAGGTGGTTATCACGATGGACGCCGACTTGCAAGATTCGCCCGATGAGATACCGGAACTCTATCGTATGATTACGGAAGAAGGATTCGATTTGGTCTCCGGTTGGAAAAAGAAACGCTACGACAATAAGTTCACCAAAAACCTCCCCTCCAAACTATTCAACGCCACTGCCCGCCGCGTTACCGGTATCCCTCTCCATGATATGAATTGTGGGCTAAAGGCCTATCGAAAAGAGGTAGTAAAGAACATCGAAGTCTTCTCCGAGATGCATCGGTATATCCCCTATTTGGCAAAAAATGCAGGCTTCACAAAAATAGGCGAGAAGGTCGTTCAGCACCACAAACGCGAGTTTGGCGTATCTAAGTTTGGTATGAATCGTTTCATCAACGGATATCTCGATTTGATGACTTTGTGGTTCCTCAATAAGTTCGGCAAACAACCGATGCACTTTTTCGGTCTGATAGGTTCATTGATGTTTTTCATTGGTTTTGTGGCAGTTATAGTGGTTGCATCTATGAAGTTGTATGCCCTCACACACGGTGTCCACGCGATGTTGTTAGGTACCAACCCTTATTTCCATATTGCTATTCTTATGATGATTCTCGGCTGTATGCTTTTTCTGGCAGGATTCCTCGGCGAACTCATCATTCGCAATTCCCAATCCCGCAACGATTATCTTATCAAGGAAGAAATATAATCTGTAAAAAAGAAATGTGAAGAAGAAATACAATCTGTTTCGAATACCGACAATTTTGAATTAAGAATTTAGCGAGTCAAACACTCCATAATAAAAGAGGCTGCCTGAACAATTTTCCATTGTAGGCAGCCTCTTATTTTATACACCCATTATGCACTTATATACAAGCCGTGCAAGTAGGGTAAATTACGGCAACGAGACGACAACGAGACGATAACGAGAGCCGTCCTCTACCATGCCGTCACATTATGCACACCGTTTTACTCGTGTTTCGAGTTACGGTAACCTGCTTCCACAGCAGCGACGTTGCTTTGAACAATAGCCTCGCCTTTGCGCGCAAAGATACGTTGTACGCCGGCAATCATCTTGTCGTGGTCAATACCCAGCATAGGAATGGCTGCGCCGAGCAACACCATATTAGCCGCCTGCGAGGGTGCGCCTGCCTCTTTGGCAAGAGCCTCTACGTCCAAAAGAACGTGGTTCTTGTGTGCCTCAATATGGCGGAGAACCTCCTCCAATTCAGGGTAATTGGGGATATTCACAAAAGGTACCGACGATGTAACAATCCAGCCTTCGGGCTTGAGATACTGTACATAGCGGAGTGCCTCCATCGGTTCCAAAGAGATGATAAGGTCGGCTCCGCCAAGGGGAATCAAGTCGGAGTGAATCGGTTCGGACGAGAGACGGAGGTTGGACTGTACGTCGCCCCCACGCTGACTCATACCGTGTACCTCGGCTTGTTTCAGATACAAGCCCTCTGCCAAAGCGGCTTCACCAATAACGGTTGCAATAGAGAGGATACCTTGTCCTCCTACACCTGCTAAAATAATATCTTTTTTCATGTTGTATTAACGATTTAAGGGTTTATTTTTTTGCTTTCAAGTGGCGTTTGAGCGTTTGGATACACTCGCGGCGTGCGATAACTACGGAAGTACCCGGATAGTCGATTTCCTCGCGCAGCACTTGTTTGATTTCGTCCATGTTCTTAGGCAGGGGCACTACAACGCGCACATGCTCTTTCTCAACACCCAAGCCGTAGCAAATCTGTTCCAAACGACCGGTACCGGCAGAATCTTGTCCGCCCGTCATACCCGTGGTGAGGTTGTCGGAGATAAGCACCACTACGTTTGCATTGCTGTTCACGCAATCCAAGAGTCCGGTCATACCCGAGTGGGTGAAAGTAGAGTCGCCGATAACTGCAATAGCGGGGTGTTGTCCTGCATCGGCAGCACCTTTCGCCATCGTAATCGAGGCACCCATCTCCACTGTGGCATGGAGCGCATGGAAAGGCGACAATGCACCGAGTGTGTAACAACCGATATCACCAAAGATACGGGGTTGCGGATACTCGCGTGCCACTTCGTTGAGGGCAGCATACACATCGCGGTGTCCACAACCTTGGCACAATGCGGGCGGACGGCTGACTACCATATTGTCGGCAGGGCGTGTAGGCAACGCGTCGAGACCTATGGCACGGCGTACACTATCGGGAGTGAGTTCGCCCATACGTGGCAGGTCGCCTGTGAGACGTCCTTTGACAGCGATAGTGGAGGGTACAAGTCCGTGGATAAGTTCCTCTACCACCGGCTGCCCCTCTTCTACAACGAGGATTTCCTTAGCACCGTCAGCCACCATTTGGTTGACAAGGGCTACCGGCAGCGGGTACTGAGCCACCTTGAGGATAGAGCAACCCATGGTCGGTTGGTAGTTCTCCATCAGATAGTTGTAAGCAATACCTGTGGTGATGATACCGCGCTCGGGGTGTGCACCTTTGGTGTAGGAGTTGAAAGGCGAAGTCTCGCTTTTCTGAACGAAAGTAGGTTGTGCGGCAACCAATTCGGCATAGTTCTTTTTTGCAAAAGCCGGCAACAAGATAAAGTGTTGCACATTCTCCGGCAACGACATCTTGTTCTGAACAGGTGTGTTGTCTGTAGTCTCGACAACGGCACGCGAGTGAGCCATACGGGTAGTTACGCGCAGAAGGATAGGTGTGCGCAGTTCCTCAGAAAGGCGGAATGCCTCTTTGGTCATCTCGTATGCTTCCTGTTGGTTCGTCGGCTCAAAGCATGGTATCATCGCAAACTTGGCATAGAAACGGCTGTCCTGCTCGTTCTGCGAAGAGTGCATCGAGGGGTCATCTGCTGCCACTACTACCAAACCGCCGTTCACGCCGGTGATAGCCGCGTTCATAAATGCGTCGGCACATACGTTCATGCCCACGTGTTTCATACAAACGAGCGCACGTTTGCCCATATAGGACATACCGAGTGCGCCCTCCATTGCCGTCTTCTCGTTGGATGCCCAACGGCAGAAGATTGCCGGTTCGTCGCTACCCGCTTTTTGTTTGCGTGCTTCGCTCAGTTGAATGTACTCTGTGATTTCCGTTGACGGTGTGCCCGGGTAGGCATAAACACCGCTCAAGCCCGCGTCTATAGCGCCTTGCGCTATCGCTTCATCGCCTAAAAGAAGATGTTTCATGATATATTGGGTTTAGTTGTTTTT
>JBNMHB010000087.1:0-8742 GCA_050872525.1 Bacteroidales bacterium | reverse complement strand
GAATATCGCTAACGGACAACTCCCATTTGACAGACCTGCTCAACCGAGTTAATCTACAATATGTCAAAGAACAAAATGACCCTAATGGGCAATTATTTATTAATTTTTAATACAGCCTTTTTTAATGGGACACTAATGATAATTTATATTAAAAAGACGGCAACGAGACGGCAAAAAGAGCCGTGCAAATAAGGACTTATAAAAGACTGCCCTATAATTCCAAGCAGTTGTTGTTCCTTTGCCGGCGATTATCGCCGTTCCCTGTTCGTATTCGCCTATTCTTCTTGCTTTCTGTGCAAAAAGCGCAAAAGATTTGCACAATCCAATTTTTAGGGCTACCTTTGCACAAGAATATGAGGAAATATCTGTTAATGGTCGTTTTGCTCGCATGCACTCTCTGTGTGCGCGCGGAAGTCTTGGTCTTGCGTACAGGTACGCAGGTGAAGGGGACCATTGTTTTCCAAAACGACGAGGTTGTTGTGTTGAAAGATGCCTCCGGCGCACGTTTCCAATACCCCCGCACAGACATCTTGTCTATTTCCGAAGATGATAAGCAAACGCTTGACAATCAGAATAATACAACCGATAGTCGGTCCGTTTCTTCTAAAAAGGTCTCCCTTTTGGTGGAGTTGTCGGGGGGAGCAACTTTCATGCCTGCCGATACCGTAGGCGGATTTGTTTGTGCTAATTTGTGCGTTGGTACGCATAATATGCTTGGCAAACGTATTTTCTTAGGGGGGGGAGTAGGCTACTTGGGCGAGTTCGCAGGCGGGCAGAAGTATGCCTTCCTGCCGATTCAGTTAGTTGCGCGTATCCCGCTTATGCAACAGAAACACGCACCCTTGGCAGGTGTCTCTTTGGGATACGGTGTGGCGTTGAGCAAGGACTGCTTGGGCGGTCTGTACGCGGGTGCCAATTTGGGCTATTGTTGTCAAATTACCGACAAATCGTCTCTCTTCGTTTCCGCTGACGTGCTTTTCCAGCAGGCGAAGATAGAAGTGGAAGAAAAGATAGAAGACCTCTCGTTCACCAATCATACAGGGCGTGCCTTTGTAAATCTGGGTGTTCGTATGGGGTTGTTCTTTTAATATATATAATGTCATAGTGTCCGTGAAACGCAAATCGAAACAACCTCGTAGCCATCGTGTGAGTATCATGCTCAACGATAGCGAGATGCGTGTGCTTCAGAGATATTGTGACAAATACACCATTACCAATCGGAGCAAACTGATTCGTGAAACATTGATGTACAACATCCTCAAACGATTCGACAGGGATAATCCTACTTTGTTTGATTAGTTTGTGGAATTTTGAGTGTTTTTTAAGAATATGTCGCCTCGGAATGGTATAGATGCAAATAAAAAGCCGTTGCTGCTTGCAATAGTGGAAAAATAGTTGTAACTTTGCACCCGAAATGGAAAACGAACTTTTTATCTAATAACTATATGAAAAAGGAAATTCAATTCTCCCTTGTCTATCGCGACATGTGGCAGAGCAGCGGAAAGTATGTTCCGCGCAAGGACCAATTGGCAAAGATTGCACCGGTTATCATCGATATGGGCTGTTTCGATCGTGTCGAAACCAACGGTGGAGCAAGTGAGCAAGTGAATCTTCTCTATGGTGAGAACCCCAATCTGGCGGTTCGCACATTTACCAAGCCCTTCAACGAGGTCGGTATCAAGACCCACATGCTTGACCGCGGACTCAACGCTCTCCGTATGAATCCGGTCCCCGCTGATGTGCGCCAACTCATGTATAAAGTGAAGCACGCACAAGGAGTGGACATCACACGTATTTTCTGTGGTCTCAACGACCCCCGCAATATCATCCCGTCTATCAAATGGGCAAAAGAGGCAGGCATGACTGCCCAAGCCACTATGTGTATGACCTATTCCAAAGTGCATACCGTAGAGTATTATATCAACCTTGCTGAGCAACTCATCGAGGGTGGCGCACAGGAAATCTGCCTCAAGGATATGGCAGGTATCGGTCGCCCCGCTATGTTGGGAAAGATTGTTGCGGCTATCAAGGAGAAGCATCCTGATATTATTATCCAATATCACGGACACACAGGTCCCGGCTTCTCGGTAGCGTCTATGCTTGAGGTGGCTAAGGCGGGTGGCGATGTGCTGGACGTGGCTATGGAACCGCTCAGTTGGGGTATGGTGCATCCGGATGTCATCACTATCCAAGCCATGTTGCGAGACGCCGGTTTTCTTGTTAAGGACATCAATATGAAAGCATATATGGAGGCGCGTAGCCTGACCCAATCGTTCATCGACGATTTCCTCGGCTATTGGATTGACCCGCGCAACTCCAAGATGACCTCTCTCCTCGTGGGCTGTGGTCTCCCCGGCGGTATGATGGGTTCGCTGATGGCGGACCTCAAAGGTATGCACGCCGCTATCAATGCCAACCTTGTGAAACGTGGTGAGAAAGCCCTCAGCGAGGACGAACTGCTTGTCGAACTCTTCGAAGAGGTACAGCGTATATGGCCTATGTTGGGTACTCCATGCCTCGTAACGCCTTTCTCGCAGTATGTCAAGAATGCCGCTTTGATGAACCTCTTCTCCAAGTCAATGGGCGAAAAACCGTTCACGCGTATGGACCCTGCTATGTGGGGTATGATTCTCGGCAAGTCGGGTAAACTGCCTGGCGAGTTGGCTCCCGAAATCGTCGAACTGGCAAAAGAGAAGAATATGGAGTTCTACACGGGCGACCCGCAATCACTCTATCCCGACGCACTGCCTCATTATATCGAGGAGATGGAGAAACTCGGTTGGGAGCGTGGTCAGGACGACGAAGAACTCTTCGAGTTCGCTATGCACGAGAAACAGTATCGTGAGTTCAAGTCGGGTCAGGCTAAGGAACAATTCAACAAAGATCTCCTTGAGCGTATGGAGAAAGCCGCACAGGGTGGCAAACAGGTTACGTTCATCTCGGCTGCCGACAAACGCGCTATCTTGCACCCCAACGCAGAGCCTCTCGAGGCAACGCAATCGGGCAAACTCCTTTGGGAATTGGACTACAACGAGGATAGCCATGCACCTGCTTTCGGCACCTTCTATAAGAAAGGGGATATCATTTGCTACATCCAGACTCAACATGGTATGGAAACTCTCACTGCATTCGACAACTGCCGTTTGGTGGCTATCGAGAAGGAGCAGGGTACTGTCCTGACCAAAGGCGACGCTGTGGCATGGTTTGAGCATGCTGACCTTATCGAAAACGTCCGCGAGGGTATCAAGGATGCCGCCCAGAAGGTGAAAGACGCTATCCAAAACGCTGTCAAACAACCCGATACCGAAGTAATCACCACACCCAAAAGCAAGTGGAAAGACGGTATGGTCGTAAAACAACAATAATCATATAAACTACGAAATATACGTAAAATACATAACAACTAATATCTTTATGAAAAAGTACAATTTCAACGCAGGACCGAGTATCCTGCCCCAAGAGGTCATCAAAGAGACCGCTGACGCAGTGCTTGATTTCCAAGGTGAAGGATTGAGTATCCTTGAGATTTCGCACCGTGCTAAGTATTTCCAACCCGTTATGGACGAGGCTGAGGCCCTGATGAAGGAACTCCTCGGTGTACCCGAAGGCTATCGCGTATTGTTCCTCGGTGGTGGTGCAAGCCTTGAGTTCTGCATGATTCCATACAACTTCCTTGAGAAGAAAGCCGCTTATCTCAACACCGGTGTATGGTCTAAGAAGGCTATCAAAGAGGCTAAGGGCTTTGGCGAGGTAGAGGTGGTCGCTGAGTCAACCAACTCAATCCCAAGTGGTTACGATATTCCGCAAGACGCTGACTATTTCCACATCACTACCAACAACACCATCTTCGGTACAGAGATTTCGGAGCGCAAGTTGCAAGAAATCTACGCTAAGAAGGGTAATGTACCTTTGATTGCAGATATGTCGTCTGACATCCTCAGCCGTCCTATCGACGCAAGCAAGTTTGACGTTATCTACGGTGGTGCACAGAAGAACCTCGCACCTGCAGGTGTTACTTTCGTAATCATCAAAGAGTCGGCTCTCGGCAAAGTTTCGCGTTACATTCCTACTATGCTCAACTACCAAACCCATATCGATGGTGGTTCTATGTTCAACACGCCTCCCGTTCTGCCTATCTACACCGCGCTCCTCAACCTCCGTTGGCTCAAAGAGCACGGCGGCATCGAATGGATAGACCGCCGCAACCAGCAGAAGGCAGACCTCCTCTACGATTGCCTCGACCACTCCAAGATGTTCGTTCCCACTATCCTCGACAAGGAGGACCGTAGCCGTATGAACATCTGCTTCGTGCCGAAACCTGAATACGAGGAACTCAAAGACGACTTCTTCAAGTTCGCTACCGAGCGCGGCATGGTCGGCATCAAGGGGCATCGTCTTGTAGGCGGCTTCCGTGCTTCGTGCTACAACGCAATGGACGTCGAGGGCGTACAGGCACTCGTTGATTGCATCCACGATTACGAGAAGAAGCTCTAACAATCCAATCGTTTCATTTACGTGTTTTAATGCTGTCAAACCGCAACTTTTCAGCAAGGGATACGCATAGGATGCGCATAGGATAGGCAAGGTATGGCACAATCATAAATTAACAAAATTTATACGATTATGGATACCATTATGGACTATTGGTTTCGCAATCCCAAGCGTGAAGAAAAGCGCACGGCAGTGTTTTACACAACATTAGTCAATAGTATGAAAGTTCTTATTGCAACCGAAAAACCCTTCGCGAAAGTGGCTGTGGACGGCATTCGCGAGGTGGTGGAGAAAGCAGGTTACACCCTCGCTTTGCTCGAGAAATATACCGACAAACAGCAACTTCTTGACGCCGTAGCGGATGCCGATGCCCTCATCGTGCGTTCCGACATCGTGGACGCAGAGGTGCTGGACGCTGCCAAGCAACTCAAGATTGTGGTTCGCGCAGGCGCAGGCTACGATAACCTCGACCTCGCAGCGGCTACCGCACACAATGTAGTGGCTATGAACACCCCGGGGCAGAACTCCAACGCAGTGGCTGAATTGGCACTCGGACTCATGGTCATGGCTGTCCGCAACTTCTACAACGGCACCAGCGGCACCGAACTCAAAGGCAAGAAACTCGGTATCCACGCCTTCGGTAACGTAGGCCGCAACGTGGCGCGTATTGCCAAAGGCTTTGGTATGGACATCTACGCATACGACGCATTCTGTCCCGATGAGGCTATGACAGCCGCAGGCGTTACGCCCGTTCACTCTGCCGAGGAACTCTACCGCACTTGCAACGTCGTTTCGCTGCATATCCCTGCCACCGCAGAGACCAAGCAGAGTATCAACTACGCCCTTTTGTCTCAGATGCCGAAAGGGGCAATCTTGGTGAATACCGCCCGCAAGGAGGTCATCAACGAGGACGAGTTGATTCAACTCATGCAGGAGCGCGCGGACTTCAAGTACGTTACGGACATCATGCCTGCAGCGGATATGAAGTTCAAGACCTTGTTCGAGGGACGTTATTTTGCTACTCCGAAGAAGATGGGCGCCCAAACCGCCGAGGCGAACATCAACGCCGGCATCGCCGCCGCCAACCAAATCGTTGACTTCCTCACCACTGGCAACACCCGCTTCCAAGTAAACAAGTAAGTGTGACGAAGTGAACATTTAAGTATGAGGGTGTGTCAAAACAAGGAATGCTTTTCTTGGGTTTTGACATACCCTTTTTGCTTTGATTAGCATAGAGAGAAGTTTTGTACTTTCACTATAGAACTTATATCTTGTAATTAACGTTATAGATTAGGTTTTGAGAGAATAGACTATAGTTAATAGTTGTAAAATTTAATATTATGAAAAAACTTTTTGTTGTATTTTCACTTTTTGTTTCACTTACTCTTTCTGCTTCGGTGGTTATAAATATGGAACAAGAAAGTGGAGTTTATAAAGTTCCTTGTGTGGTAAATGGGCTGCGTATGAAATTTATTTTAGATACAGGAGCTGCATCTGTTTGTATTTCTGAAACTATGGCTAACTTTATGTTAGATAATGGGTACTTGTCTGAATCAGATATTGTAGGAGTCGGAAAATCAACGGTTGCCGATGGTCGAATAGTTGAACACACTAACGTTATTCTACATACAATAGAAATTGGGGGCAAACTAATTACAGATGTATCTGCTGTCATAATCAAAGGGCAGTCTTCTCCTCTTCTATTAGGACAAACAGCATTGGCTAAAATTGGAAAGGTTAGTATTAGCGGTAATAATTTAATTATAGAGGAAACAGATGGTACACAATCTAATGATGTTTCGATATTACATACAAAAGCATGTAGTGCATGGAATCGAGATGATTTTCAAATGGCTGCTGCATATTTTGAACAATATTACTATTCAATACGGAATACTGATTCACAAAGAAATCTCGACAAAACTTGTGAAGATATAGGTGATTGCTATTGGGAACTAAAAGCATGGGATAAAGTAATAGATTGGTATTCTAAATTTGCGGACAAATATGCTGATGCAGAAGTAAATGATATTGCTTTAGATTATATGCGTATAGGTTTATGTTATTACAATCTAAATACTGGGAGAGAAAATACTGCGATTAAATTTTTTAATCGTGCAATTTATCAATATGAACACCGCAGTAATGTGGATTTTGTACAAATAGCATAGGCATATTCAAATAAATGTCTATGTTATGCAAGGGTAGGTGATTATGAAAATGCCTATTATGAGAGTGTATTTGCTGTGGACAATTATTTTAAGGGGCGTTACCATAGTCTTTATGAGAAATATCAGCAATCTGGGGGAAAGTATATTTATACTTTTTTGTCGAAACAAAATATATTAGATGCTGATTTTGGATTAATTATTTACAGAAATGCCTTAATGTTTACGATGTATAGAAATGATCTTCATTGTCAGGCAATAGAAGTTGCATCAAAAATGGGATGCCATGAAGCCTCAAAAGACTATAATGAATATTGCCGACAATTTGGATGGTAGTTTTTTTTGTACAAAGCATTGTTCAAAAAACTCTTTGTAAGTAAAAGAGATTATATGATACTATGACCGATTCTGAATTGATTGAAAAAGCCTTGGAGATAGCCACCCGTGCGCATAAGGGGCAGTTGGACTTGGATGGCAAACCGGTTATCCTGCACCCGTTGGCAGTTGGGCTGATGGGTACGTGTACGGACGAAATAGTAGCGGGTTTCCTGCACGATGTAGTGGAGGACAGCGACTATACTTTTGAGTATCTCTTGGAGCAGGGCATTCCCACTCATATCGTAGATACCCTTCGCCTGCTCACACATGCCAAGACGGAGACCTACGACACGTATTTGGAGCGTATTGCTACATCGGGCAACCGCATTGCCATTGCCACCAAATGGCACGACCTGACCCACAATCTGGAGCGCGGTATCCGTGGTAACCATACCAAACAAGTAGCCAAACACACCCGCGCCCAATCTTACCTCCGTCCTTATTATGAAGCAATTGGTCAATAACCGACTAAAGTGTTAATTTATAGCAGATACGATTATAGAAACGGACAAGCAGCGGAAGGGGAAGATTTATCAGATTACCATATTCGGCAGCGTGGTGAATATGGTGCTGTTGGTGTTCAAGTTCTTGGCGGGAGTGTTGGGACATTCGGCGGCGATGATAGCCGATGCTGTACATTCGCTCAGCGATTTTCTCACAGACATCGTGGTGCTGGTTTTTATCAAAATCAGCAATCGCCATATTGACCACGACCATGGCTACGGGTATGGCAAGTATGAGACATTTACTACTTTTTGTATTGGTGTGGACTTGCCGGTTGTAGGAAGTATGATAGCTGCAAATGGTATGGAAAAGATTCTGCGTGTGGGGCAGGGTGAGGGCTTGCAAGGTAGGAGTTATGCTATTCCCACGATGGAAGGGCCGGATAATATGCGTGCTGCTGTGGACAGATTTGTCGCTTTTGCAAAGGAACACCCCGAACTCACATTTTTGGTCACACCCATCGGCTGTGGCATCGCGGGCTATACTTCCGCTGAAGTTGCCCCGTTGTTTCGCGAGGCTGTTCCGTTGTCTAACATCTGCCTGCCCAATTCGTTTTGGGAGTATCTTTCTGTGTAGATGTTGAATCATGTAAACAATATACATATCATACAAATCCTATTATATAGTTGTTCCTTAAAAACATACTGTATATTGATAATCAGAAAATAGTTACGATTTTTAAGGAACAACTATATAGGTCAGATTTCGTTAGATATTGATTCGATAAATAGGAGATTGGATAGTACATCGTTATATTTCTCGTTAGTCATCGTTGTATTTCTCACTCTGTTTTGTCCGTTTTCGGACTATATCGTCCACTTTGTTTTTTCGCGCTCGCGCGCGTATATTATTAAGGAAATATCCCTCAAATACCTCTCCCTCTCCCAAAGCAATCACCATCTAATCCCCGCCAAATAACGTTTCTCCGATGTATAGTGCCGAAAAAATAATGGTTCGATTACCGGTCAATTACTTGTTCCAAGAAAAAACGTCTAAAATCCCCTCGAAATGCTCCTATTGAAAATCAGCGACTTACGCAGAAAGTGCAAAAAATCGTTCGTAATATTTGGTCAGTTCAAAAAAAAGCAGTAATTTTGCACCCGCTTTCGAGAAAGAGAGACCCTCTTGCGAAGGCGCATGAATGTTCTTTGAAAGATTGTCAATCATACAAGATGTAGTACAAGTGAGTACGAAGAGTACT
>JBNMHB010000086.1:0-8827 GCA_050872525.1 Bacteroidales bacterium | reverse complement strand
TCACACACTTTTTGACGCTTGAATTCCGGTGTGTAACTCCGCGTTTTGCGAGATTTTGACGCAGAGACTCTCGATAACTCTTCACTTGACTGACTCATTTTTTATGCTTTTTTGAGTCAACTTTTTCTGTACCAAGACACCCTGTCTTTTGGATTACTTTTGGATTATTGGGGCTTTTAACATTGTTTGGAATATGGGATTAGCAGTTTGGCACAAAGTTTGTATAGGTATCAGCGGGTAAAAAAAGGCTTATCCGAGGGGGAAGGAATTGGTGGGAGGATTTAGCGGGAGGAAGTGCTTGGGGGCGAGATTGTATATTATCCGAAAATAAAATATCAAACATACAACTATGCAAACTACTGTAGATATTCGCGAACTGCAAGAACGCATTGAGCGTGAGAGTTCGTTTGTCGATGCCCTCACGATGGGTATGAATCAAGTAATTGTAGGACAAAAACACCTTGTAGAAAGTCTGCTCATTGGTCTGTTGAGCGACGGGCATATCCTCCTTGAGGGCGTTCCGGGCTTGGCAAAGACATTGGCTATCAAGACTTTGGCAGACCTGATAAAAGCCGATTTCTCACGTATTCAGTTCACTCCCGACCTGCTTCCTGCCGATGTACTCGGTACGCAAATCTACTCGCAGAAGACGGAGGAATTCCATATCAAAAAAGGACCTATCTTTGCGAACTTTGTATTGGCGGATGAGATTAACCGTGCGCCGGCGAAGGTGCAATCGGCTCTGCTGGAGGCTATGCAAGAGCGTCAGATAACTATCGGCGAAGAGACCTTCAAATTGGACGACCCGTTCCTCGTTCTCGCCACTCAAAACCCGATAGAGCAGGAAGGTACCTACCCCCTGCCTGAGGCACAGACCGACCGTTTTATGCTGAAAGTGGTCATCGGCTATCCCAAAAAAGAAGAAGAGCAACAGATTATCCGTCAGAATATCTCAGGCGAGAAGAAACAAGTGTTGCCTATCCTCTCCACCGAAGATATTCGCAAAGCACGCAACGTGGTGAACGAGGTATATCTGGACGAGAAAATAGAGAAATATATTGTTGATATTGTGTTCGCAACGCGCACACCTGAGGAATACGGGCTGAAAGACCTGAAGGCAATGATTCAGTTCGGCGGTTCGCCGCGTGCAAGTATCAACCTCGCCCGCGCAGCCCGCGCCTACGCGTTCATTCATCGTCGCGGGTACGTTATTCCGGAAGATGTACGCGCCGTATGCTACGACGTACTACGCCACCGTATCGGCTTGACCTACGAGGCGGAAGCCAACAACCTCACCACCGAAGATGTGATTACCGAGGTGCTGAACGCGGTGCAAGTTCCGTAGAGAATTATGAATTAAGAATTATGAATTAAGAGAGCAGAGCGGCGGATTTTAGATAGAAACAATGACTTCAGAAGAATTACTACAACGGGTACGAAAGATAGAGATTAAGACACACGGACTTAGTCGGAACATCTTTGCGGGTGAATACCATTCGCAGTTCAAGGGGCGCGGTATGGCGTTCTCGGAAGTGCGTGAGTATCAGCCCGGTGATGATGTGCGCTCTATCGATTGGAACGTTACGGCACGACTCAACAAACCCTATATCAAGGTGTTTGAAGAGGAACGCGAACTGACGGTAATGCTCTTGGTGGACGTGAGCGGGAGTCGCAACTTCGGTACACAGACACAGATGAAACGCGATATGATGGCGGAAGTGGCAGCCACACTGGCGTTCTCAACCATCGAAAACAACGATAAAGTGGGCGTGATATTCTTCTCGGACAAGATAGAGAAATATATCCCCGCCAAGAAAGGCAAATCACACGTGCTGCACATCATTCGCGAACTGTTGTCGTTTGAGCCGACCTCGACCGGCACGGATATCAACGGTGCTTTGCACTATTTTGCGAATGCCCAGAAACGCCGTTGCACCGCTTTCCTGATAAGCGACTGCCAAGACCCTGCGTTTACCACCGTGCCGGAAAAGAAGATGGGCGCGACACCATTGGTCATCGCCTCGCACAAGCACGACTTGAACGTGATACAGATATACGACCGCCGCGACGCGGAGTTGCCCGACATGGGTCTGCTGAAAGTGAAAGACGCGGAGACGGGCGAGCGTATATGGATAGACACCGCATTGGCAAGCGTGCGCGACGGATATGCCGAGGCGTGGCGCGGTCAGCAAAACCGTTTGCAGACACTCTACACCAAAGCCGGAATAAACAACATCAGTATCCGCACTGACGAAGACTATGTGCGGGCACTGATGAGACTATTTAAGATGTAGGACACCCGTCCCCATATAGGGGCTTACTGAGCGGGGTATTACATTGATATACAACAACTTGAATACACTCTTTTGTCCTCTCTTGTGGAGGCGGAGAGGTCTAAATTGAGATATGAACCTGTTATTAGCCATAGTAGTTTCTGCCGTATTGGATTCGACGACTATCTTCATCGGCGACCAGACCGACTTGCACCTGCAAGCCACGATGAACGCCACGGAGCAAGTGTCGCTGCCCGTTTACGGCGAGACACTCATGCCCGAAATAGAGATTGTGGACAGGACAATAGCCGACACCACCCGACTCTCTGACGGACGTATGCAAGTGAATCAGTATCTGACGATTACGTCGTTTAAGGATTCCCTGTTCTATATCGCGCCGCAACCGTTTGTGTGTGGTGGCGACACGCTGTGGAGCGAACCGCTGTCGCTGAATGTGGTGCAGCCGTTTGAGGTGGATACCACCCTCGCCATCACCGACATCAAAGATATTCAGGATGCCCCCATCTGGTGGTGGGGTATCATACGTTGGATACTGCTCGGCTTGCTCCTAATCGGCTTAGGGATAGGCATTTACTATCTTGTACGCTATATCCGGAAGCACAAAACGGGTGCGACCGAAGAGGAGGAACAAGTGCCTCTGCGACCGGCGGAAGAGGTGGCATTGGAGAAATTGGACGAGATAAAAGCCGAGAAGATTTGGCAGGACGGCAAAGTGAAAGAATATCACACCGAACTGACCGATGTCATCCGCGAATATATCTCGCGCCGCTACGAAGTGTCGAGTACGGAAAAGACCAGCGATGAGACCCTGCGGGAACTCAAGCCGCTGATGAAAGAGCAGAAAGACCTGTTCGACCGTCTGCGCAAGATGCTTTCGCTCGCCGACCTTGTGAAGTTCGCCAAGTGGACCACCACCCCCGACGAGAACGAAAGTGCGTTGCTCACCGCCTACGACTTCGTCAGAGAAACCACGCCCACCGAGAACCACGAAAGCGACGAAAACGATGAAACTACGATACATACGCAAACTACGTAAACGACAACGATTATGACTTTTGCAAGTCCCGCATATTTATTTCTGCTCCTCCTGCTGATACCCGTCATCGGATGGTATATATACGAATTGCGCAAGGCAGATGCCAGTCTGCAACTATCTGATACTCAGACACTCTGCAAGCAACCCAAGTCGGCGCGTATCTACTTGTTGCACGTGCCTTTTGTGTTGCGCGTGGCGTGTATCACGCTGCTCTCGTTGGCATTGGCACGCCCGCAACTGACCAACCGTTGGTCGTCGGAATCGACCGAGGGTATCGACATCATGATGGCACTCGACATCTCGGGTACCATGCAAGCCGAAGACCTGAAACCCAACCGATTGGAGGCTGCCAAGCAGGTAGCGTCCGACTTTGTCATCGCCCGCCCCAACGACCAGATAGGTTTAGTGGTGTTTGCCGGCGAGAGTTTCACGCAATGCCCGCTCACGACCGACCATGCGGTGCTGATAAACCTCTTCAAGTCGGTTAAGTTCGGTATGATTGAAGACGGTACGGCAATAGGTTTGGGTCTGGCAAATGCAGTGAACAGAATGAAAGATTCGCCGACCAAGTCGAAGGTGATTATCCTGCTCACCGACGGTAGCAACAACCGTGGCGAGATAGACCCCCAGACAGCAGCCGAGATAGCCAAGACCTATGGCATACGCGTGTACGCGGTGGGCGTAGGTTCGCACGGGCAGGCGCGCGTACCCGTGCAGACGCCTATGGGCGTACAATATATGATGATGGACAGCGAGTTCGACGAAGGCACCTTGCAGCGTATCGCCTCCACCACCGGCGGACAGTATTTCCGCGCAACCGACAACTCGAGCCTGAAATCTATCTACGAGCAGATAGACCAGATGGAGAAGACCAAGTTGCGTGTGCGCGAGTACTCGAAACACACCGAAATCTTCCCGCCGTTCTTGGTGGCAGCCTTGCTCTGCCTCATCGCCGAAATCATCTTGCGCTATTTTGTACTCCGCACGGTAAGCAATTAGGACAAAGAACAATTAACAAAGAACGATTAACCAATAACTTACAAAAGGCATTTTGTTTTTGCTCTTTTAGAGAGCGTAGCGAACGGTCTTTTGTCTATTAGCCCAAAGGGCGGTCTTATTCAATATGTTTCGTTTTGCAAATATAGAAATGCTTTGGATACTGGTTTGCATACCCGTATTCATCGGCGCATATATCTGGTACACCCATCGCAAACGCCGTCAGTTGGTAGAGTTTGGCGACCCGACATTGGTGCGCGAACTGATGCCCAACGCCTCGCGTGTACGCCCAAACGTGAAGTTTTCCATCTTGATGGTGGCATTGGTATTGCTTATCTTAGCCGCCGCACGTCCCCAGTACGGGCAACGCGAACAGACCATCAAACGACAGGGTATCGAGGCGATTATCGCCTTGGATATCTCCAACTCGATGTTGGCAGAAGATGTAGCACCCAGTCGTCTCGACCGCGCCAAACAGATGCTCAGCAAGATGATTGACCAGATGGTGGACGACAAAGTGGGGTTGGTGGTGTTTGCCGGCGAAGCATATACACAACTGCCCATCACGTGCGACTATGTGTCTGCCAAGATGTTTCTGAATAGTATCACGCCCGACCTCATCAAGACACAGGGAACCGCCATCGGCGCAGCCCTGAACACCGCCATTCAGTCGTTTGGCAGCGAGGATTCGGGTGCCAGCAGAGCCATCGTTCTCATCACCGACGGCGAGAACCACGAGGACGATGCCACAGCGGTGGCTGCACGCGCTAAGGAACTGGGAATCAAGGTGATAGTGGTAGGTATCGGCAAACCGGAGGGTTCGCCTATCCCTATGCCCGGCACCAACAACTTCCGCAAAGACCGTCAGGGCAATGTGGTGGTGAGCCGGCTGAACGAAGATATGTGTCGCGACATCGCCAAGGCGGGAAACGGTATCTACGTGCGTTGCGACAACACCAACACCGCCATGCGCACCTTGCAGAAAGAGATTGATACACTGGCTACTACGGAGATAGAGACCAAGGTCTATACCGACTATAACGAGCAGTTCCAGTCGTTTGCGTTGGTGGCATTGTTTCTGCTCATTATCGATTTCTTTATCTTCAACCGTAAAAACAAATCGCTCACCCGATTGGACATCTTCAACGAAGAGAAAAAGACCAAGTAACTTATGAAACGTATAGCATTGATAATCAGTTGTTTCGTGTGCAGTTTGTGTGTTTTTGCGCAACAGGAAGCACCCGATGTGCGCCGAGGGAACAAACAATATACTCAGCAGGATTTCACCGCCGCGGAGGTGGACTATCGTCGCGCGTTGGAGAAGAACGCCAACTCGTTTGAGAGCCACTACAACCTTGGCAACGCGCTTTTCAAACAAGACAAGTATCCCGAAGCGCAGGCAGAGTATCAGAAAGCCGCGCAACTGCTTGATAATAAGAACGATAAGAAACGCCTCGCCGAGAGTTACCATAATCTCGGCAATGCGCTTTTTGCCCAACAACAATACGACAAGGCGGTGGCAGCCTATCAACAATCGTTGCGCAATAATCCCAAGGACAACGACACGCGCTACAACCTTGTGAAGGCGATGCAAATGCTCCAAGAGCAACAGAAACAGCAACAACAGGACCAAAACAAGGACCAGAACCAAGACCAACAACAGAATCAGCAACAAGAGCAACAGCAACAACAGGAGCAACAGAACGAGCAGAATCAGGACCCGCAGGAGCAACAGCAACAACAGCAAGACGACTCCAAAATGGACAAAGAGACTGCCGAACAGATACTCCAAGCCTTAGAGCAGGACGAACAGGAGACCCAAGAGAAACTGCAACGCCAGCAGGGTCAGAAGCGCCGCGTAGAAAAAGACTGGTAATTGGAAAAGAAGGACAAAAGACAAAGGATAAAGGACAATGAAACGTAAAGCAAAGATATTCTGTGTATTACAATGCCTCTTATGCATTGCCGCAGGGTCTGTTTGGGCAGACGATGTGGTCTTCAAAGCCACCGCGCCCTCGCAGGTAATCGTCGGTAAACCATTTCAACTCACCTATTCGGTCAACCAGCGCAGCAAGGACCTTCGTGCGCCGGAGATGCCCGATTTCGACGTCCTCGCCGGACCCTATCAGTCCACCTCCAGTTCCACCTCGTTTGTCAATGGCAAGCGCACTTCGTCGTTCTCGCAGACCTATACCTACACCCTCATGGCGCAGCGCACTGGCACATTCACCGTCGCGCCGGCGTCGATTCGTGTCGGCGGCGATGAATACACCTCCAACGGTGTGCGTATCACCGTCTTGCCCGCCGACGAGCAGCCTCAGCAGAACCAACAGAGTACCGGTGCCAGCGCAGGTGGGCACCGGCAATCGCAACAGAGCAACCACTCCGGCAGCGTGAGCAGCGAGAATCTGTTTATACGCACCATCGTCAGCAAGACGCGTGTGCATGAGCAAGAGGCTATCCTGCTGAGTTACAAACTCTATTTCGCAGGCGTGGACGTGGCACAATTCACCAACAACACCAAGATTCCTGAGTTCACCGGTTTCCTCAAGCAGGACCTTGAGCAGGGCGAGATTCAGACCGAGTTGGAACATTATAACGGGCGCAACTATCAGACAGCCACGCTCTATCGTACTTTGCTCTACCCCCAACATTCGGGCGACATCAAGATTGACCCCGCGTCGTTTGAGGCGGTGTTGCGTGTGCAGACGCGTGCGCAGGTGCGCAGCATCTTTGATGATTTCTTCGGCACCTATACCAATGTTACCCGCGCTGTCTCCGCCCCGGGCGTTACCATCCATGTGGACGCTCTGCCGGGTGGCAAGCCTGCAGGTTTCTCCGGTGGCGTCGGTCATTTCACACTCACGCCGTCTATCTCGCAGACCGAACTGCAGACCAACGACGCCGTTACTATCCGCCTCGACATCACGGGAACGGGCAATATGAAACTGCTCAAGACGCCTGCCATCGATTGGCCCGAAGGCTTTGAACCATACGACCCGAAAGTAACCAACAATTTCAAGACCACCACCGCGGGCGTCAGTGGCACGAAATCGATTGAGTATCTGGCTATTCCGCGTGCATCGGGCGACTATACCATTCCTGCCGTTACGTTCTCCTATTTCGATACGAACGACGATTCCTACAAGACGCTCACCACCCCCGAATACACCATTCATGTGAAGAAAGGTGCCAACGAGCAGGCGGGCAATGCCGTGGTGAACAACTACGTTAACAAGGAGGATATCAAGCAGTTAGGTTCCGATATCCGCTATATCAACACCACGCTCCCCGCGCTGCGCACCAAGTCCGCATCGCCGGTGCAGTATGGCAGTATGGCGTTCTGTATGCTCTATTTCGTGCCTCTTTGCGTGGCGTTGCTCCTGTTTATCATCTTCCGCAAGCAAATCAAAGAGAACGCCGACATCAACCGCGTGCGCTACAAACGCGCCAACAAGGTGGCACAGAAACGCCTGAAGAAAGCCGGTAAGTTGCTCAAAGACAACCAAAAAGAAGCCTTCTACGAGGAGATAGAACGTGCGGCGTGGACCTATCTGAGCGACCGTCTCTCTATCCCGACCGCCGACCTCAACAAGGACAATATCGCCTCTATCCTGCATGGGAAAGGGGTCAGCGACGACCTTATCAAAGAGGTAAACAATGTCCTCTCCACTGCCGAGTTTGCACGCTATGCACCGTCGTCAGACCATGCTATGGACGACCTCTACAAGGCTACCAACCTACTCATCGACCAACTTGAAGAACAGAAACTGTAACGAGATATGAAACGACTATTCAATATATGTGTCATAGCCTTTTGCGCGCTGTGCATGTCTTTTTCGGCAACGGCTCAGACGGCTTTTGAGGCGGCAAACCAACAATATGCGGCGGGCAATTATGCCGATGCCGCTGCGCTATACCGAACTATCATCGATGATGCCGGCGCGGGCATTAGCAAGGACTATGCGGTGGTATATTACAACCTCGGAAACGCCTATTTCAAACAGGGCGAGTTAGCACAGTCTATCCTTGCCTATGAGCGTGCGTTGCGCCTGCGCCCCACCTACTCCGACGCCAAGTACAATCTGGAGTTTGCCCAATCGCGTATCACCGACAACATCACCGACACACAGGCATTTTTCATCAGCAACTGGGTGCGCTCTTTCCGCAATCTGCTCACCGAGCAGACATGGATGTGGCTTTCTATCTCGCTGTTTATCATCAGTTTGGTAGGATTGTTGCTTTTCTTGCTATGCCGTGTTACATGGCTGCGAAAGACGGCGTTCCACACCGCGTGGGTACTGCTTTTGGTGTCTATACTGAGCGGGCTGAACGCCGGTTCTCTCCATCGCCGTGATACTCTCCGCGAGGAGGCGATTATCACGCAGGGCGTTGTCAATGCCAAGTCGTCGCCCGACCGTTCAGGAACCGACCTTTTCACCCTGCACGAGGGCACCAAAGTGGATATCCGTGAGTCTCTCGGCGATTGGTGCAATATCCG
>JBNMHB010000085.1:0-8838 GCA_050872525.1 Bacteroidales bacterium | reverse complement strand
TAGCCCCACAAGTATCTTCATCAGTGTGGACTTGCCCGCGCCGTTGGGACCGAGCAATCCGACCACCTCGCCATCGTTGATTGACAGCGATATATCCCGCAACACTTGTTGCTTGCCGATGGTCTTGTTCAGATGTTCTATACGTACCGACATGTTCTATTCTTTCCGAAAAGTAATCGTTTGCGTGTCGCTATCCATCGCATCGATGATGGCTATCGACTCAAGGTGATACCCCTCTTCGCGGAGGATACGCCCGCCTTGTTGTTGTCCTTTCTCTATCGCAACGCCTAATCCGACCACCTCTGCGCCGGCTTGTCCCACGATGTCTATCAGGGCTTTCATCGCCTGTCCGTCTGCCAGAAAATCGTCCACAATCAGCACTTTCTCTCCGCGTTGCAAGTAGGGCTTAGAAACAAACACATGGTTGTGGCGTTTGTGCGTAAAAGAATAGGCTTGCGACACATATTTATCGTCGGTGCTGTTTGCCGTCTCGCCTTTCTTGGCAAAGACCACAGGCACGTCATATAGGTCGGCAAGCATAGTAGCAATGGCTATTCCGCTGGCTTCGATAGTCAGAATCTTCGTTACCTGCTTGCCGCGAAACCGTCGTTTCAATTCGTGCGCTATCTGGCGCATGATGTCGATGTCTATTTGGTGATTCAGAAAGTTGTCCACCTTCAGCACATTACCGGCTTTCACTACGCCGTCTGACGATATTTTTTCTTCCAAGAAGTTATACATAGTCCATTAAACAGATTAGCCCGCAAAGTTACAAAAAAAAAACGACATAGACAATTTCTCATTTCATTTGCCCCAAAATATCCCCCAAAAAGGAAAACAAATAGAAAAGATCAAGACAATCATAACTCAATAAAATGAATGGTTTAATTACATTGTCAAGTACATGTTTTCCTCGAAAATTTCCTTCTTCACAATTTCTTCATATTTCCTTCGCAATCACATAACAAAAAACCTGTACTCTTGCACCGAATTTCAAAAAGAAAGTACATGATTTCAAGACCCAACTTGTGCAAACGGCACATTTTCTATTCTCTGCTGTTCTTTGTTTTCAGCAGCCTTCAAGCCCAAAACAACACTCATCCACCTGACATCCACCTGTGTCTTGGCTCTTCGGTTGGACTAACTTCGATCCCCAGAACACCGACTACTAAGGGGTATTCCATAAAACTCATAGATTTTCTAGGTCTTCTATATTTTCAGAGCAACCGCATCAAAATAGGACAAAATAGGAGGATATGCGACAATTGGTACAACAGATAGTGGAAGGCGACAATAGTGTATTGGTATTCAGCCAGTTCACTTCTTTCTTGGCACAGGAAAAACGCGTGCTTGACGAAGACAAAATCGACTATTTCTATTTGGACGGAAGTACACCCATTGCACAGCGACAGAAGATGGTGGAGGCTTTCCAATGCGGAGAGAAATCCGTATTTCTTATCTCGCTCAAAGCGGGCGGATTAGGATTGAACTTAACAAATGCCAACTATATCATTCATCTGGACCCGTGGTGGAATCCTGCTATCGAACAGCAGGCTACCGACCGGGCTTATCGTATCGGACAGCACCGCAGTGTGATAGTCTATCATCTTATTGCCGCCGATACCATCGAGGAAAAGATTTTGCGTCTTCGCCAAACCAAACGCGACCTCTCCGATTCGCTCCTCGAAGGCACCGACACCTCCCATACCCTCACCATTGACGACCTCAAATACTTGGTCAGTTTACAGCAGAACATATAAAAACGCCGTTTGGTGTAAGTAGGAAGAGGCCTCACATCAAAACCGGCTCTGCTATCGGTCATCCGAACAGCAGAGCCGGTGTGAAAAAGTTGGTTGGAGACGCAAAAAATACGTTAGATTTTGTCCGTTGATTTTGTGGTGTTGGGTTATTGCGGCGTTGGATTATTGTGGGATTTGTGCGCCGCAGTTGGGGACTGCACCAAAGAGGTCTAATGCTTTTTGCCATGGATAACGGTTGGCAAACATTGTGACAGATGACTGCATCGTACCCACCATATTCATACCCATCGCTTGGCGGAAAGTGTTGGCAGCCGAGTTGGGGTTGTAGTCTGTTTTCTCTTTGTACGAGACATTCAAGAACCCATTGAGGTACGCCTCGTCAATCTTTCCTTTGAACAGACTCGGGTCCTTGAGCGACTTGTTTCGGCGGCAATCGATTGCCTCCACATCATCGAAGTCGTCGGCTTTCACGCGGAGCAACATACCACCGCCCGGCAGACTCAAATCGGTTACGCGGTTGAGGAAGAAGATATTGTCGTCGCATTTGTCCACACGCTTTGCTTCACGGTTTTTGTCGCTGTCGACATGTGTGCGGTCGATAGCCGAGAAAGTGGCGCAGCCGAAGATATTGCGTTGGATAGTGCAGCAAGTGCCGGGTTGCAGACGGAAACCATAGCCCATCGAAGCGAGGTCTTTGAGACGAGACCATACGAAAAGGACTGTATTGTCGCAGAAATTGACTTGTGTCATATTGGCAGGGTCAGCACCGCGCACGTCCATAGTAGCCATACGCACATTCACAAAGATACAGTTTTGTACCGTGATGGCACCTTTCAGCAAACCGTTGATGGCATAGTTGGGAGCGTTGATGAAAGCACAGTTGCGCACTACGACATCCAGCGTATTCACGATACCGCGGTCGCCGTTCAAGTAAATCATATAGGACTCTTTGGTGAACACTTTTTCCGCCAAGTCGGGACCACCGATACCCTCTGTGCCGATGGGGTTCATCATCGGCGTTTCCACACCTTCGGGCTGCCCTTCGCGACGTGCGTTGTAGGAGATAGTGTTACCGCGGTCGAAGATAAGACCATCAATCACCACTTGTTTGCCGGGGGCTACAATGCTGGTAATCTGCATAGTACCTTTTCCTTGCGCCGAGCCATTGGACTCTGCCGAGGGTTGTATCAGCGTCCTGTATTTCAGCACATCGCGTTCCGTAAAAGCGCTGTTGTAGCCGCCCTTGATAGTAACCGGTTTGCGAATATCAATCGTCCCACTATTGAGCATACCGAAATAGTTTCCTTCTGCCACCAGGATGGTAGCACCGTCTCCTGCCACATCCAAGGCTTTTTGCAAGTTCTTGAATGGTGCCTCTTTCGAACCGTCGTTCTTGTTACTTCCGTTTTCACGGCTCACATGGTAAATGGATTGTGCCCCTGCGGACAAACAGCCTGCCATCAGAAATGCAAGCGTCATAACAATTGTCTTTTTCATTTTTGATTAGGGTTAGATGGTTAAACAATTCATAAACTGCGCAAAGGTAGTGATAAATTTTGAAATTCGCAAATTATATTGTAAATGTTTTTTATTTTATATCATAAAGAGAAATGGAGATACACGTAATTTTGATATATTTCGAACTTGATAAAGGCGAAATAGGATAATGCGAAGATAGGTATTTTAAGAAAAGAATATCACACAAAACCGGCTCTGCTGTTCGTGATGACCGATGGCAGAGCCGGTTTGGGAAATGTTGTATATTTCTTAAGGATTTCTATGTGGGAAGTTTTCGGGATGGATTTTTGAGGTATTAGAAGTGCTGAAACCCCCCTAACCCGCGACAGCCCCGCGAGAAATACATAGTAGAAATAGTTCATTAATTTTCCATTCTACACGTGGGAAACAAATACACGAAAAATTAAATCAAATATAGACAAATATATATATATAGGGACAACAACTCATTACAAACAAGTTGAATGTTTAGTATTGTTATGACGGAGTGAGGTTAACTCTTGGTTATAGTTAATTCCTCCAATGGCTTAATATCGTTTCTTTCCTAAACAACCTAAAGCAAGTTTGAGTACACCGAATTACCATCACCCCGCATTAGATGTCGTGTTTTCGTTATTATTTAATCGTCCGCTAATCCATACATATCTTCTTCCCTACGCCCCCAAATTATTTTTTGAGATTCCCCCTTCTTCGGAAGGTGCGAAAAAATATCATGTATATCGGAAATACTAATGCCATCTCCGCCTTCTCCTCTTTGGACTGACAATCCCAATGCAGTTGAAAGAATTGGTGTTAAAGATAACACATCATCAACGTCCTCTAAATAGAAGCCATTCCATATCTTTTTATCCATACGTCTTACATCAGTAAATTGATGCACCTTTTGACATAAGAAATCATACGTAGAACCACCACCACTATAAACGACAATTCTATCCTCTAAGGCTTCATAAATAGCCAACTTAGAAAGGTCAACTTTATCAAAAGCCTTAAAAATTTCACGAACAATTATCTTGCATGAATCTTGCACTTCCTTAATAATAGAACTCACAGCAGCGGCGCGTTCACTTGCGGGTATATCATATAATGAATTCTGTTTCCATATATCAATATTACTTGCCGAGGATTCCATAATATAGTTAATGCCTTTATCAATGGAGGTATATCCATATATGTGAGGAGAATTGTTCTCATCAATATTAAATAACGAAATATTAGTGGTTCCTCCTATGTCAACGACAAAACTTATACCTTTTTCAATCTGCTTTTTCGCAGTAACTGTTACCAAGTTTGCGTATGCTTCTGGCAAAGCCAAAATACCATATTCGGTAACTTTCTCTTCCGAAGGAGAAACAATTTTTGTTAACTCAGTTAATTCTTGATAGGTAGATAAGAGGAACGTTTCTTTGTCTCCTTGAAAAACATCTTCAACTAAATGATATGCAGATAAAATCAGACGATAAGCGTGATTTCTACGGGTAAACAATCTTTTTGCATCTGTAGGGAAACCAAACTGAATACTGAAAGTTTGACCATATTCTGTCTCCAAATCAAAAAGAATGTAAGCAATATACCATATAGAGAGCAAGTCTTGGCTCACACTATATTTCCAACGAACCGCATTAGAGAATGTGGCTTGCTTAAAATAACGGAAAATTGCAGGCACTTGTTGCACCTTTTTCGATACCCATTCTTTATGTTCATCCTCATATTTCTGCATCGCTTGGTTATAAGCCGTAATTTCTCTCTCGTATTGCTTTTGAACTCTTTCATACTTCGATTTCCATATACGATAATCTTGGTCATAATCTAATCGTGCTTCCTTACAAGCTTTTTCCCATTCTTGCTCCTTCGGGTCTTTTCCTCCATTATTCAAAGCCTTGAGTACGTCTTTCCAATCTGTTTTTTCCGCTTTTGGTTTCTCCGGCAATTTTAGTTTAGGCTTCAGTTCTGAGAATGACATGATTGGTTTATTTAATTTCGGCATCGGCGGTTCCGGACCAGTGTCTATACTGATTTCCTTAACACAAGATTTGTCAACATAACCATACAGCAAAGTATCATCTTTGTTGATTTGCACGACAGATGGGAGTGTATATGATTCGCCATCCTGAGTAACAAATTTCCAGAATTTATACATTGGACGTTGAGGGTCGGAACGATCCTCGATGCAGATCTTAGTTTGATGTGTTCCAAAATCAAATCCGACAACCATATTACTTTATGTTTATCAGGTTAATAGATACGAGTTTGTAACTGACTTTGAGTTCAAAATCTCGTTGTAATACCGCTCGCTTTTCTTGATACTCTTGCTCAATATTTTGCATACGCGTCTCAGTTGCTTTAATACGCTGCTCGGCATTCTTTTTCTCCTCGTTGGACCACGCGTATGTATATGCATCTTGAGCACGTTTCAATTGGTTCTCCAAGCGAGCCATCTCCTGAAACTGGTGGAACTTCTCCATTTTAGATAGTTTGATGTTCTGTTGGCTTCGCAAATTAACTTCAAGGTCTTGCTTGCGTTCTTGTGCATAGTTCGATACGTTTTCAAGCAAGGCGTATTTTAGATTCTCAATATGCTCGTCACTATAGTCAGGCAGATTCCCTATATTGCGATAACTGCCATAGACTTGACTTTGACCAAGCACTTTGAAAACGATGTTTTCGTCAGCGATTATAGTGTCGTTCTTCCAATCGTACAAAAGGGGATATTGGGTTGAAATCTCCTTAACAGCACCTTGAACGACGTAACTGGTCTCAATAGAATAGATAGCAAGGAAGTACGACTGCTCCCGCAACTGCTCAGGAACATATTGCTTATCAATATCAAATACAAACGTAATGTCGTTAGGATTTCTTTCTATATTAAAATATTGTAGGGCTGCTTGGATAATAGGATGGTTAATATTAACAAAGATTATATTGGGATTCTCATATGCCACTTCTTGTCTGAACGTCATCACGAACTCCGATTTTTCAAAGGTCTTAGTCTTAAAAATGGAGAATTGATATTGCGACTCGTCATCTAAAGGCACATATTGGGCCAAGAAATTCTTTAGACAACCGATATTAGATTTTGGTAAACAGAACTTATATGTGCCATCTCCAATACTTTCGAGAGTACATGCAGGAAGTTTCTTCCGAATCAATAAATCAACATAAGCCAACAACTCGTTGTCTGTCAAATAAGAATGGGTGGTAAGAATACGGTTCACCTCATTTTGGAAATATGTATCAATAGTTAACGTATTGGTTTGATTCTCTTCAATCTTCTTTATCTGCTGTTTCTCGTTCTCGATAGCCTGCGCAATATCATCCATTTTGTGCTGCCGTTCTACAGCGGAAAGATTATTGCAGAACAAATCTTTTTCCAACTTAGTATATGCGGACTGAATGGTATCTGCCGTTCCTGCATAGTTGGCATCTAATATTGCCTCTAAGTCACCTATAGATTCCGTAAATATACCAATACGCATTAACAAGCACTGATAAATATCTTCTTGGATTGAATCTTGAATCACAAGATTATAAATCTTTACAATCGGACTTTGTTGACCAAAACGATCAATACGACCAATACGTTGTTCTACAATCATCGGATTCCAAGGGAGATCATAGTTGACCATCGAATGGCAAAACTGCAAGTCAAGACCTTCACTGCCTACTTCGGAGGAGAGCAGTATTTGTATTTCCGTGTCATGCTTAAATCTTGCTAACTCCTCATCACGGTTCTCCATTCCTCCCAAAATCATAGCACACTTGTATCCTGCTTTCTCCAAACGAATACGCAGATATTTCAATGTCTTCTTGAAGATGGCAAATAAGATAATCTTCTTTTCTCCATTGGTTCCCAAAACCTCCTTAAAAATATTTAGCAACAAAGATACTTTTTCATCATTGCAGTCGGCATAGCGGTCAATGCCTTCCGCTAAATCTTCGTCATCGTTTAGATAAGCATACACACTACTTGCCACTTGACGTTTTTTTGTAACAAGACCAAGAGCTGCACCGGCATTCAGTTTTTCTTCTCCCCATTCGTCTATGTATGAATTGTCATCAATGTATTGCTCGATAATTTTATCAAATTCTTCACGCTCCTCTGGATTTAGTTTGACTGGTATACGAAAAGGATGTCGCTCTGCCTGTGTCCAATCAGTTGTAATCTCTCTGCGCCTTGTTCTGGAGAAAATACTATTCAGTTCGCTCATGGAAGTAATGTCAAACTGCAACTTAGCTCTGATAGTCAAATCATCTTCGCCTCTGCTCATTATATCAATACACCGTTGATATAGTGGGTTGTTGGCGTAATAATCTGCTATCTTGACAATTTGCGGTCTATAAAACTCCGATCCGTCATCTTCATTGTAGAAGCGGTATTGAAAAGCGATTTCTGCATTTGCCAAATCTGAACAAATATCTTTCAATGGTCGCGATGTTCGTAACTCTCGCAGTGCTTGCAGGAATGGTTGATTCAAAGATAGGCTATTGTGGAACTCAATATCGTTGTCGAATTGCATCGGTGCCAATATATGCAGCAAATTATAGAGGTTTTCATCACTGATCATAATTGGTGTAGCCGTCAGCATGACCATTGATTTAGTTTGTGCAGCGATTTGCTCTACACCTCTATGAGTTGCTGTAGATGCATTGCGAACCTTGTGCGCCTCATCGCATAAAACAAGACTGAAAGTAATAGAGGAATTGGCAATGATATTCAAGAAGGAATCGGGGGCTTCTTGTTTCTTCTTGTCATCTTTACGGGGTGCTTGCACTCTCTCGTAATTGATGATGCCACGGAAGGAACCGTTTCGCATCCGAATGTCGCTAAGAAAATCACGCGCATTGTCGTATATCTTGAATTTGAGATTGAACTTCTCATACATCTCATCCCTCCACTTCGATCTCAACGATTTGGGACATATAATTAATACGTTGCGTAACTCTTTACGAGCCAACATCTCAAGCATAATATGTCCTGCCTCAATAGTCTTACCAAGACCGACTTCATCTGCAACCAATAGGCGACGATTTTCTGAGTTCAAGAACTTTAGCAAAGGCTTAAACTGATAGGCTTTGAATTGTGTTTTCGAGGCTTTGAGAGAAGCGATTGTGCTATTACTATAGTTCTCAATCTTATATGATGTGTTGATACGTGCGAAATCTACGTAGGAACCAAACTTATGTTTTTTGCAACGGTCAAACGGATTGCTGATGTCAAAGTCTTCAACAAGGAACGACTCAAGGATGGTTTCTGCATTGGCAGAGTTATCAAACCTCACATCGTAGGTTTGACGTCCTCTACTTGGCTGACCAACAGAAACAATTTGTCCTCGCCTGTTTGAGACAACTTCAATAACCATATTTCCCACTGAAAACTTCGGCATAATCATTTAAATTCACTGACGGAATTTTTTTAAGTGTTCTCACTACTGTCCCATTAAAATCAGGAATTGTTCTTTGAAATATTTGTAGATTAGTCAGTTACGCAGATTTTTCGAGTCAACGGATTGATTTTTGCAGTCACTTTACAAACGTAAAGATATGCAAAATTCATATATTT
>JBNMHB010000084.1:0-9356 GCA_050872525.1 Bacteroidales bacterium | reverse complement strand
GATTCATATCTTTTATGTCCACTGAAAAATGTTGTATGTCTTGTGCTGCTTGCGCCAAATGGGCAATAGGTACATTCAGTGAAGTCTCCACATCTATACTCCACGCGGCAGGACATTTCTTCCGAAACTCACTGATAAAATGGCTTTGCAACAAGGGTTCCCCGCCTCCGAAAGTGATACCTCCGCCGGTGGCAAGGAAGTATAGATTGTCTGTCATCACATCGCGTATCAGTTCTTCCGCGGTGTAGTGTCTGCGCTCTGCCGTAGGGTCGATGGCAAAACGATTTAAGCAGTAAGCACACCGCAACGGACACCCTTGCAGCACAACCAATGTGCGCACGCCTCGACCATCTAACACTATCCGATGTCGTGAAATGGCTGCTATGGATACGCTCGTTATGGTCCGACTTTCATCTTTCATAGTACAATGTGAGAGTAATAACTTTGTAAAGAGAAGAGTGGGTGATTAGTAGGTGATTAGTAGGTGATTAGTGGGTGATTAGTGGGTGATTAATAGGTGATTAATAGGTGATTAATAGGTGATTCAGCATAGGATGTGCATAGGTTGATAGATGATTATCCTTATCGTTGTCTGCGTAGTACATAGAAATCCCAAAGCACACTACGTTTCCGGATACCGGTTGGGTAGGGATTTGTAGTCTTTTCCATATTCTCAGCCCGCTTGTTGGTATAGTTTTTTTTCATGCGATGATAGTCGTGTCGGGCTTGTAGAGCGGCTTTGGCTTGTTGCGGTTTGCCGGTAACCAAAAGTTGTAATGCTGCAACATAATCTAACACGAAGCGTATTGCCAACACCCACCACAATCTATTCGCTGGTAGATTCTTATAAATCATCAACAGATTATTGCGAAAATTCAAGTAGGTCTTGCGTGGATTTTCGTACGCCAGCGCGCCTCCGCCAAGGTGATAGACAATGGAGTCGGGTAGGCATACCAACCTGTATCCGCGGCAGTTGAGACGCCAGCAGAGGTCTATCTCCTCCATGTGCGCAAAGAACTCGCCATCCAATCCGCATACTTCTTTATATATATGTGTCCGCACGCACATACACGCGCCCGAGGTCCAAAGCACATCGGCGATGCTGTCATATTGTCCCTTGTCTTGCTCTACATAGTTGAGCAGTCGCCCACGGCAGAACGGATAGCCTAATATATCCAAGTATCCGCCTGCAGCCCCCGCATGCTCAAATGTGTCGCGGTGCAACCAACTGCGAATTTTGGGTTGCACAGACGCCACTTCCGGGTGTGTCTCCATGTAGTTGAGTATAGGTGTCAGCCATTGTGGAGTTACTTCAACGTCTGAATTAAGTAAAACAACGAACTCGCTATCTATCTGTGCAATAGCCTTGTTGTAACCTTCGGCAAATCCATAGTTTTTATCCAATACTATGGTGCGCACTGTGGGAAACTCCTCTGCCAAAACGGACAGAGACTCATCGGTCGAACCATTGTCTGCCACCACCACCTCGCACTCGGTAGTAGGTGTATATTCCACCACGCTCGGCAAGTATCTACGGAGCATTTCCGCCCCGTTCCAATTCAATATAACTACACTACAACGCATCTATATCCCCTTTTCTCAATTCATAATTCATAATTATCTCCGCCGTCCCCATTTCCATCGATTATGTGTCCACAGCCACTGTTCCGGTTGTTCTTTTACGTTCTCTTCGAGGCGTTTGGCATAGAGGGCGGTTATCTCATTTTCGGTAGTAGTCGCCGGATCTGCTGCAATGGTTTCGAACTGCACCTCATAGTATCCGCGTTTAGGACTGCGTATGTAGGCATAGAGTACGGGATACCCAAATTTCTTCCCCAGCACTTCGCCCCCGTCAAGAAATCCCGTATCGTGATGTAGGAATTCTGTCCAATAACGGGTTACATTTGGACGGGGTTTTTGGTCGCTCAGGAAGCCGTAAACCATCTTTTTACCCTCGCGGCGCAAGATTATCATCTGACGCAGAATAGTCTGTTTTTCTATTAAAATGCCACCGTGCTTACTACGAAGCATATTCATTAGTTTATTCATCCGCTCATTCGCTTGATGCCTATACACCGTCCCTTCTATCAGTCCGTCGGCTTCGAGGTATTGGCGATTATAGTCCGTAAACCATTCCCAGTTGCCTATATGTGCCAACATCACGATGACACTTCCATGTTCATCTGCAAGGCGTTTTACCAACTCATGATTGCCAAAACGCACGCGCTCGCGCATATCGTTTTCGGATAGTCCGTACCCGTATATCGTCTCCACTATAAGGTCGGCAAAATGGTGATAAAACTGCTTTTCGATATGGCGTATTTCTTGGGCTGATTTTTCCGGAAAAGAATCTGTCAAGTTCTTGCGCACCAATTTCTTTCGGTAACGTACCACATAATATATAATAGGAAACAGCACCCAATCGGAGAACCAATAGTGTACTCCGATTGGCATTTTGCTCAGCATTTTTATCAGATATTCCATTTATTCTTCGTCCTCGTAATAGCCTTGTTCTATGCCATATTGCAATTCCCCGTCCATCACAAGTTGTATCTGCACCCCCGTGATAGTGATGCCTTGTTCCTTGGCGACTTTCAGAACATAGTCCAATTGTTCCGTTTCGTCCACTTCGCCGTCCAAATACTCGGCTTCTCCCGTTTTGTCATCGTATTGGAGAAGACCTTTTTCTTCCAGATAATCGTCCATGGCGTCTAATACCAAAAGCACATCGTTTTGATTCATGCCTTTTCGGTCTTCTGCCGGAATCAGATTCCAAATATAGTCTATTTGCTCGCGTTCTTCGGGGTCAAGCAGACTCAATTCGATAGAGTTATTTTCCATAAATATATGAATTTATTTGCAAAGGTACAGTTTTTTTTGTACTTTTGCAAAAATATTCGTAGTAAAAATGTCTAACTTTGTTCAGCGTACGCTTTCGGGAGCGGTATATGTAGGTTTGGTGGTGGCAAGTATTTTGGTTCACCCCGCGTTTTTTAGTGTCTTGTTTGCTTTGGTTACGATGTTAGCGGTGCGCGAGTACCATCATCTCATGCACTCCGACTGTTTCTTAACCATCGTGTCTGCCATTTCTGCAGGCATAATGTTTATCGGTTCGGCATTTTGTTTCTTGCTGACTACCTACTACAACGAACTGATTATTAGCATATTAGCAGGCTCGTATCTGTTCCTCATTCTTTTTTCGTTGATTTCGGAACTTTTCCGAAAAGCAGAAAACCCTATCCTCAACTGGGGGCATTTTCTGGTTAGTCAGGTGATGATAGCCTTGCCGTTTTCAATGATGTGCTTTGTTATGTATATCGACAAGTATCTCTTGTTGGCATTGTTTGTACTGATTTGGTTGAACGACAGCGGTGCGTATTGTGTGGGCAGTCTGATGTCGAAACGCAAAGGCGGCAATCATAAGATGTTTCCCCGCGTGAGTCCGGGTAAATCATGGGAAGGACTGATTGGTGGTGCTATTGTGGCAATAGGTATCGGTGTATTGTTGGCTTATGTGGGTTGGTTCAATCGTTTTAATCCACTGAATATCTACGCAGTAGGTTGTCTCTTTGCTTTGGTAGTAGTAGTCTTTGGCACATTGGGCGACCTGATGGAGAGCCTGATGAAACGCACTATTGGTGTTAAAGATTCTGGCAAGTTCCTTCCCGGACATGGTGGAGTATTGGACCGTTTTGATTCAATCTTGTTGGCAACCCCTGCCGCCTGCCTTCTCCTCTATCTCCTCACTGCCATAAATTGGTTAGGATAAAAGCCTAAAACACGCGCGCCTATTTGAGCATCCATCGCAAAGTCAAGGCATTCGTAAGTAGAGCATTCGCCACGATATACCGTCACCCCAAAACAAAATGGAGGCTCCGCGCCTCCATTTTTTATTAGTGTCCCCTCACAAACTGTCCTTCGGATTGATATTCAAGGAAGCAACTCTCTTCGTTTTGTTCCTCTTCCATTGCCAATTGTTCTTGTGCCAAATATTCCTCGTAAGTCATATTCCTCATCTTCAATAGATGATATTATAGATAATAATTAGGTTATAGGTGCTGATGTTAGATATATATATTAGGTATTCTTCACCGATTCATCGCCTGATTTGTTACCAAAACTTATTTGCCTCCGGATTATATTCAAATCCCGCTTTAGCCAATTTTTTCAAAATTTCCTCTTTGGACATCTGTAGGTCCTCACACAGTGCATCAAGGGTGGAGTATTCGTCTCGCAGTTTCATATTGATGACGCTCATCAGCATTATCGGGTCATTAGGTAGTTCCATTTCGCAATTATATATTTATTGAGACTACAAAGTTACAACATTTTCGTAATACCTGCAAATTAAATTCCCGAATGATAAATGCAAACAATAATTACGATATAAATAAAGAAACACTCAAAAGAATAGTATTATCCATAGAACCGTGAATCATAAAATATGCCTAACAAACGTGTATTTCACAAATAAACGAATGGTGTAATTCACAAAACAAATACATATATTCATAGAATAGGGTAGAGTACTTACATCATTTGTGAAATGCACACAATTGACTATTATGATATATTCGTGGAACAATTACTACCTGCTTACTACATGCAATAAGTAACATTATACACTTATAATCATCAGTATTTCAATAGATACAACAATTACTTCAAGTAGTACTTTATCCACTTTAGAAACAAACAACTCTACACGTGTCATAGCTATTATATTTTGAAAATAAAAAGCAAATATGCCTAATTATCAGCATATTATATTTGTTACATCAAGTTATAATCAACAATAATGCTCGGATATATTGTACTATTCATACATTTGTGTATTATCGTGTATTACATAAATGTAAATCAGGTAAACACCACAGGTGTGTATTTACACACAAATTATACAATTTGCAGATGTGAAAAAGTTTTCGTATCTTTGCAGCGTATTTTTGTGAATTGGAGTATCTGCGTATTCCTATCCTATACTACGAATGGAGTCAAATATCCGTTTCTCGTTTCATTTTTACGAGAATCAGATATTTCTAAACAATTATAGGTAATTACCCAAATATCAAAATGTCGCGATTATGAGTACAGAGCGTGAAAGACTAATGAAATTGATGGAAACTGAGGGATTAAATGCCAAACAGTTTGCTAACGAAGTGGGTATACAGGCTGGCACTATCTCCAATATCGTCAATGGGCGCAACAAGCCCAGTTTAGAGGTGCTGCAGAAGGTGCTTCATCGTTTTCGTACGGTGTCGTCCGATTGGATGATTTTAGATTCTGGCAGTATGTACCGTCCCATTGGCGAACAACAATCTCACACCTTGTTCGATGAACTCCCCGTCGAACCACCAATGATTGTGCATGACGAAAGCGGAAGAGATGAGGAAAAGAATGAGACTGCACAGGAACATAATTACGCTGGCGTAAAAGAGCAGCAAAATAAAGTGTCTCCTGCGGGCGGCGCACGAGGAGAAGCAATACGGAATAGGAAAATTGAAAAAATAGTGGTTTTCTTCGACGACGGCACTTATGAGCAACTTTTGCCCGGTTAAATATGGCTGTTGATATATATATAGAAAACCCACCGTCGGCGGGTGCCGGCGATGGGGTGTGGTTTTACGTATTTTTTTTGTTTATTGGGCACCGTAAACCTGAGAAAAGATGTAGCCGTAGAGGGTCTTGTACTTGGACTGCTTTTTGAAGGCAATCAAGTCTTGGGCTTGCTTCGAAGCGTCTGCCATTCGCACTCTTGTTGCCTTTACGGCGGTTGCGAACTTGGTTTGGGCTTCTGATTGGGCTTCGCTTGGAGCGGATAAGGTGTGGGTGTAGGTTTGGGTGTATTTCGCACCCGAATCTTTTCTTAATGCGAAACCTACTGTGTGTGATTTTTTGACTTTCCCGTGGAGAGCCTCGACGGGATATGTGTAATCTACTTTTGCCATAGTTAATCAGTTATTTTTTTGTATTCCTCTGCGATAAGGTAGCCGAGGAGGGTTTTGTATTTTTTTTGTTGCTTAAATGCCGCCAGGTCTTTTGCCTGTTGGGATGCGTCGCGAAGACGGGTAACGGCCGCGGTATGGGCGGTTTTGAATTTTTGTTGATTTTTTAACTCGGCCTCGGAAAAGGGCGTTGTGCGTTTGTTACAACGGGTGCCTGTGTACTGAGTGCCATTACGAAGTGCGAAATAGGTATCGCTGTGTGAGCAGACTTTTCCATGCATTTGCTCAATTAAAATCATTGGTTTTATTTTTGCCATGTGTTTATAAGTTTATTTTTAAGTGTAAAAAAGGTGTGTGATCGATCTTCTCCTTTTATTATTTATCTAAAAATTTTGAGACAAAAAAAGCAAGTTTTAAAAACTTGCTTTTTTGTGAATGTTATGAATGAATCAGTTTGTTTTTTTGATTTTCCGGTATTGTCCGCGGCAATCTCGCCCGTTTTCGTCCTTGACATATTCGATCATCCCGTTTTGGAGCCAGATGCGTAGAAGAGAAGACGTATTACCCTTATAATGATTTTTTTCTTCACAAATGGCTTTGAGATCTTTTGTTGTAAATTCCTCCGAGAGAGGTTCGTACAAATCCGGGCAATAAATTTGCGGCGGAATATCGTCTGCACATTGGTCGAATTGTCTTGAGAAAAAGCGCAAAGTCTGTGACTGTGTATAGTCGGCAAGGTATCTTGCCCAGGCAAGACAGGCTTGTCTTTTCTCTTCGTCCTCCGGTTTTGGCAGTTCAAGGGGAGATGATTGCAAACAATCATAGAGACAGCCCAATAAATAAGCATTACGTGTAAAGTTAACGACCGTCCTTCTATATGTCAGGCGGATGCATTGCTGCGCGGTGTGGAGGAACTTATCTTCGAGTTCGTCGCGATATTTCTCCGCGGCATCGTCAATCCATGTTGCATATCGCACACCAGTCATTTGAGACAGATTTTGAGTAATTTGATACATCTCGATCTGGTCGTCAACTTCAAGCGCCTTAATGGGCTTTTGGTGGAAGGGGTTTTTCTCGATAGTGGCAATAGTGTACCTTGCCACATCTCCCTCCCCTGCATCGGTAAAATTTTGCAATATTTGAGCGGTTCCGTACAAGACAACGTTTAGAGTTATCGGGCCTGAATACGTGAATTCCTTGCGGCGTATTTTGTACATCGCCTGATCATAAGCTTTTTTGATTATCTCTTTAGTCATTCGATATTGGGGGCCACCACCGGTTTGGAAGAAGGCATTGCCTTCATCATCGCTGAGTAATAATGTTTTGCCATTGGACTCGCGAAGCGTATCAAAGAACGCCGCGGACGTAACGTCCGTAGGGGAGATACGAACTGATTGTGTAGGTTTTTGAGGTCTTGGTTCCCCCGTTTTTCGATGTTCGAGGGCATCATAATATATATCCCATTGTTCCTCTGCGCGAGCATCTTCGTCGAAGAGTATCTTTGCGAGAAGATTAATCCTCGGGTAAATGAGTGATGATTTTCCCGATTGTTGTTCCGCAATTACCATAGTCAGAAAAGCCAGATGTTGTGTATTTCCGTCAAACCAATAGGGGAAAGTAACCCCCGTAAGTATCGCGCCCAAAGGTGGGAGAGAAGCAACAAGCAAAGGTGTAAAAGTATAATCCGGCATGTTGCGAGTAAGAAGTTGCAAGATACGCGGCAAAGGGTATTGGGGGAGAGGTGGTGTGGATGATTGTGTATCATCCATAAGCGCGTCCTCTCCGGCGTCAAGTTTAGCCTCAGCGACGCAATTGTTGATTGCTCGTTGAAACAGATTATTCATGGATGCCTCACCGGTGGCGACTTTGCGGGCAGCGGAAGCTAAAGTAGAGTCGATGTCCGATTTTGGTATACCTGTTATGTGAGCAGTTGCCTGAAGTGCAGCTGCAGGGGAACATATTTGTTGAAGATTAATAAAAATCTTATACATATTTGTGTTTCTGTCACCGACATGGATGCCGTTCGGCATGGCGAGGCGAATATATTCGTCAACTATGTCCTTGAGTTTTGCTCCTTGATATTCGGTTTGAACTGTTTGTTGTGGCTTATCTTCCGGCTTGTAAGCCAGTGCGCCTATAGCGGGCGCGGGTTGATTTGTGTTTATCGTCATATTATCATTCAATTTATTTAAATTATGTATTTTGTTTACATTATTATCGATTGCATCGAAATGTTTTGCCTGCTCGGCTTCTTCTTCGGTCATATAGAAAAAATCGGGGTCGAAGAATAACAACTCTTTTTCGGTAGTGGTGAAGAAGCCTCGACCAGGATCTATGCATTGTTGATCGAGATATTGTGAAAGCCCCAAAGCGGAAGAAACACGTAGTTGTGCGGTGCGGACAGTCTCCCCCGGAAGACGATCTGCCCAGATGTGCAGGCCGTGCCCCTTGATAGTGACTTGCACCATGCCTATGCGCAATTCTTTAACTCGGGGTGCGATGATGTCATCATATAATTGTCGCACATTTTCGTGTATGCCATCGAGGTCAATGCCGACAGCGGAAGAAGGGACGAAATTGTTTCGTCTTCCTTTTCCCTGTTCTTTCAGCCCCTGCGCACAGAATAAGAGGGGTAAGTTTTGTTTCATTTTCTTCATGTATTCCTCGTCGGGGGATACACCCTCGGCAAGTTTTTGTCGAAAGCCGTTTACGTTATCGAAGACATAAAAGTGCCTCATTGTTGCGAGAACTTGCTCGGGAGTTACAGGAATCGGATCCGCTTTTGTTACTGCTTGGGGTAACATCATAAATTTCATTTTTTTGCTCATAATATTCAAAAATTTTTTTTAAAACACATACGCTTGAATAATTGTGATTAAGTCGAGCGTATATATTATTTATCTAAAAAAATTTTTTTGTTATTTTTGGAGGGGTGAAAATGGGTCAAAAATGGCGGAAAAACGGCGGAAAAACGGCGGAAAAGATGTTTCATTTTTCCTAAACAATTGTCCATTTTCTGAAAAATGCGTCTTGTTTTTCGAAAAGGATATTCTATTTTTCTGTTTTATAAAATGTGTGGTTGAGGGATTAAAAAGGGGAAAAAAGAAAGGTAGTAAAAGTAGTAAAAGTAGTAAAAGTAGTGTAGTATATTTGGGGAGAAGTATAATATAACGTGAGTTCGAATGAAAACTATAAGACAAAACGAAATAAGTTTTCTCACGAAGCATATATGTGCTACGCTTGGAAACAAATACACGAAAAATTTAATCAAATATAGACAAATATATAGTGGATATAACAACTCAAATATCTATTATCAACAAAAAAATATATATGCGTCTATCTTATCGAACCGAGAGTAAAAATGTAAAACTGAATATATATATCAGGTAAGAAACACATAGTTGGTGT
>JBNMHB010000083.1:0-9800 GCA_050872525.1 Bacteroidales bacterium | reverse complement strand
TGCCTGCAAGTCTTCCGACTTAAAAGATACCTTTTGGGCATCCTTTATCCTCATATTCTTTTTGACTCTCCATCTTAATTTTTGATACCTCTACTTTCACGGTGCAAAGGTAAAGCCCGTTTTGACCTCTGTGTAGGTATCGGCTACTGCATCATAGAAATAGAGGGTCTTGTCTCCCACATAGTCGAAACATATAGTATAGACTTCGTCTTCTCCTCTATAGAATCCGAATTGTGTTCCTGCCAATACCGGTTGGGTGGATATTTGCCAATCGCCTGCCGCGTTCTCCACATAGATAACCGGCACATTATGGTTATCGGAATAGATTTTCTCGCCATCCCACCCATTGTCGAATCCTTCGGTTGCCTCTTCGTGGCTCAACAGGTACAGATAATCGGAGTATCGTTTTCCTATGACAGATATGCGGAGACGCTCGTTGATACCGTTGCCGAGTGTTTGCACATTGTGTTTGGGTGCGCGCATAGGAGAATTGCCCACTTGTTTGGTGTGCACCAGACGGTCGTAGTCTAACGTAAGCGTTGCGCCATCGGCGGTTGCCTTTACCTGGAACGCCTGCATGGCGGGTATTACTTTGAGTTTTTCTATAGCAATCGCCGCATTGACAGGGATAGAGACATAGGTATTCGGTGAGGCATTATTCTCATCGGTATAGATAGCACCGGATCCATTGGGGTCTAAGCCCGTATTGAACATGACAATCGTTGCCTCCGCATTGACAAAATCTTCCACTTTGAATTGGCTGATATTGATTGGCGCAGTCCAAGAGTTTCCGATAAGGTTGATGCCATTGCTGAGCGAGATAGTCTGATCTGCAGTGGGAACCAATGTACCGGTCATCGTATAGGTCTTGGCTTGTGCTTGCGTGATAGAATATCCGGCAAAAGGAGGTACCGATGATTGGTCGAGGATTTGTTGCCACGAGTGTGTACTATTATTATAGGTATATAACCATGCTCCGTGATATGTATTCACGGCGTGAACGACATCGTTGTAGGGGGTGGTTATCCATTGCCATACAGCATTCTCAACCATTCCATTTCCTTTGTCTGTTCCTGTTGCGCGCGAATACATCTGTATCGTAGCCCGTGTCTTTCCTTCCTTATCACTCTGAATAAGTGCGCCAG
Organism: Bacteroidales bacterium; assembly: GCA_050872525.1. Lineage (GTDB taxonomy): Bacteria > Bacteroidota > Bacteroidia > Bacteroidales > Paludibacteraceae > Colicola. The sequence continues at coordinate 8,655 of JBNMHB010000083.1, read as the reverse complement.
TGTTATTTTCATCGGCTTGTACGGTGATGATAGTCGGATCGGTGATAGCGGAGATGGTGGCATTGTTGTTTTGGTCGAGCCATCCGATGACTCCATTGGCACTGAGTGCGCCATCGGGTGCGATAGTGAGTTTCTTAGTTGGCTGAATCTTGATATTCGCAGCCGTTGCCTGTCCCACTACTTTCACATCTGCCTTAATCTGTACATTCTGTGTAGAAAGTGGCACCAAACCCGTGTTCCAGTTCTCCTGCGTATTCCACAGACCATCGTGCTTGGTGCAACCGGTGCGCGGGGTGCCATCTGCATTGTATCCGTTGTCGAATATGATAGAGCAGTCGGATACCTTGGTAGGATCGGTAACTAAGAGATAGGTCAGGATTCTCTCGATGGCTTTCATTCCCACCTCGGTGAGCAACGAGGTGGCGTGTGAGTTGATAGCAAGCATCATCAGTCGCGCCTCCAAGTTCGCCTGACGCTCGCAACAGGCAATCAGAGAGGTGTACGTTGCATCGGGAACGGTTCCGATATTGACAAAGTTCTCGGAAGCCACCGTGGTGAACCCCTGCAGGGATTTTTTATTTTCAAATCCTGCTTTGGTAAACATACGGATGTAGATATTCTGATCTTTATCTACCATAATGTTGGTTAAAGCATTGGTGCTATCGGCTTGTGTCCATGTCGTACCATTGGATAGTTTTTTTGAGTCGAAGCCAACAAACATAGAGTGCGCATAGCAAAGAATAGACATCACCGTCTGTTCCTTAGGATTAGGGACCATTGCATTGTCGATAAAGCCTTTCTGCGTTTTCCATACTCCGTTTGGCAAGTCTTCCCGCACCATGTGTGCCTTGAGCGACAACATCGGTCGCACATCGACCATGTTTCCGATAGCATCTAAGTTCTTCGCTGCCTCGGCGGATTTTGAAGCCTGTGGAAAATCGGTAAACACGATGAGGTCATAAGGTTCGTAGTTCATCGGGTCAAACGCTGCATAGCCATTGACAGGATCGACATGATAGGTCTTTTTGAGGGTGGTCAGCAAGGGAAGTTCTTTGGTGCGATCCATTGTATTCTGACCGGTCTGCAAATAAAGATCCGCTTTGTTTACACCATCAATGAAATCTCCTCCCACTACGTGATTCTTTTTATCCTTCGAGCCCTCGCCTTTTGCGCCGGAAACAATAAATGCCAGTGCTTTTTTGTCTGCGCCCAACACACGGACATCTATCGACTTGGCATAAGCGTCATCGAAAGTATTTTCGGTACAAGCCGCCGGTGCGCAAGAGAACACCAACGTATCGCCTTCGGATAGTGTGCCGGTTATTGCACCGATTGTCTGGAGTTTATTGAGGTCGAGCATTACATCGCAGGTACCATCATTGTTATCCACAAAAGAGATATAGTCCATCACGTTTGCCAAGCCGGTAACATCGGTTTCTTTGTTATTCCGCACAGCCTTGACAGTGATTTGGCATGGTGTCCCTGTGGCGGTGGGTTTAACACGGAACAGATGGCGCGTCTTCTGACTCTCAAGATATGCCCCTGAAACACGGAAGTATTGATAGCGCGCGAGACGCGTAACCTCTGGCACCAAACCGGAAGCAGTTACCTCGGCGGCATTGGTACTCATCACACTACATACACCATTGTTGTAGGCGACGGTATAGTTGCCCGGCACCCTGACCTCAATCGTGGAGGCGGTGCTTTCAGAGAGAACTTCTCCGTCACGATACCACTGGAAAGTGCCTGTGGTATAGTCAGTTTCATTGGTAGATTGCACGGCATGGAGTGTGATGGTTTGGGCGCAACCGATAGTTGTTTCGGTTCCGTCAGAAACAATCTTCGGAGCGGTAGCATTGCAGACTACATGAAGCGTATAAGTAACCGTGGTTGGACAGAAATCGTCTCCCTCGTAGGTGGCGGAGATGGTCGTAGTGCCAGGCATTTTTGGGGATAAGGTACCATCCGGCGCAATCGTTGCTACCGAGACATCGGAAGACGCATAAAGGATTGTTCCCGAAATGCCACTTTGGACAGAAAGTTGCGGTGCCGCGAACAACTCTCCATAGGTATAAGTTGCCAAGGGAACATCCCAAGCAAAGGTGGTTAGCGGGGTGCAGACAAGACCATTGATTAGTGTTACCAACGCATTGCGCCACCATATACCACTGGAATCTGATTTTGTGGTGGTACATTTGATGATAAATGATTCAGCACCACCGGTTGGGGCTGTAAATACCTTTTTCTGCTCTGTATAGGTTGACAAATCTGTCCACGTGAGACCATTGTCCCAAGAAATCTGCGATGCGGTTTCTACCTTTCCATACGTACAAATAGATTGGATAAGATACCCGGACTGAGCGGCAATGGTTATGCTATATTCGCCGACATTATCCGGACGTCCCATAGAACTACCACCGCCGATGGTTGAGGAAGAATATGTTTTTTCTGTATATGCTTGATTGGCATTGGGTGCCACATTGGGGTTAACTACACAACCGGTTGCGTCGGATTGTTTCTTCCAAATATATGTATCAGTATATAGTATAGTCTCTTTTTCCCATTGGGCGTATAGCACCACATCATTCTGAGGTTGGGTTAAGGTATATTCTGTATCTGAAGCAAGCACGTTCCCCGAACCATCCTGTGCCAAAGTCCAACCACTAAACACATACCCATTGGGGGCAGCGGGGGCACCTGCAAGCGTGATGGTTTTTGTTTCCTCCACTGACACATCTGCTGAATAGGTATCAGCAGGAGCCGTCCCGGTCGGATAATTGGCTTTGTACACAATGCGATACACAGGGACAAAATGGCAGCAAAAATTATTAGCATCATTATCCGCCCATATACGGAAGAATCCACGTTTGCCGACATCATCTGTATTCAAATTATTTCCCCAAGAATCAGCACCATTTCTTTGCCCCATTATTCCTAAAACTTTTGAATCTGCGGATTTGTTTGGACTCCACACAAATCCATCTGCGGTCTTGAGAGCAACATAATAATTACCATTGATAAGACTCTCCGTCAACGTGGTAGTTTCCGTTGTCCATACTGTCTCATCTATATTGTTTGTTATGGCAGTCAGAGCGGAAGATGTCCAAGTACTCCCGTTTCCTAAACGAAGGACGTAGCCCCCGGGTATGAAACCTATATATTTATTATCGTCTTTTGAATTTCCATAAATACGAAGCGTACCCACTGCACCAACATTATTTCCATTCTCAATTTGCCCCAATGTCTTAGAACGTTGGAGTGCAAAAGGCATAGTGCTTAAGCCAACATTGGCTGATTTCCAATCGGTGTTAGTGCCATCATTCCATTGTCCCTGCCAACCAACATAATAATTAGGTTTATTAGGAATAGTATAATTCTTGATATAATACGTATCCGTTGTTCCTTCTTCATACACAAAACATTCCTGCTGCCAATCAGATTGTCCATCTGTACCAAAATGATATGTAAATGTAGTACAAGAAGCAGGCGAAGCAGGGGTATAAGTTATGGTAATACGCAAGCCTAAAGTATAGTTTGCAGAAACTGAAATTTTTGCTCCTTTTGCGTTTATTTCAGGAATGTCTTTGAGTTTGCTCGAATTTATTGTCTGAGATGATAATGATGTGGACGACTTACGATTATTCCAACTTCCAGATCCTGTCTGAACCTGTTTATTACCAACAGATACTGAAATGATTGCAGACTTATTTGAATTGTTATCTGCCAAACCTTCAAATTTTATAGCAGAAATAGTTGCACCAGTGATGTTTGCGAATTCAATAGATGTATTTTTTTCAAATTTGATGAGTTTCCAAGTTGCTACATTTGCATTATCCTTGTATTCATATTGTAATTGGGCTGTTGTCAGTGGAAATAAACTATGTGTAATAGATGCTGTAGAATAGTCTAATACAAAACTTTCTCCCCATGCCCCGCAGGACAAAGCGAGTACGAAGAGGAGAATGACGATACGAAGTGAATTAGCCAAGACGGATTGCTGAAGACGTGCGAAAACGTTTCGGAGCAAAGAATAAGTTTCAGAATAACCGGTGTAGAGATGTTGCATAACGATACAAGTGTTAGATTTTACAAGGTTATGGAATGGAGACAATACCCCAACGCACAAACGTGCGCCCATTAAATACCGAGTGCAAAATTAGAGCATTTTTCAAAAAAGAGTGTGCAGAAATTGACAAGAATATGACAAATTCTCGGAGAAATATACTCCCCAAACAAGTCTATTCACCCCAAAAACATCGAAAAGGGACAATATACTATGGGAGAGGAACGTTAATTAGCGTGTAATTGGACGTTATTTTTTAGGGAACATGTAATTGACCATATAATTGGACCATTTTCTTCTGCCTAAATATGGTCAAATATGAACCAAAACATAGACAAATATATCAGGAGAATAACAACTCAAATATCCATTATCAACCAAAAAACTGCGTTATGTCTTATATCGAACTGACGTTAACAATGGTGATACAGCCTGAAAAGGATACACCTTACTATATATGTACATAAAAAAAAAGAGGATTGTCATCCCGACAACCCAATCTTTTTACTTAACCTTAAATCTAATACCATGAAAAACACGGTGCAAGAGTACTGCATATTTTTGACATGACCAAATAAAAAGCGAGAAAAAATGTGTTTATAGCATATTTTGTGTGTTTTGCCAAGTGGAAATGGCAAAACAGTACAGCAAGTATCAACAAAAACTACACGCCACAAATATCTTATATCGAACTGACGTTAAAATGTGGTATTGTTTGAGGGGACGAAAGGTAGTAGTTTTGCAATGTGTGATTGGAAAGTGGAGAATGGTATGGCAAAAGGGGTAAACATGGCAGACAGCGGGGATTAAAAGACAATCGCAGACGAGATGTGTGTATCCACAAGATAGTGTATGTATCCCTATATGTGGGGAGTATATGATTAGTATCAGGTGAGCATCAAAGTATAGAGAAAGTATTCATATGTATCGGTTATGTATCGGTTATCCTATACGCAGGTCGCGAGGAAGGTACGGGGCAGATAGCAGAATTTTAGCAAGGGATAGGCAAGGGATGAGCAAGGGGTAGAGATGTCGTAAAAGAGGTATAAGAGAGGTATAAGAGAGGTGAGTGGTAGGTGAGTGGTAGGGGGGGACAGGCTATATATGTATAGCATATATCTCTATCTATGTTTTTTTCTTTATTGTCTATTGTATGCTGTATGTGGGGTGGGGCGTATAAAAGAAAAAATAGAATAGGCGGTACGAGTGTGGCTAAAAGTTGCAAAAAATGCTCTTTTTGTAACATTAAATGACGATTAAAAGGATAAAATTTGCATATTCGGGAAAAAAGCAGTAATTTTGCACCGCTTTTTGTTGAAACGCACGTGGCACATATCGGCAACGATAATAGACGGCGGGCAATCAGCGAGTTTTTTATTAACTTAAAGATAACAATTATGACCGAACAAGAAATCGAATCGAAAGTAAAGGCAATCATTGTAGATAAATTATGCGTGGAAGATAGCCAAGTAACCGCTGACGCAAACTTCCAAGCAGACCTGAATGCCGACTCGTTGGATACAGTGGAACTGATTATGGAATTTGAGAAAGAATTCAACATCACTATTCCTGACGAGGATACCCAGAAGATTTCGACCGTAGGCGACGCTATCGCTTATGTAAAAGAGGCTCTTGCTTAATTGACGAGCCGTTTTAATATAGTTTGCGAGCATACGGGAATACTGTAGGCTCGTATGCTGTATAGTAAAAATTAGGAGTGTAGTACATCTTCTATAGTATAACTATTCATTAACGGGCGTTTGGTACATTCTCCTGCGTTTGGTGTATTCTCCCAACTACGGCAAGCAGAATGGTTTTGCCCTATTTTCAAATTAAACAAAGAGGGGTTTCTTCCGTGATGGCAAGTGCTCTCAACCCGATAGATATGAAAGAATTAAGACGAGTTGTAATTACCGGATTGGGTGCGCTGACACCTATCGGCAACAATGTGTCCGACACGTGGAATGCGCTGAAAGAAGGCAAAAGCGGAGTAGGGCCGATTACTCAGTTTGATGCTACTCATTTTAAGACACAATTCGCAGCGGAGGTGAAAGGTTTCGACCCGAGTACGTTTCTCGACCGCAAAGAAGTGCAACGCTTGGACCGCTATGCACAGTTTTCGGTGTATGTTGCCAAAGAGGCGATGAGCGATTCCGGGCTAAACTTGGAGACAGAAGACCATGAGCGCATAGGTGTTATATGGGGTAGCGGAATGGGTGGTTTGCACACGTTTGAGCGTGAGATTACCGACTTTGCCAAGGGTGATGGCACGCCACATTTCAACCCGTTTTTTATTCCGAAAGTGATATTGAGTATCGGCGCGGGGCATATATCGCTGCTGTTCGGTCTGAAAGGTCCGAGTTTTGCGGTATCATCGGCTTGCGCGTCATCGTCGCACGCTATTGCGCAGGCGTTTGATATGATTCGTATCGGTCATGCCGATGTGTTGCTGACGGGTGGTGCCGAGTCGTGCATCACGCCCGGTGGTGTGGGTGGTTTCAATGCCATGCACGCGTTGTCGTCGCGCAATGATTCGCCCGAGACGGCTTGCCGTCCGTTCTCCGCTTCGCGCGACGGATTTGTGTTGGGCGAGGGTGCGGCATGCCTTGTGTTGGAAGAATATGAGCATGCGAAAGCACGCGGCGCGAAGATTTACGCCGAGATGGTAGGCGAGGGAATGACCTCGGACGCCTATCACTTGACTGCCCCCGACCCGGAAGGCTACGGCGCGCAACACGTGATGAAACATGCGATAGAGGACGCCGGAATCGCGCTTGACGAGGTGGATTATGTGAATACACACGGCACCTCCACGCCGCTTGGAGATGTGGCGGAACTGAAAGCGATACAAACCCTTTTCGGCGACCATGCCTACAAGATGAATCTCGATTCGACCAAGTCGATGACCGGACACTTGCTCGGCGCGACGGGGGCTATAGAGGCGTTGGCGACGGTGCTGGCATTGCACGAAAGTATCGTACCGCCGACTATCAACCACGACGAAGAGGACCGCGACCCGAATATCGATTATGGGCTGAACTTGACGTTTGGCAAGGCGCAACATCGCGATATGCGATATGCGATAAGCAACACGTTTGGCTTTGGCGGACACAACGCCTGCTTGGTATTCAAGAAATACTAACACTGCTCAGAGAAACAAAAAGGATAATATATATAAGGAGAGGAAAATCCTCTCTATAGTAACTAAATTTATTAAAGGTATTTGTCGTATGATTACAAGCAAAATTGGTGAGAATGCCGGACTTATCTGGAATGCACTGCAAGGCGGTGCGCTCACAACCAAGGCTCTGAAGAAAGCAACCAAACTGAAAGAGGCTGAACTGAACATGGCTCTCGGTTGGCTCGCACGCGAGGGAAAAATCTCCTTCGATGTAACAGATGCTGAGACAACTATTGCGCTGCAATAATTGAATACTAACACGGGCGGAGCGCGGCATTCGGTTTGCACTCCGTCCATAACCAAAGAAACAATATGGTCGTTGCGATTGTTGGTGCCTCGGGTGCCGTCGGACAAGAATTGCTCAAAGTGCTTGCTGAGCGCCACTTTCCTATTACCGAACTTCGATTATTCGGTTCCTCACGCAGTGCAGGAACCGAATATCTTTTCTTGGGAAAATCGCACAAGGTGCAACTTTTGGAGCATGGCGACGCCTTTCGCGGGGTGGATATTGCGTTTGCTTCGGCAGGGACATCAGTTTCGCGTGAGTATGCCGACGACATCACGCGCTATGGGGCTGTCCTGATAGACAACTCGTCGGCTTTCCGTATGGACGAGGATGTGCCTTTGGTGGTTCCGGAGGTGAATGCCGCCGATGCATTGGTGCGTCCGCGCAACATCATCGCCAACCCCAACTGCACCACTATCCAGATGGTGGTCGCGCTGCAAGCCATTGAGAATCTGAGCCATATACGCCGTGTGCGTGTATCGACCTATCAGGCGGCGAGCGGAGCAGGCTTGCAAGCCATGCACGAATTGGAAGACCAATACCGACAAATCACCAACGGTGAGACGCCCACCGTGGAGCGTTTTCCGTATCAGTTGGCGTACAATCTGATTCCGCAAGTGGACGTTTTCACCGACAACGGCTACACCAAAGAGGAGATGAAAATGCACAACGAGACACGCAAGATAATGCACTCAGACATCAGAGTATCAGCCACTTGCGTTCGTGTGCCGTCGCTGCGTGCGCACTCGGAGAGTGTGTGGGTAGAGACCGAGAACCCCATATCGGCGGAGCAAGCCAAAGAGGCTTTTGCATGCGCGAAAGGGTGCGTGCTGATGGATAATCCCGCAGAGAAAGAAGACCCCATGCCGCTTTTCCTGAGCGGGCGCGACGAAGTGTTTGTGGGGCGTGTGCGCAAGGATATTACCGACGATAACGGACTGAGTTTCTGGTGCGTAAGCGACCAGATTCGCAAAGGGGCCGCCCTCAATGCGGTGCAGATAGCGGAGTATATAGCCAATGCAAAAAATTAACAATCAGGTCGCATTGGGTGAATAATTCTTGGTTCGCCATCCGTAAATCCTCATTATAAAAGTCGGGTGGATATCGGGTGGATACCGAGAGGAT
>JBNMHB010000082.1:0-9805 GCA_050872525.1 Bacteroidales bacterium | reverse complement strand
TGTCTATCAGTATCGAAGTGTTATGGATTATTTCGCGTAGTTGATAGCGCGTGTCTCGCGGATAACCGTTACCTTCACCTGTCCGGGATAGGTCATCTCGTCTTGGATACGCTTTGCCAAATCAAACGAAAGGAGTTCGGTATCCTTGTCGCTGATCTTATCCGCCCCCACGATAACGCGCAGTTCGCGTCCTGCTTGCAGCGCATAGGTTTTGATAACACCGGGGAAGGACATTGCCATATTCTCCAAGTCGTTCAGACGCTTCACATAACTCTCCACAATCTCGCGGCGTGCGCCCGGCCGTGCGCCGGAGATGGCGTCGCAGGCTTGCACGATAGGTGCAATCAGCGTCTTCATCTCACATTCGTCGTGGTGGGCACCTACGGCGTTGCAGATATCCGGTTTCTCTCCGTATTTCTCGCAGAGTTTCATACCCAATTCAGCATGCGGCAGTTCCACATCTTCGTCTGCCACCTTGCCTATATCGTGCAGCAAACCGGCGCGGCGTGCGGCTTTCACGTTCAGCCCCAACTCGCTCGCCATCGCAGCACAGAGGTTGGCTGTCTCGCGTGCGTGCTGAAGCAGGTTCTGACCATAACTGGAGCGATATTTCATCTTACCCACCAAGCGCACCAATTCGGGGTGCAGACCATGGATACCCAAGTCGATAGTGGTGCGCTTACCGGTCTCGATAATCTCGTCCTCCACTTGCTTCGTAACCTTAGCCACCACTTCCTCGATACGCGCGGGGTGGATACGTCCGTCTTGTACCAACTGGTGCAGACTGAGGCGTGCTATCTCGCGACGCACGGGGTCGAAAGCAGACAGAGTGATAGCCTCCGGCGTATCGTCCACAATGATTTCCACACCCGTGGCAGACTCAAGAGCGCGGATATTACGTCCCTCGCGTCCGATGATACGGCCTTTCACTTCGTCGTTGTCAATGTGGAAAACCGAGACAGTGTTCTCCGCTGCGGTCTCGCTGGACACACGTTGGATAGTCTGAATAATAATTTTCTTGGCCTCTTTGTTGGCTGTCAGGCGTGCGTCGTCCATTATCTCGTTGATATACGACATAGCGGCAGTCTTCGCCTCATCTTTCAGCGCGTCAATCAACTGCTTTTTGGCATCCTCGGCAGAGATTCCGCTCAGTTGCTCCAACTGTTGTTCTGCCTGGTGGTGCATACGCTCAATCTCTTGAGATTTGAACTCGATGGCTTTCTGCTGCTGTTCAAGTTGCTGAGTCTTCTGGTTTACATCGTTCTGCGCACGCTGGATATCGCCCTGACGCTGATTGAGTTGTTGCTCACGTTGCTGAAGGCGTTGTTCCTGCTGTTGTTGTTTCTTTTCCTGCTCACGAACGCGATTCTCATGTTCTAACTTCAAGGCAATAAATTTCTCTTTTGCCTCAATGATTTTGTTTTTCTTCAGTACTTCAGCCTCTTCTTCGGCTTTTTTGAGAATACTGGCACTACTATAGCGGAAAATCGCATAGCATATACCTGCTCCCACAAGGGCACAGCCCACGGCGATTAAGATATAAAGTACTGCACTAATTTCGAGTAACATTATAGTAATTGTTTTTATGGTTTATTTTTTCGTTTTATCCGGTTGCCCGCCTTCTGCCAAGGCTTGTTGCAGCAACGTATTCAACTCTGTCAATTTCTTGTCCACCGGTTCGAGGCTCTTGGCGTGCGCGGTGGTTTTCCAGTTGAGTGCTGCCTCGAGCGCCACATAGAGCCACAACTGCTCCGCCGAGGCTTTGGGCATTCGCTGCGAATAGAGCAGATAGCGTTGGTTGAGGAAATCGCCCGCTTCGCGGTATGCCTGTTCCTGTTCCCGATATATATCAAGCGACACATTATGCGCCGCCAATCGCAAAGTGATATGTTGTTTATCCGCTCCCATTCCTAATTCATCATTCTTAATTCTTAATTAACTCAATGGCTTTATCCACTTGCCGAATCATCTGTGTGAGTTTGCCATACGCCTCCGTACGGGTCTCCTGCGAGCCAAGCATACTATTGGCAACGTGCAAGTTGCGACACTCTCTGCGCAGATCATTCAGTTCGGCGTGACTCTCCTCCAAATCCTGTTTCAGCCCCTCGTTTTTCACCCGTAAAGCCGCATTCTCCTCTTGCAACGCCGCATAGCGCTCCAACAACTGCTGCAAGTTCTGCTCCAGAGAATCCAAGGAATCCACAGGATGATTAACAATTAAGAATTAACAATTAATATGCACCGCATTGTGCATTATGCATTATCAGAACGAATAGCCGATACCTATACCCAATATGCCCTTAAACTGAACACGCTCGGCAGAGGAGATAGTCTTCGTTCCGTCTTCGGCAGTAATAGTCTTGTCTATCTTCACACCGTTGTAGTATTTCATAGAGGTGGTCAGAGACACTTGCAGGCACTTCAAGAATTGATACGAGATAGCCACGTCCCAATCCACATCGAAATTACCGAAACGACGATTGTTATCGCGATAGCCGGCAAAGTCCATAGCCGAGAAATCTTTTCCGTTTCCGAGGTCAGCATACATCTTGCCGTCGGTATCGGTGTAGATTTTGGTCTTGTCCCATGCATACGGAGTATAGAGACCAAGAGTAGTCATAATCTTCAGGTCCTTGTAGGTGTAGTTGATAGCCCCCTTGAGCGAAAGACCCAACTCGCAACGGATATTGCTGCGGAAGTCTTTTTTCACTTCACCCGTTTCCTCATCAGTGGTGTATTTCCAAACAGCATATTTCTCTTTCAGCGCATACTCCAAACCAGAAACCTCGCCCTCTTTGACAGGATAATTTTCGGCATATTTCTCATTGAGATGTTTGCTCACATAGGCAGTTGTCAGACGCCCTGCCACAGGAGACAGATAAACCGAGAAAATATCATTGGGTTTCCAGTCGATACCGATCGAGATGTCGGTGTAGGAAGGTGCCAGGAATTTGGAGATAATCGGGTCGAAGTCGGCAGTACCGTTGTAGTTGCGACCGAGGTCAAACTGGCTCTGGAAGCCGCCGAGAACGGTCAGATACCATGTTTTATGAAACTCCCAACCGAACTTAGTGGTCAGGTTTATGCGGTCGCTCGATTTCTGAAACTTGTCGTGGTCCTGGTCAATCCACGAAAGTCCGTACTCAAGGTCGAGGTTGGTATCCCATGCCATATTGTTCTCGTGATAGAGCAGACGAAACTTGGTGGAAGCCACTGCATTAACGTTATTGTTACCACCGGCAGCCCAGTTCCAAAGTCCGGTAGCCGCAGCATTGAGACCTACTACGCCCGAAAATTTCCATGCCTGTTCGCCGATATCTACTTTCTTCAAGTCAGCAGCAGCGGCCTGCGCAGCCTTGGCTTGACTTTCTACGGTGGCTTTATCAACTTCTTGTGCAGAAACCGTCATAATGCCAAGAAGTGCAATCATTGCAAGTGTAAAAATCTTCAACTTCATCTTATCTCAATAGTGATTATTTGTAATTAAATCGCTGTATATCAGCGTTTTAGTACCGTTCCAATGCTATTCTTTTCGTAGTCGCGCCGTTACCATATCGCCCGCCTACTACAAAAACGCTACAAAGGTACAAAAAAAACACGACACCCACAAATTATTTTTTCACGGAATGTTCAACGTCAAATAATCCACAAAAAAACACACTATATATACACGCGCGTGGGCGAAATGACGTACCTTTGCAACGTGGAATAATATCGAAATTTGTAACACTTTAATACTCAAAGTTATGAAAAACATATTCAAAAAAGTATTTTTCATTGCCTTTACACTATGGGCAGGAATCTTCAATGTGTGGGCGGGCGTTTCACTTGACAAATTCGTGCCATTGGAAGTTAAAATCGATGTGCTAATCATAGGACAAGATGCCTTCAAACCATATCAGCAGGCAAATAATTGTGCATATCAAAACAAAGATAATGGTGCATTTAGCGGTTCAAGCAAATCTTTCAAGATGACACCTGAAGACGCTGAAGTTAAAAACACCTCATCGAATGTTCCCCAACAAGAGTTAAAGGTCGTTTCTGACTTTGTCAAAGGACGCCAAGTGGTCTTTTTAGTGAAAGGCATCTCTTCTACTACCGCATACGGTTATGCTGATGCCGGAAAAGAATTTCTGATTGTAGCCTCTGAAAATGGAACTGATATTGTTGCTCAAAATTCTTTTGCAGTTACCACCAAAGGAGCAAACAAGTGTACATTGTCAGGATTAGACCCCACCAAAACCTACTATATCTCTTTTAGAGCAAAAACAGCATCTGTATATTTATATGCAGTCAAGTTTTCTACCGCCGGTTCTACACCTGCGCAGAAGTCTGATGATGCAACGCTGAAGGAATTGAAATATGATGGGACGAGTGTGTCGAATTTTGATGCAAAGACGTTGGACTATAGTGTTACGCTGCCTGCCGACTATTCGGGTGTGCCGAATGTAACAGCCATCGTTAATGACAGCAAAGCCACGCTGAACATCACACAAGCCGCGTCGGCAACGGGCAAGGCTTCGGTAGTGGTTACTGCCGAGGACGGCAGTACACAGACTTATACGATTACTTTCAACGTGAAAGTGCCGTCTTCTGACCTCACTACCCACATGCCCGGTATCTATGAAGCCGAGAAAATCGCAGGCGGCTACGGAGGGACGCTCAGTATCTTCAACGGACGGGAGTATGAGGTGTATTATGCCGCCCGTAATGCAAGCGATTTGGCTACATTCAACACCAACGGCACGGACAGAACCAACGGCATGACCACCAACGAGACCACCACTGCCTGCGAGGCAATAGACGGTTGGTTTAAGGGAACAATAGCATCTATTAGTTCCGCCTCGGCTTCTGCCAAGGATGAGTTTACCAAAGGTTCATCGGGGCGCGAACACCGTATGGAGAATGGGCATACCTACACTTTCCATTTCAGCGGATATGACCAGTTCTCTATTTATGCGAAGGACAAGAAACAGGATACCAAAGGAACAAAGCCCGGCGACAACCAGTACTTTGAGGTATATATAGACGGTATTCTCCAACCTTTGCAGTTCAATAAAGACAACTATACTATCCGCCGCTACAGCATCTCCACAGGCGAGCATGTGGTGATCGTAAAAGCCATCAACGGTCAATGTAGATTGTTAGGTTTCTCGTTACGGGTGGCAGATGAACCGCGTGTAAGTTGGATAAAGGGCAATGACTCCACGCAGAATGTATTGCAAACCCGCTTGATGGCACCTGTTACCTACTACACCAAATACAACAGCAAGGGTAAGACCGTCTTGGAATGGGAGGGGGCGAGTGCCACCGGTATCAGTCTCAACAAAGGCAACAGCGACGGCATTGGCGACACGCTGACCCTGAGCGGAACTGCCAACTGCCCTGTCGGAACATATATATATAAGGTGGTGGCATACAACCAAGATAATGTAATAACCAACTCGCTCAGCGGCAAACTGACTATCACCTCAAAGATTGAAGCCACCTCAGATACCGTGCAGGACGGATTTACCAACGAAGCCATCGACGGATTTACATTCCGCTACTACGCATTGAGCGAAAATGATATCACTCTCACATGGACCAACGGCACACCGGCAGGAATAACGGGAAGCGGAAGCAATGGCACGTACACTATCAGCGGCACACCCACCACGGCGGGTGTTTATCCGTTCACTATCAGTGTATCAGGCGGAAACACCATCACCGGCAAACTAACCGTTACGACTTTTGACCCCGGCAACAACCCCGTACTCTATCTCTACAAAAACACAGGTGCTTATGAGAAAGACGGCGTATATTTGTACTTAAAGAGCAAAGGGAAAAATATGGTCCCCCGCAAGGCACAAAGCCAACTGCGCGATAAGACACAATATGCGAAATATAAGTGGGTGCTTATCTCGGAAGATGTAGATGCCAACAACGGGGAAATTATGGCATTGGCACGCGGTAACCAAATCAGTATGCCCGTGCTGAATATGAAGTCATTCTCCTACTCGGAAAGCCGTCTCGATTGGGACGACCCCGACAACGGCAGTATCAACAATAAATCCATACGTGTAGTACAGCCCACCCACCCTATTATCAAGGCAATGGGCAAAAAACAAGGTGATGCGATTCAAGTGATTGATTCTGTGGTAGGCAAGGGACTAATGCCCGCAGCAGTGGACTATCAGGGTACACTCTGCTTGGCCACCGCTGCCACCCGCGGCGAAGAATATACCGCAGACGGCAAGGAGGAGACTTTCCTGCACGAGGTGCCTGCTTCGCTGCGCGGGGGCAAGAAATATATCTGCTTCCCACTCTCTATCCAAAGCAGCAAACGCCTGACCGGAGAGGGAAAGAAACTGATAGACGCATGTGTGGATTACCTGCTCAACACCACATCGACCATCGCCTTGCCCAAGTTGGAAATACAGTCGTTTACCATCGACGGCAATGCCGCCACTATCTATCAAGATAAGGACAGTATCAGTTTGGTGATGCCCGAAGGCACCGCATTGGAATCACTAACACCCTCTATCAAACTGAGCGATGCCACTACGCACGTGCTGTGCAAACAGGCAGACGAAAACGGCAGCGTTGATTTCAGCAACAGCAATCTGGTACCGATAGTCTATACCGTAAGCGACTATATCAACGTGCGACACTATGTAGTATGCGTTACGGCTGTTCAACCGATGGGTATCGAGGAGGTATATCAGGCAGGCGAATGGGTGAATATCTACGATATACAAGGGCGCAAAGTGGCTACCACCAACGAGAATATCTATACGATGGATTTGCCGAGAGGTGTGTATATCGTACAGACCACTCGCGGAACCATCAAGATTATGCGATAAAGGTTCAATATATATCATACAACAAGAGAGGCTACCCGACACAAAGTCAAGTAGCCTCTCTTTTGTATATCATACTCTGTTTGTCGCCGCACGGAAACGACATCCCTTATATATGTATATGTAGTATAGACGGAATGTTCATCCCTTGCTTATCCCTTGCTTATCCCTTGCTTATCCCTTGCTGAATCACCCACTCTTGACAGCATCAGGATACGGCGAAATACCTATCGTCCGTTTTGCATATCCACGAGGCGGCGGTAGTAACCATTCAGGGCGAGGAGGTCGGCGTGGCGTCCTTGCTCTACTATCTCACCCTCGTGCATAACACATATAAGGTCGGCGTTGCGAATGGTAGAAAGGCGGTGTGCAACAACCAGCGTGGTACGGTCTTTCATTAGATGTTCCAACGCCTGTTGCACTGCCTTTTCGCTCTCGGTATCCAATGCCGAAGTGGCTTCGTCGAGAATCAGTATAGGCGGGTTCTTGAGGATAGCGCGGGCAATAGATATGCGTTGGCGTTGCCCTCCGCTTAGGCGCGAACCACGGTCGCCGATGTACGTACCATATCCATCGGGCGTGGCCATAATGAAATCGTGTGCATTGGCTATACGTGCAGCCGCCTCCACTGCCTGCTGCCATGTCTGTCCGTTGGGCGCAGGTTGAGTGGTATCCACGCCAAACGTGATGTTATTATAGAAACTGTCGTTGAAGAGGATAGCCTCCTGATTGACGTTTCCCATCAGCGCACGCAGGTCGTAGGTGCTGACATTGCGTATATCCGTGCCGTCGATGGTGATAGCACCGGAAAGCGGGTCGTAGAAACGCGGAAGGAGGTCAGCCAAGGTAGTTTTACCACTACCGGACTGCCCTACCAAAGCCACCATCTGCCCTTTGCGGATAGAGAGATTGATATGGCGTAGAACAGGCACATCCTCCCTATAGGAGAAACATACATCGCGGTACTCTATCCGGTCGCAGAAGGCATGCAATGGTTTCGGGTCGGTCTGCTCCACAATATTGGATTGGGTATTGAGTATCTTGTCGATACGTTCCAAGGAAGCCATACCTTTGCGCACACCGTAGCCCGCCTTGCTGAGGTCTTTGGCAGGATTGATGATAGAATAGAAGATGACTAAATAGTAGATGAACGTAGCGGCGTCGATGGTGCTATGGTCGGAGAGAATCAAAATTCCGCCAAACCAAAGAATGACGGCAATAAGTGCCGTGCCGAGAAACTCGCTGACAGGGTGCGCAAGATAGTAACGACGGTTGATACGATTGAACGTGCGGCGGGTATCGTTAATCAGATTGAGAAAACGCTGCTTGAGTTTATCCTCTGCGTTAAAGGCTTTGACCACGCGCAAGCCGCCGAGTGTCTCGTCTATCTGTGTGAGAATCTCCGCATTTTGCTCCTGCCCATGCTGCGAAGCACGCTTGAGTGAACGCCCTACTCGCCCGATGAGCAACCCCGCCACGGGCAACAACACCAAGACGAAAAGCGTCAGTTGCCACGATATACAGAAGAGTGTGATGAGATAGATAAGGAGCATTATCGGGTCCTTGAAAAGCACATCCAACGCCGCCATAATACTTGCCTCCACCTCGTTGACATCGTTGGTCATACGGGACATGACATCGCCCTTGCGCTCCTCTGTGAAATAGCCGATAGGGAGGCTGACTACTTTGTCGTAGAGCGACTTACGCAGGTCGCGCAACACGCCTGTGCGGATAGGCACCATGTAGAAATTCGCCAACCATGCAGCCAACACTTTGAACCCCGTCATAACGACCAGGAAAAGCCCCAAAAGAAAGAGCATATAGCCGCCTCCGTGCACAATCATCTGCTCACCCATCCAACAATAAAGGTTGTTTTTGAGTGCAGAAAGCCAATCACTTAACGAGGCGACTGTAGCCAAATCGATATATTGCGCCGTAGTCTCGCTCAAGCCGAAAAGTATCTGAAGCACGGGGATAATCGCCGCAAAAGAGAACAGCGAAAGGATAGTGGAAAGGAGGTTGAAAAAGATATTAAGTGCCATCTCGCCCTTGTAAGGCGGGACAAAACGGCGTATGAGTTTTAGAAAGTGCATGTGTGTATGTGAACGTTAATTAGCGTATCATTAATCGTTAATTCTGTTGAACATATAAGTAACCATTAATAAACCATTATTAATTTCGCTTATTAGGAACGTTTGCTCGATTTGTTATAGGATGGTTATAGGATAGTTATAGGATAGGCTATCCTCCTCACTTTGAATTAGGAATGAAGAATTAAGAATTATATACTTTTACGATAGCGATACATAATTTTCCCTGTGGATACCCTGTGGATACCCTGTGGATACCCTGAGGATAGCAAGAACATTCATAATTATCTTTACTCTTTACTCCTTATTCCTTATTCCTTATTCTTTACTCCTTATTCATCGTTCTTCCCGCAGGGCTTCGCGGACGTAGGTGAGAATAGCCTGTTCAAAGTCGGACTGCTGGTCGCGCAAATCCACCTCGATGGGTATGGTCTGCAAGCGGTTGCCTATATGTTCAGGCAGCGGCGTGAGCAGGAAACGCTGGTAGTCTTTTTCGGTGGTCAGTACGAAATCGAACCCTCGTGCGCGTTCCTCTATACGGCGTATATCCGCAGGCGTGAAAGCGTGGTGGTCGGAGAACGCCATCAGTTCCGCCTTGGGGAATTGGCGGCGGATATGCTCCATAAGATAGGCATTCTGCGCAATTCCTGTTACCACCAACGGTCGCCCCGATGCTGCTATCTTGCCATAACGGATATGGGAAAAATATAGTTGCTGAAAAGTAGCCAACCCTAAACGATTGCTGATAACACGCTGGTCGATAGGCCGCATCTCATCGGGACATTTGGTAACAACCACCATATTGGCTTTCTGCGCCTGCGTTTTCAGGTCTCGAAGGCGTCCCCACGGCAACAAATGGTCGTCGATATAGAG
>JBNMHB010000081.1:0-9946 GCA_050872525.1 Bacteroidales bacterium | reverse complement strand
TCGATACCGAAGAACGTACCCAAGAAGATACCAATGACCGCCGTGCCTACACCCAAAGTAGTAATGATAGGTCCGATACCTTCGAACATCTGAATCTTGAGTTTGCCCTTTGAAATAAGGAAACCTATTAAAATAAGGAGAAGTCCATAGCCGCAATCGCCCATACAGATGGCGAAGAAGAGCAGGAAGAACGGTCCGAGAACAGGCGTCGGGTCGAACTCACCATACGAGGGCCAACCATACATACCGGTCAGGCACTCAAACATCTTCGTAAACCAATTGTTGCGCAATTTGATAGGTGTGTTGTCTGTCTCGTTTGGATCTTCCTCTTGATAATAGATATGCTGTTGCTCAAGCAGTTGGTTGAGTTCCTGCTCCTTATCGATAGGACAAAAGCCCTCCAACAATTTCAGGCTACCTTCCGCCAATGTGTCTGTATTGAGCGTAACACGCTTCCAATCAATCTGTTGTAACGTGTCTTGCAGTTCTTGCTTCAGCGCAGGAATATTCTCTTTTGCCCACAATTCGATACGCGCGTTCTGCGCCACCAAAAGCCCGTTGAGCCCCTCGACGTCCTTCGCCAAATCAGCAGAAGACTTCTCGTTGAGCGTCTGCTGTTGGCAGAAATCGGGCAATTCTGCGGGTGTTTCACCGGCTTTCACCACCTGCACAAAATAGGTGGTCGAACCAACAGTGGTGAGGGCTATCCCCCACTCCTCCGAGAACTTTGTCTTGGAGCAAGTGTAATAGCGCAAATCATATCCTGCTTGGCGCAGTTCGGCGATACGCTTCGATGAGAAATTGCCCCAAACAGCCATACGCTCAACCTCTTTACGAGTGGCGGCAATACGCTGTTCGATATTTGATTTCTCCTGCAAGAGTTGGTCGGGCGCCCCTTGCGCGATAGTTTTCTTGAGCGCACCGGCTTTCTGCAAGAGTGTCTGGAGTTGCTCGTCATCAGCCATACCAGCGGCTTTCTCTGTGATATGAACCACGCCGAGATTGCGCAGTTGCTCCAAGAAAGCCTCATAGTCGCGATGGAACACCAAGAAGGTGTACTTCTTCATTTGTGTGATCATACAGCCACCTCCTTTGCTTTTTGTTCTTCCTCGCGGGCTTCTGCCTCACGCTTGGCTTTTACGATTTTCTGACTGGACTTAGAGAGGTTCTCTTCGTCTTCCATAAAGCGTTTAATCTTGCGAATAGCGTCCTGATAGCCGGGGATCTGCACCTTCTCAAAGAGGTTAACTTTTTGAGTGGTTTTCTTGCGGGCATACTCCAGCAAGTCCACCTTACGGCGCACAAACTCCTGACGGATACCGACATCGGCTATCGCCTTGAGTTGCTCAAATCCGTCTGCAAACCACTTCGGACTGGAGAACAGACTGAACTCTTTAGTAGAATAGACCACTTCCTCCAAGACGGGGATGCGCACGCCTGCAATCTTCTTGACAGACATCTTCACATCATCCACGTGAATAAGGCTGGTGTCAAATTCTCCCCAAAGCGCCAACATCTGGTCGTAATCCTTGATACGGCGGTTCACCTCCTCGTCGAGTTCGGCGATTTCCTTCTTCGCTTTCTTCACTTCGAGACGTAGAGCCGACTCTTTGCTCTGAAGCGTAGGGAGGGTACGCTGCCGCATCTTGAGATTCTTCTCAAGCGATTGCAGGGATGTTTTATTGAATTGATAAGTAATTGCCATGAAAACTTACTTATTTTGCCCAATATTTATCAACAAGGGCTTGTTTGATGTTGACCTCTTCGGGGTTGAAATATTTTGCGAACAATGTCCACGCCACATCCAACATCTGTGTGGTGTTGATATTCACGTCGATAGCCAAAATCTCGCGCGAGTAGTCCTTGGCAAATGCCAAGCAACGCTCGTCGTAGTTGGTGAGGTCGAAACCGTTTTCTTTCTTTGTCTTGGCGTTTGCGGCGTCGGCATACAAACGAACAGCGGCGTTCATTACTTGCGGATGGTCTTCGCGCGTTTTTTTACCTGCAACCAATTGTTTCAGACGCGACAGCGAACGGAACGGATCGACAACCACTTTTCCGATGTCGGAATCACGGCGGAGGTACAACTGACCCTCGGTGATATAACCCGTGTTATCAGGAATAGCGTGTGTGATGTCGCCGCCCGAAAGGGTTGTAACGGCAATGATTGTGATAGAACCGCCACCGGCTTCCTCAGGGAACTGCACGGCTTTCTCGTAGATTTTTGCCAAGTCGGAATAGAGTGAACCCGGCATAGAGTCCTTCGACGGAATCTGGTCCATACGGTTACTTACGATAGCCAATGCGTCGGCATAAAGCGTCATATCGGTCAGCAGGACAAGCACTTTCTCATGCTTTTGTACAGCAAAGTACTCGGCAGCCGTCAGAGCCATATCGGGGATAAGCAGACGCTCTACAGGCGGGTTCTCGGTGGTGTTCACAAATGACACGATACGGTCGAGCACACCGGCATTGGAGAACACGTTTTTGAAGTAGAGGTAGTCATCGTTGGTCAAACCCATACCACCCAAGATAATCTTGTCGGCCTCTGCACGCAGTGCCACGTTTGCCATCACTTGGTTGTACGGTTGGTCAGGGTCGGCGAAGAAAGGAATCTTCTGACCGGAAACGAGGGTATTGTTCAAGTCGATACCCGCGATACCTGTTGCAATCAGTTCCGATGGTTGTTTACGACGCACGGGGTTCACACTCGGACCACCAATTTCCACTTCCTCGCCCTCAACATCGGGTCCGCCATCGATAGGCTCGCCATAAGCGTTGAAGAAACGTCCTGCCAACTGGTCGCTCACGCGCAGCGAAGGAGCCTTACCGAGGAACACCACTTCCGCATTGGTAGGGATACCCTCTGTACCTTGGAACACCTGGAGTGTTACATCGTTGCCCATAATCTTAACGACTTGGGCAAGTTTGCCGTTTACGGTAGCGAGTTCATCGTTACCCACACCCTCGGCTTTCAGCGAACAGGTTGCTTTCGTGATTGCCGTAATCTCGGTGTAAATCTTTTGAAATGCTTTTGCCATAGTCGTTATCCTTTTATTTGTTTCTCAGCCAATAATTCGTTTAATTTTTTCTGATATTCTTCAAACTCAGCGGAGTGGAACTCGCTATAGTTCATCTGTTTACACAGGTTGATGACGCGTTTGAAGTAGTCGTTCACATCCAAGAAATTTTGGAAGTCATAGTCGTGTCGGCAGATGTCCATCACGAGGTCGAGCATATACTCCTGACGCTCCAACGGGCAGACTGCGTCAATCTTATCGAAGGCGTCTTGTTGCAGAATCACAAAGTCGATAACTTCCGATTTCCAGAACTCCTCATGGTAATCAACAGGCACACCGTCATCACCCAAGATGTTGATTTGCTCTTGAATTTCCTTACCGCGGAGCAGGTAGGTCTTCATGTCGTTCACTTTCGGCAACCACTCCTTATTAATAAGTTGTGCAATATATTCCTCAAATTCGGGATACTCCACATATTTGGAATAAGAGTCAATCGGGTTCACTGCCGGGTAGCGTTTGCGGTCGGCACGTGCCTGCTCAAGTGCGTAGAAGCAGCGTGCCACTTTCTTCGTACCTTCCGTTACAGGCTCTTTCAGGTTACCACCCGCAGGCGAAACCGTACCGAGGAAAGTTACCGAACCGGTTGCACCGTTGTTGAGGTACACATATCCTGCACGTGCGTAGAAAGCACCGATGATTGCCGACAAGTCCATAGGGAAAGCGTCCTGACCGGGCAACTCCTCCAGACGGTTCGACATCTCACGCAATGCCTGTGCCCAACGGCTCGTCGAGTCAGCCATCAGAAGCACGCGCAAGCCCATCGAACGGTAGTATTCGGCTATTGTCATCGATGTATAAACCGAAGCCTCACGCGATGCCACAGGCATGTTTGATGTGTTGGCGATGATGATGGTACGCTCCATCAACTTACGTCCTGTATGCGGGTCCTCCAATTCAGGGAACTCCGTAAAGGTTTCCACAACCTCGTTGGCACGCTCACCGCAGGCAGCGATAATCACGATGTCTGCTTCGGCTTGTTTCGAGATAGCGTGCTGAAGCACCGTCTTACCCGTACCGAAAGGACCGGGGATAAAGCCCGTACCACCCTCGCAAATCGGGTTAGCGGTATCTATCGTGCGCACACCCGTTTCCAATAGTTTGAATGGACGCGGTTTGCTCTTATATGCCAGAATCGCCTTCTTCACAGGCCATTTCTGTACCATTGTAACCTCATGGTCATTGCCTTCTGCGTCGGTCAGCACGGCGATAGTATCCATAATCTTGTATTCGCCGGCAGCAACGATACTCTTCACGGTGTATTCGCCTTCAAACACGAACGGCACCATAATCTTGTGCGGTTGGTGGTTCTCGTCCACTTCGCCGAGCCATGCTGCAGCCTCCACCTTATCGCCCACTTTGGCGATGGGTTCAAACTTCCACAATTTCTCTTTATCGAGCGGGAAGTTATACTCTCCACGTTTCAAGAACACGCCTGTCAGTTTGTTCAGGTCGTTCTGCAAACCATCGTAGTTACGACTCAACAAACCGGGACCGAGCGTTACCTCAAGCAAGTGTCCGGTGAACTCCACGGTATTGCCGACTTTCAGTCCACGCGTCGATTCAAAAACCTGTGCATAGACATTATCGCCAATCACCTTGATGACCTCTGCCATCAGGCGGGTTTCCCCAAGCGCGATATAGCAGATTTCGTTTTGTGCGACAGGACCATCTACCGCCACGGTAACGAGGTTAGAGATGATACCTTTTACTTTTCCTGTTGTCATATCTTTTTTCGTTATTTTCTGTTTTGTTTTTATGCCTCGGTAGCGTCAAGGTTTACGCCTTTTTTCATATCCGCTACCAAATCGCGGAACACCTGTTCGCCCTGTTCCATTGTCAGAAGCGACCATCGATTGAGCATTTCGGCTTGCAGGTAGTATGCCAGCACATTCTCGATAGAGAAATCAACAAACAATGTAGCCTCTTCGAGCCACACAAAACGCAAAGCGTCCATACGTTTTTCGCGTTCCATCAGGTTGTCGATTTCCACAAGCGACATCACTTCTTGCAGGTTATCCATCACGCCGCCCAAGCCAAAGTCCTTTTGCGGCAGATTCTTACGCAGTATCTCTGCCACGCGGCTCTGACCGACAATCATCTTGCGGACATCAAATCCGTGCTTGCGGCAGATAGTTGCCACCAGCACATTATTCATATCCTGATTATAGGTAAACCACGCGCGAACGAATTTGTTTTTGCTGTGCAAACCGTATTCATAGAGCAACTGCGTGCGCAAATCCGCTTCCGACAAGGTCTGGCGAGCATCTTCCCACCACACAGGCTGACCGATAATAGACTCGTCATACTGCTCCACCAATTCAAGAATCTCCGGTGCCTCGTTGGTCATACGGAGCAAGTCAAGCAGCAACTTGTCTTTGCCGGTCAGGTTTTCCTCAAGCAGCAACAGCAGAGCCTCCATCGTCATAGGAGCCTCACCACCTGCACGCAGTTCGGGCAAACCTGCCAATAAACATTCGTATCCCATTTTTAATGTATTTTATCTCGTTACACCATCTGCCGACCACCTCGTTTCTGCCTTTTTCGGCAACCGAAATTTAGCGGGTCTAAAGCGGGTCTAAAGCGGGTCTAAGGAGAGCATTATATCCCTCTTTCCCACCTGTTCTATCCACCGCGAACAGATCAAATTACATTAAAACAACAACTCCACCAACTGTGGACGCAAGAACTCTTTGAAGTACTCTACAAACTCTTTCTCGCCAAACGACAATTTATATCCACCCTTGGCAGGTTTGATAGCGAAATCAGTCTTGATACCTTTCACCTCGTTGATTTGTACGCCCTTCTCGAGCAAACCTTTGGCATTGGCTGCGAAATAAGCCTTCAGAGCCTCGGCATCTTTGGCATCTATTTCCACCTCGCCGGATTTTGCCATCTGCTCAGCCAGTTTCAGGATAATTCCCTGCATAAACTGTGCGTCGGCGGTAGCCGCTTTCACACTATCTTGTGCCACTTGGCCCGTCAGAAGGTTAGTAACCTCAGTCTTCAGTGCGTTTACGCTCTGCTCGGCAAACAAACGAAGTTCGGCACGTGTATTCTTGTCCAACTCCTGTGCTTTTGCCTCTGCAGCAGCCAACTTGGCCTCTGCCTCTTTCTCGGCATTGGCTACAATCTCAGCCGCTTGCGCATTGGCTTTGTCGATAATCTGTTGTGCTTCCTGATTACCTTTCTCTACGCCTTCTGCGTAAATTTTGTCGGTCAATTCTGATAAGTTCATTGTATTTTGATTTTATATTTTACAGATGATATTATTTACCATTTTTATATCTGTTTCCGCATATTGAGACATAGTTTTTGCAGGCGCGGAAAGGAGACTGTTTCAACACTTCATGGTATAGATTTTTTTTCGTACGAAAAGCCCTCCCACAAAAAACCGCGCAAAGGTACGAAAAATAATCTGCTCCCACAAATGTTTACACAACAAAAAGTTGTTTAATCTGCCACTACCTGCCCATATATGTTATATAACATACATACAGCCACTTACACAAATCACACATCACCCCAAAGCAATGTTCTCGTGGTCTTCTTTTGAGTTTTTTCTGAATGTTCATAATTTTCGAGTCAGAGAATTGTGTAAAATCCGCACCTTTAGGTATGTATTTCCTTCGTATCTGCATGGACGTGATTATAAATGGTTTGGGCGCATATATGAATACCCTCTTTGGCAAGCACGCCGCTTATCCGGCGGGGCGACCAATACTCATCCTTATCATCTGTTCCACACGCCACCACAACGTTTCATCTTTGCGGTGATTGCCTAAGGTACTGTGTTTGCGGCTCTCACATTTTCGTTGGGCAACAGCGAAAACATACTGATTATCACGATTGGAATTACGTTGCACCTCGCGCGTAATAGTCGATGGGGTGGACGCTATAACCCATCATTTTAAACA
Organism: Bacteroidales bacterium; assembly: GCA_050872525.1. GTDB lineage: Bacteria > Bacteroidota > Bacteroidia > Bacteroidales > Paludibacteraceae > Colicola. The sequence continues at coordinate 2,952 of JBNMHB010000081.1, read as the reverse complement.
ACCTTACATTAAAGATTGTACTCCTTTTTGGTATACATAATTAATGTATATTTATAATCTCTATTCCTGAAGAACGAATCTTATAATTGGAACAAAACTAAGAATCTTGTATCAGTTTGGAGAGGAGGCGGTAGAGTGTGCGGAGGTCTTCGTTAGGAAGGAGAGAAAGGTGGTGGTGCATCACGTTCTCGTCACCACGGCGGGCGGGACCCGTTTGGGCTTCGCGGGGAGAAAGGGTGTGTATCTTCGCCGCTGTTTGGTCTATCAGGGGCAATAGGGCTTGGAACGGGATATGTGTATCTCGCAGAATATCAGCGGCTAAGGTGTACATGAGGTTCGAGAAGTTGTTGGCAAAAACGCCCGCCACATGCAAGCGTTCACGGTCATGCTGGTTCGCCTCGTAAATACGCGGCGTTATCGTTTGCGTCAACGTATAGATAGCACTGATATCGTCTATATTGCGCCCCTCGACAAATACCGGCACCGTGGTAAAGTCCTCTATCAGATGTGCCTTGCTGAAACTCTGGAAAAAATAAGTAATACCTGCGTGCGGTTTGTCGTCTCCAAAAACCGAGATGGGCATGGTTCCCGATGTATGCAGGTGCAAAGCACGCGGGGCATGCACCTGTGCCACCACGTCCGCCAACGCCTCATCGCGCACAGCATAGATAAACACATCCGACTCGGGAAGCGCGTCAAGCCCCACCCTGCTCGATACCATCTCGGCACGCACACCATTCTGCGCAAAAGCATGCTGCAGATTGCACGCCACATTGCCCTGACCAATGATTGTAATTCGCATAAAATACCAACATTTAACTCCTCGCCCCCCCTCAAAGAGGGGGACAAAGGAGGAATAATATTACTCAAACTATCCGATTATTGACCACGAAGATAATGACATCCACCGCTTAATCACATAAGAATCACATAAGAATCACATAAGAATATCATATACTTACCCAATGGACAACCTACACTTGTTATCATGAAGTCAACCGGATACCCGACAGGTTACAGCACCAGATTCTTGTAGAACTCGGTTACGGCAACGATACCGTTTTCCCATGTCTCAAGGTCCATCGACTCGTTGGGCGAGTGGATGGCATTCTGCTCCAGCCCGAAGCCCATCAGGATGGTCTTCACACCCAGAATCTGCTCAAACGCCGAAATGATAGGGATACTTCCGCCCCGTCGTGCTGCCAACGGTCGTTTGCCGAAAGCCACCTCAAAGCCTTTCTCGGCAGCCTTGTAGGCGGGTATGTCGATGGGGCAGACATAGCCCTGTCCGCCGTGCATGGGTGTTACGTGTACGCGTACGCCGACAGGTGCCAGTTGCTGCATATAGTCGGCAAATGCCTTGCTGATATGTTCGTGGTCTTGGTTTGCCACCAGACGGCAACTGACTTTCGCATACGCCTTCGAGGGCAGAACGGTCTTGCTTCCCTCGCCAGTATAGCCTCCCAAAATACCGCAGATGTCGAACGACGGGCGACAAGAGTTGCGTTCCAGCGTGGAGTAGCCCTCCTCGCCAAAAGTAGCGTCCACGTCAATAGCGCGGCAGTATGCCTCCTCCGAAAAAGGTATTTGCGCTATCATCTCGCGCTCGGCAGCGGGGATAGGCAGTACATCATCGTAGAAATGCGGAATAGTGATGCGTCCGTGCTTGTCCACCACTTGCGACAACATCTCGCAGAGGGCGTTGATAGGGTTCTTCACCGCCCCGCCGAAATGCCCGCTATGCAGGTCCCGGCATGGTCCATCCACCTCAATTTGCCAATACGCTAACCCGCGCAAACCGGTAGTGATAGAGGGTGTATCTTTGCCTATCATAGATGTGTCGCTGACGAGGATGATGTCGCAGGCAAGCAGGTCTTTGTGCTTGTGGAGGAACGACTCCAGAGACGGACTGCCAATCTCCTCCTCTCCTTCGAAGATGAATTTCACATAACATTTCATCAACCCTTCGCGTACCATATACTCGAAGGCTTTGGCTTGTATCATCGCCTGTCCTTTGTCGTCGTCTGCTCCGCGTGCATAGAGCCGCCCATCGCGAATATTTGGCTCCCACGGATTGGAAACCCACTGCTCCAACGGCTCCGCAGGCATGACATCATAGTGCGCATAGACAAGAACCGTCGGCACGTCCTTCCCCTCCACTGCGGGGGTATATTCGGCATAGACAAACGGATTGCCATCAGAGGGCATCACCTCCGCTTTTTGGCAACCGGCAGCCAAAAGCAGTTCGCGCCAACGCTCGGCACAACGTTGCATATCTGCATGGTGCTCAGGCTGGCAACTGACACTCGGAATACGAATGAGACTCGCCCACTCCTCGTGGAAACGGGCACGATTTTCGGCAATGTAAGAACGGATTTCCATAGTATATCAATAATTTAAATTAGTTTGCCTTATTATCTGAACTTGTGTGCGAAACCGATAGACAGCAGTTCGCGGAACTGTATCTTGGCTCGCTCGTCGTCCATATATATAACCGTGTTATCATAGCGCGGGTGGAGCATGATACGCGCGGAGAAGAAGCGATTGATGATAAAATCGCAGTCCAACTCAAGGTCTAATTCCACACGCCTATAGTTGGTGTACATATAGAATTTCCCCTCCAATGCAATCTCTCGTACGGGCTTCCACACATATTCCAAACGCAGCGAACTACCCAAGTCGTTGAGGGTCTTCTGCCCCACTGGAATACTGTAATCGGTCTGTTTCATGTTTAGGGTATCGCCCACATGCACCATCTTGTATGCCAATGGCGAGAAGGAGATACTCAACCCCGGCACAGGCTTATAGTCGAGACCCAAAGCAAGGTTCACCCGCAAAGGTGAGAGCGGCGCCGACTTTTTCTCACGGGTATTCGCCTTATAAGTATTGAATAGTCGCGTCTCAAACTCCGCCGAGAACGAATAGTAGAGTTTGTTTGTTACCGCCCGATAG
>JBNMHB010000080.1:0-10086 GCA_050872525.1 Bacteroidales bacterium | reverse complement strand
TGGACCGCGAGTGCAAAGACCCCTTCGATTTGCTTGACGAGATTGAGCGCGAACTTGGTATCCATGTGCGCCCTCTGTCGTGGCCTATCAACTGCGGACAACGGTTCAAAGGTGTGTACCTCTTCCAATCCACTCTCGACCTCTATCAGCCCGACAAAACCCACGTAACTGAATCGCTCCGTTTCGATGATGTGAACGACCCGCAAATCACTAATTTTATAGGCGAACAGGACGCTGCCAAACTGCGTGAAGATATCGAGATGATATCGGGAGTGTATAATCCTTTCTCGCGCGAGGAGTACCTTGCCGGCGAGTTGGCTCCCGTGTTCTTCGGTTCTGCCCTTAATACCTTTGGCGTCAAGGAGTTGCTGGAGTGCTTCGTGCGTATCGCACCCTCTCCGCGACCCGTTCAGGCTGAGGAGAGATTGGTTGAACCTATGGAGGATAAATTCACCGGATTCTGCTTCAAGATTCACGCCAATATGGACCCTAACCACCGCTCGTGCATTGCGTTCTTCAAGATTTGCTCAGGTAAGTTTGAGCGCAACACCTACTATAAGCATGTGCGCAAGAACCAACAGATGCGTTTTTCCTCTCCCACATGTTTCATGGCACAGCGCAAAGAGACGGTGGACGAAGCCTATGCAGGAGATATAGTCGGCTTGCCGGATACGGGCAACTTCAAAATCGGCGATACGCTCACTGCGGGTGAAAACCTGCATTTCAAAGGACTGCCATCGTTCTCGCCGGAGATGTTCAAGTATATCGAAAACGCCGACCCGATAAAGCAAAAGCAGCTGGACAAGGGTGTCAATCAGTTGATGGACGAGGGTGTCGCCCAGTTGTTTGTCAGCCAAATGAACGGACGCAAAATTATCGGTACCGTGGGGCAACTCCAATTCGAGGTCATCCAGTACCGTCTCGAACACGAGTATCAGGCAAAGTGCCGTTGGGAGAGCCTGCAGATGTACAAAGCCTGCTGGATTGAGTCCGACGACCAAGCCGAATTGGAAACCTTCAAAAAACGCAAAGCCCAGTATATGGCCACCGACAAAGATGGTCGTGATGTCTTCATGGCAGACTCCGCCTACGTCCTCCAAATGGCGCAGAACGACTACAAACATATCACATTCCATTTTACATCGGAGTTTTAAGGAAAATGTTTATTGTCGTGTAATTTTTGCAGGAATACGTAATTAACCATATAATCAAAACATCAACTCCTGATTGGGCATGAAACGAAACATATTATCTTTTATCAATCGCAGTTTGGCGGCGTTATTGGCGTTGCTCGGTTTTCAGGCGTGTGAATTTCCGGAGAAATATGGTGTACCCTATGCCGACTTCCAAGTACAAGGAAAGGTAACAGATACCAAACAAGAGCCGCTGAAAGATATATTGGTGGCTATAGAAATCAGTGATGGATATTCGGGATTGAGAGATACACTTTATACAGACGAAAGTGGGAAGTATCATTGGAAAGGTGGCGCATTTCCCCTTGACAGCGCAAAAATAGTAGTGAATGACACTACAGGAAAATATGCTTCGGATAGCACCAAAGTGGCGCTTTCGTATGACCGTTCCCAAGCGCACGGTTGGTATGATGGTGTCGCGTCTGCCGAAGCGGACTTTGAACTGAAAGAAAAAGAATAAACAAAAAAAAATACAACAATGAAAAACATTAAATCACGCTTAATTCTCCTCAACTTCTTAGAGTTCGCGGTTTGGGGAGCGTATCTTACTTCGATGGGAACCTATCTTGCCGGACACGGATTGGCAACGCATATCGGTTGGTTCTATTCTATTCAGGGTATTGTCAGCCTTTTTATGCCCGCATTGATGGGTATTGTGGCTGACAGATGGATTCCCGCACAAAAATTGCTCAGTATATGTCATACCGTAGCGGGCACATTTATGATTGGCGCTGGCATCTACGGTTTCGCGTATGGCGACGCTATTCAGTTCGGTTGGCTCTTTACCATCTACACCATTTCCGTAGCATTCTACATGCCTACGTTGGCACTGAACAACTCTGTGGCATTCACCGCCTTGGAGAAAGCGGGAATGAATATCACCACCGATTTCACCCCCGTGCGCGTCTTCGGTACTGTCGGCTTCATCGCCACCATGTGGGTAGTCGATTTGTGTGGATTCCAACAGACCCCTATGCAGTTTATCGTCAGTGGCGGACTGAGTATTCTGCTTGCCCTCTATGCGCTCACTATGCCTGCCTGCCCTGTCAAAGGCAAAGTGGAGAGCAAGTCGTTTGTGGAGGCAATGGGCTTGCAGGCCTTTGCATTGTTCAAACAAAAGAAGATGGCGATTTTCTTTATCTTCTCTATGCTGCTCGGTATGTGCTTGCAAGTAACCAACTCCTATGCCAACCCGTTCATTACCAGTTTCGGCGCAATTGACGCATTCGCCGACACTTTCGGCGTACAGCATGCGAATATGCTTATCTCTATTTCGCAGATCTGCGAGGCACTCTGTATCCTTACCATTCCCTTCTTCCTCAAACGCTTCGGCATTAAGAATGTGATGCTTATGGCTATGTTCGCGTGGGTATTGCGTTTCGGCCTATTCGGAGCAGGCAACCCCGGATTCCCCGGCGTGATACTGTTCGTGCTGAGTTGTATCGTCTATGGCTTTGCTTTCGACTTCTTCAACATCTCCGGCGGTATGTATGTGGACCAAGAGGTGCATATCTCCGAGCGTAGCAGCGCACAAGGCTTGTTTATGATGATGACCAACGGTCTCGGTGCTACTATCGGTACCCTTTCCGCACAAGTCATTGTCAATCATTTCGTTTACTCCCCAACCGTGCAGGCTGCGGGCGCAATGAAAGTGTGGGCAGGTTGGCAAACCAGTTGGTATATCTTCGCAGCCTTCGCGCTGGTAGTTACTATTGCCTTTTGGATCATCTTCCCCAAGACCCCTACAAACACAAAATAGGGGTATCTGTGGTAATTCCTAAAAAATACTAACCAATATTTTTCCAATCATGAAACATCTATTTTTAACGTTGTTCGCTGCGCTTATGTTTGCAGGAATGGCTTGGGCAGGCGGCTGGACACGTCTCACAGACGTATCGCAACTGCGGGCTGGGGATATGGTCGTATTGGCTTGTCCCTATAAATCTATGACGGCAGGTCAGTTGTCAAACAAAGTATTAGTCGCCCAATCTTCTACTTTTTCTTCTGATACTATGACAATAACCTCTTTGGCAGAGAGAACGCAAGTTTTTATTTTGGGTGGCTCCGAAGGCGCATGGACTTTAGCCAACGAGAGTGGGAAACTTTTGGGGGCTAAGAAAGCCAAAGAATTGGCGTGGGACGAGGGGACGACTACATGGGCTATCTCTATATCCGACGATGGTACTATACTATCTCCTGTTCAGACAGAGTTTGGTCGTTTTTTATACAACGTCAATTCACCCCGTTTTACGATATATCCCTCCGATGTAACGCCATCAATGGTATTGCCCACATTGTATATTCGGTCAATTCTGAAATATACATTTGAGTATGCCGACTATCCTGACAAAACTACACATTGTGGGATTGCGGAATATATTGATGGGACAAAAATTATATTGTCCAAAGGCACACCTACTCGCGAGGACGAGGTGTTTGTCGGTTGGTTATACAACGACAAACTGTACGCTCCGGGCGACGAGTTTGTTATGCCTGCCGAGAATGTGGCATTGCAAGCGCAGTGGAAAAAAGCAATGGGATTCTCCTCCCCGCAAGTACCCACGCAGGCAAAGAAAGTCTTGCGTGATGGCTCGCTTTTCTTACAGGTGAGCAATACCACGTATGATGTATTAGGCAACCGTATCTCTCTCAAATGATTACTCCTATGAAAAAATATAGTTTTTTATTTCTGCTTTGTGTAGCAACATTATCTCTATACGCCATTCCTGCTCATCGCGGGTGGCAAACCAAGACGCAACCCGATGGCACCATTATTGAGGTGCGCCTCAACGGCGATGAGTTCTACCATTATTATACCAACCGCTCGGGCGAAATGGTCTCACAAGATGCCAATGGCTATTGGCGTGTGGTCTCTCCCGCGCCTACATCCGATACGCTTCACGCGCGTCGTATACAATCCCCTATGTTGCAACATCGCGTACGCAAAGTGGGAGGTATCAACCTCGCTCCAAGAGGTCTCTTTATCCTCGTCAATTTCTCGGATTCCAAGTTCAAAGCCGCTAATACGCAGGCGGAGATAGACTCGATGATGAACGCAATCAACTATACATACGGTCTATCCTATGGCTCTGCACGTCGCTACTTCATCGAGCAATCACATGGCAAATACAAACCTCAGTTTGATGTTGTAGGACCTGTTACCCTCAAATATGGGTATGCTCATTATGGTAAAAATATCGGTTCGTATTATACAGGGGAATATGATGCACTGCCCGCTGATGTGATTGTCGAAGCATGCAAGTTGGCGAAGTCGCAATACAATGTTGATTTCACCAAGTATGATAATGATAACGATGGAGAAATAGATTTTGTATATGTCATCTATGCAGGCAAGGGCGAAGCGGATGGAGGTTCAGCTAATACCATCTGGCCACACAATTGGAGTGTAAGAAATGCTATCTATAGTTCTTGTTGTTCGTATGATTGGGCAGATTGCAAGGTGGACGGATTGTATATCAATAACTATGCTTGTTCTTCAGAAATCAGCGGAAGAACCAATGCCCGTAACGGAATAGGCGTCCTCTGCCACGAATTTAGCCATGTATTAGGATTACCCGATTATTATGATACAAATTATGGAACTAACTATGAAGGTGCTTATACTCCCAATGAATGGGATATTATGGATGCGGGAGGTTACAATGGCAGAGGTGATTGCCCTCCGAATTACAGCCCCCACGAGAAACATTTCTTTGGTTGGATTACGCCGGAGAACCCGGGATTAGACATGGGTATCAAGACACTTACAACAGATAGCCAACCTTTGCAAATCAATGCTGCAGGCAAACTTCAATCTGCCACCACTGCAGGAGTCAATTATTATTTGGAGAACCGCCAACAAGTAGGATGGGATAAATACTTGCCAGGACATGGTCTGCTCATTTGGTATGTCGATTACGACCAAACGGCATGGGACGAGAATACTCCCAATAACACGGCAAGAAAACCACGCTATACACTCATCTCCGCCACAGGCAAGAAAACGGGCATTGGGGAAAAAGAAGACGATGAAGATATCTATTCGGATGCGTTCCCCCGTGGAGGCAAAGCCACCTCCTGGACAGGATTGGCAGACAAACCTATCTCAAACATAACGGAGACCAATGGCGTCATATCGTTTATGTATGGCGAGAAGATAGAGGTGCGTTGGGTAGTGGATGGCTCTGTCATCGAAACCGCACAATATACTCCGGGCGAAACGCTCCACTTACCCTCCGCCACAATCGTACCATGCGAGGGTACACAGTTCATCGGTTGGACTACCTACCCTAACTACCGAGACCCTTTCATCGCCCCCGATGACCTCTTCACATCCGCCGAAGGCAAAACCGTCACACATCAGACCACATATTACGCCCTGTTTGAGTAAGACACATCACTATCCCCCCAAAAAAGGCTGTCTGACAACTGCGCAGACAGCCTTTTTATTTCAATGTTTTTAAAAATGATAGTTGAGTATTGAATGAAGTTGAGAGTTTGATTAGCAAGGAAAATTTTATACACAACCATATACCACAAAAAAGAGGCTGCCCAACTACATGTTAGACAGCCTCCTTTTTCTAAAAACATATATCAACCACCTGTTAAGGTGCTACACGATTGATATCGCGAGGGAACATCGAGCATTCTTTCACATTATTTATGCCCAAGAAACACGCCGTGATACGCTCCAAACCAATAGCGAAACCTCCGTGAGGCGGCATACCGTTGCGGAATGTATCAAGGTAGAAACGGAAATTGTCGGGGTTCATTCCACGACGCGTCATTTTCTCGCGATAGTCCTCTTCCTTGTGGATACGCTGCCCGCCCGAAGTAATCTCCAAACCACGCATTAGCAAGTCAAAACTCAGCGTGAGTGTTGGGTCTTCGGGGTCATCCATCGCATAGAACGCACGGTGCTGACTGGGGAAATGGGTAACAAACACAAAGTCGGAACCGTATTTCTCCAACGCATACTTACAGATAGCGCGCTCCTCTTCCGGCGCGAGGTCGTCCTCACCACGATGGTCTTCCTCGGTCAGATGGTTCTCAAAAAGTATCTCGTGCACCTCGCTCAGTTTCCATGCCGGTACATTGGTCGGCAATTTCGGAGCAGTCGCACCCAGCAGGTTCAGTTCGTGTGCGCAATCGTTCTCCACACGTTGAATAATATAGTGCAACAGCGCAGCCTCAAGCGTCATCACATCCTCCTGACCTTTGATAAAGCCCATCTCCACATCAAGCGAGATATACTCGTTCAAGTGGCGCGAAGTATTATGTTTCTCTGCGCGGTAGGCAGGTGCTATCTCAAAAACGCGCTCATAAACACCCACACCTATCTGTTTGTAGAACTGAGGCGATTGTGCCAAATAGACTTGTTTGCCGAAATAGTCCAACTTAAACACGTTGGCACCACCCTCAGCACCCTCAGAAACAATCTTCGGAGTATAAATCTGCGTAAAGCCGTTCTCCGTCAAGAAATCGGCAAACGCCTTGGCTATGGTCGATTGCACTTTCAAAATCGCCATATCGCGGGGGTTACGGAGTGTAACCTGACGGTTGTCGAATTTGAAGCGGAGCATCGTTTCTTCGTCGCCGAACTTCAGCGCATTGATATCCACCACCTCAGAGGTCGTCGGACGCGACAAGATACGCACGCTGGAAACGGCTAGCTCTATCGTGTTGTAGAACGCAGCAGGGTCTTTTATCTTTGCCTCGTTCACCGTGCCTTCGATACTTACGGCCATCTCACGGCATAAGCCGTTCATGGTTATCTCCTCGCCGTTCTCGTCATAGAAACGCGAAGTCTCGTTTTGTACTACTGCCTGCAACAGACCGCGCGACTTGCGCAAGATGACAAAACCACCCCACTTCGTGATACGGACATTGTGAATCATACCGCTTACTACAACGGTATCACCAGGCTTGCAGTTGTCTATCGTTGTCTTTGCAGCGTTGTGTTGGGTTAAATCTAATAACATAGTCTTTCGTTATATAAAAGTCAAGAAGCAAGGAGCAAAGACGATTTCATAAAGTCTTTATTCCTTGCTCCTTGTTCCTTATTTGGAGAATTTACTCTGCTTTCGGAGCCTCAGTGGCTTCTGCTGCAGCCTCTACAGCGTCTTTCACTGCTTTTTTGCCGGCACGACGGGTAGCCTTCTTCGTTGCTTTCTTTGCCTCTTTGAGCATGTTGTCGTTATAGTCAACCAACTCAATGATACACATCTCGGCGGCATCACCCAAACGGAAACCGGTGCGGAGGATACGCGTGTAACCACCCGGACGGTTAGCGATTTTCTCGCCTACGTTTTGGAACAACTCGGTTACTACTTCTTTCTGTTTCAGTTGGCTGAACGCAAGACGGCGGTTAGCCATGTTATCCTCTTTCGCACGAGTGAGGATAGGCTCAACGTACATACGGAGAGCTTTTGCCTTAGCCAATGTAGTCGAGATACGCTTGTGCATAATCAGCGAGCAAGCCATATTCGACATCAAAGCAGCACGATGGTTGGCTTTGCGGCTAAGATGATTGAATTTTTTATTATGTCTCATAATAGTTTGATAAATTAAATAGTTGGAAACTACGGGGATCGCTCCCCTAATAAATTACTCCGTAGTACGATAACGCGAGATATCCATACCAAATGCCAAGCCGTTGCGCTCAAGCAGTTCGTCCAACTCGGTAAGCGACTTCTTGCCAAAGTTACGGAACTTGAGCAGGTCAGAACGGTGATACTTAACCAACTCGCCCAAAGTCTCCACCTCCGCTGCCTTCAAGCAGTTGAGAGCACGGACACTCAAATCCATGTCTTGGAGTTTTTGGTTCAGCAGTTGGCGCATACGCAGAATCTCCTCGTCAAGAGCACTATTACTCTTCTTTGTCTCCTCCTCCAATACGATACGCTCGTCAGAGAAAAGCATGAAATGATAAATCAGAATTTTAGCAGCCTCAGTCAGAGCCTTCTGAGGAGTGATTGAACCATCTGTTGTAATCTCAATAGTCAGTTTCTCGTAGTCGGTACGTTGCTCGACACGGAACTGGTCAACCGAAATCATGACATTGCGGATAGGCGTGTAGATAGAGTCGATAGCCAATACGCCGATGGGATCATCTGCATGACGGTTCTCGTCTCCGGGCACATAGCCACGTCCCTTGTTGATAGTCAGTTCTATCTCAAAATCAGCAGCCTCATCCATCTCTGCAAGTTGGAGTTCCGGGTTGAGAACTTCAAATTTCTGGAGAGCCGAATTCAACTCACCGGCGAGAAATGCTTTTGCATTCGATACGTGGAGTCTTACGGTTTCACCATTAGCATCTACTCCCTCCTTGCGGATGAAGCGAACCTGCTTGAGGTTGAGGATAAGATTGGTAACATCAGTGATGACACCGGGGATAGTAGCAAATTCATGATCAATACCGCTGATCTTGATAGCGCAGATTGCATATCCCTCCAGTGAGCCAAGAAGCACACGACGAATAGCATTGCCTATCGTAATACCATACCCCGGTTCAAGAGGACGAAACTCAAAAGTACCTTTCGTCGCACTCGAATCCAACATTACAACCTTATCAGGTTTGATGAAATCTAATATTGCCATGAACTTAAAGATTATTGTTTAGAGTACAACTCGACGATTAATTGCTCCTTGATGTTCTCAGGAATCTCCTCACGTTGCGGAATGTTGAGGAACTTACCGGCTTTGTCAGCCTCATTCCACTCCAACCAACTATATTTGCCGTGATTGAAACCTTCCAAAGAAGCAGCAATAACCTCGAGAGACTTTGCTTTCTCACGAACAGCCACTACTTGACCCGGCTTAACCTGATAAGAAGGAATATTTACTACCTTGCCATCAACGGTGATGTGGCGGTGGCTAACCATCTGACGTGCTGCTGCACGAGTAGGAGCGATACCCAAACGATAAACGATATTATCCAAACGGCACTCCAACAATTGGAGAAGTACCTCACCGGTAATACCTTTAGCGCGTTGTGCTTGAGCGAAAAGAAGACGGAACTGACGCTCCAATACACCATAAGTATATTTAGCCTTCTGCTTCTCTGCCAACTGAGTACCATACTCAGAATTCTTTTTGCGACGGTTCACACCGTGCTGACCCGGAGCATAATTGCGTTTGTCCAACACTTTATCCGGACCGAAGATTGGTTCTCCGAAACGACGTGCAATACGTGATTTTGGACCTATATATCTTGCCATAATTCTTTTTTTAATTTAAGGGTTTGTGTTCCGCTGAGCGAGAATCATACCTGTACTCGGTAGTCGTTATACTATTGGGATATTACCCGCAAATTCTCCACCTTTGGAACAATACTAATGATTAAACACGACGACGTTTTGGAGGACGGCAGCCATTGTGCGGCATAGGAGTAACATCGACAATCTCTGTAACCTCAATACCTGCTGCTACACAAGCACGGATAGCCGACTCACGACCCTGACCGGGACCTTTAACGTATGCTTTCACCTTGCGGAGACCCAAGTCAAAAGCGACCTTTCCGCAATCTTGAGCAGCCATCTGAGCTGCATAAGGAGTATTCTTTTTCGAGCCACGGAAGCCCATCTTGCCTGCCGAAGACCAAGAAATTACCTGACCGTCTGCATTAGCAATAGTAACGATAACATTGTTGAAAGAAGACATCACGTGAAGTTGACCAACACCGTCAATCTTTACAACGCGCTTCTTAGCTGCAATTGCTTTCTTTGCCATAATTTGATAGATATTATGTGTTATTTAACTTGCTAACCGAAAATTACTTCGTAGCCTTCTTCTTGTTAGCAACGGTTTTCTTTTTACCTTTGCGCGTACGAGCGTTGTTCTTCGTCGATTGACCACGAACAGGCAAACCGATACGATGACGAACTCCACGGTA
>JBNMHB010000079.1:0-11304 GCA_050872525.1 Bacteroidales bacterium | reverse complement strand
TGTGTTAGGCCTGTCGCTAGCGTTCATCCTGAGCCAGGATCAAACTCTTCGTTGTAAAAAAATCTATATCCTAGTTCAGAACACTTCTAAATCTATTGTGTACTTTTGACGGGAACTTTATTTTCCCTAAGTATTTTGCACTTTCGTGCAAGATACTCTATTCTTGTACTACACTAATTGCTTCAAAATTTCAAAGAACATAAGACTCACTTGTCTTAAATTTCGTAGGCTCGTTATAGGCTGAGCGCGAAATCGAATACAAAATTACTGCTTTTTTTTGAACTGACCAAATTTCAGAGTAACTTTTTTTGAATTTTCTCTGTAAGTGGCTGATTTTCAATATTACGGAAAAGTAAGTCTTTTAATTTATTTTCTTGCGAAAGGAGCAAAAAAATTAGAACCTCAAAAGAGACTCTTAATTTTATACACCTTGTTGGCGGAAAAGGGAAACACGCTTGTTTCTCAAAAGCGGGTGCAAAATTACTGCTTTTTTCCGAACTGACCAAATATTTTGAACGTTTTTTTGCACTTTCTTTGTAAGTGGCTGATTTTCAGTACACGTTTTATCAACGTAAATATACCGTATTGCAGCAAGAAACGCCAACGCATAGTGGCATATGTGTTTAAGATAGAATGGTAAAGGTTGTGCTAAGGTTGTTTGGGAGTTGCCAAATCACTCGACAACAACCCGATATCCACCCGACATCCACCTGACAATCTAATTATGAATTACGAATTAAGAATTATGAGAGCATTAGGGTAGCATCAAAGTATAGAGAAGGTATTTATATCTATCGGTTATGTATCGGTTATCCTATATGCAGGTCGCGAGGAGATAGGGGGCAACCGGTAGAATTTTAGCAAGGGATAGGCAAGGGATAGAGATGGCACAAAAGAGGAACAAAAGAAGTGAGTGGTAGGGGAGTGGTAGGGGGGGGATAGGATAGGATAGGATAGGATAGGATAGGATATACATATAATCAACAAAAACGATTTGCTATAAACACCTATATCGAACTCACGTTAATCAACCATAAACCCACTTGCATTATAATACGCGCATTTATAATTCGCGCGCGCGAACCTTATTTATATAAAAATAGAGATAAATACGGAGGATTGTTGCGTATATGAAAATAAATTAGTAATTTTGTCGGCGGAGTGGTGTTGATGGAGTATGGAGGAAGGAGTATGAACTATTGATTGGACAATAATATATCTACTTTATACACAGATTTAATACATCGATTTAACACATTTATTAACACATGAAAGGAATTGTATTGGCAGGCGGAAGCGCAACAAGGTTGTATCCACTGAGTAAGGCAATCAGCAAACAAATAATGCCGGTATATGACAAACCGATGATATACTACCCCCTCTCAAGTCTGATGCTTGCAGGGATACGCGAGGTGTTGATAATCTCCACCCCACGCGACCTGCCTATGTTTCGCGAACTATTAGGCGATGGTAGTCGTATCGGTATGCGTCTTGAATATAAGATTCAGGAAGTGCCTAATGGTTTGGCACAGGCGTTTGTATTAGGCAGGGAGTTTCTCGATGGGGAAGCCGGCTGTCTGATATTGGGCGATAACATGTTCTACGGACAGGGGTTCAGCGGAATGCTTCGTGAGGCTGCTTCGATAGTGGGGAACGGACAGAAAGGTGCTTGCATATTCGGTTATGAAGTGAGCGACCCGCGTGCTTACGGCGTAGTAGAGTTTGACAAAGAAGGCAACGTATTGAGTTTGGAAGAGAAACCGGCAGAGCCGAAAAGCAAGTATGCCGTACCCGGTTTGTACTTCTACGACGAGACTGTTTGCGAGAAAGCGGCTGCGCTAAAGCCCAGCAAACGAGGCGAATATGAGATAACCGACCTGAACAAGATGTACTTGGAGGAGGGGACGCTGAAAGTGAAACTCTTTGGTCGTGGCTTTGCATGGTTGGACACAGGCAACTGCGACAGTCTGCTTGATGCAGGGAATTTCATTGCGACGATACAAAACCGACAAGGGTTCTATGTGAGTTGCATAGAAGAGATAGCGTGGCGGAACGGGTGGATTAGCACAGAAGAGGTGCATGCACTCGGCAGAGAGATGAAGACCGCCTACGGCAGGTATTTGGAGAACTTATAACCCTCGACCGCTCTGCGAAAAAGCGGCATATATGGCAGGGTTAGGTATTATTGAACTCAACGGACAACGACTATCTGTTTGCAAAGAAAAAATTGAGTACAAACCAATAGATAACAATATGAAGAAACGTTTGATACGTTGGGCAATGAGTGTAGCGGTATGCCTGATGGTATGCGGCGGTATGCTTTTCGCCGATGAACATTACCTCATCAATCACTACTCGATAGATGACGGTATGAGTCAGAATACCGTAATGGCTATTCTGCAAGACAAGCAGGGTTATATGTGGTTTGGCACATGGGACGGTCTGAACCGCTTTGACGGGTATAACTTCCAGGTTTTCAAGGCGATGGATAACGGCAAAGAAGCCAAAGTGAACAACCGTGTGGATATCATCTACGAAGACGAGGAAGAACAACTATGGTGGATGACTTACGACAACCACTTCTATATGTTGGACAAGAAGCGTCAAAAACTGACTGCGCAAGACGCCGACAGTCTGCCGATGGGGCTATTGGAACGGATTGCGCAGGAGAATGAGACTATTTGCGTAGATAAGAACGATATCATTTGGCGTGTGGACAACAAAGAGGGCGTGCTGCGCTACCGCAACAACCAATGGAAACGCTTTACGCCGAACTTGGACAGCCGATATGCCGGTCAGTTGCGCGAACACTTTTTCATTTTAGAAGATAGTTTGGGACGTGTGTGGGTGAACCCCACAGGTGGTGGTTGGTCGTATTACGACTATGAGCAAGATGAATTGGTGTATCCATTTAAGGACAAACTGACGAATATGATTCACACCGCCTATATCGACCGAGACGGGCTGATATGGGTGGCGACCTACGACAACGGTGTGGATTGTATCAATATGACTTCTCAGCCATACGAATTGACAGACATGCGCAAATCGCCCAAAGAGAAGGGGGAGGTACGTGCATTTGTGCAACTGAAAAACGGTGATATTCAGAAGATAGTGAAAGATAAGCGGCGTATCTACTGCGCCCTTGACAGCCGATACGGATTGCTGTACGGAACGAAAGGACACGGATTGCAATATGCTGCAACGGGAAAAATAATCCCCACCGACAGCCCAGACATATATGATATTGCGGAAGGTAGCGATGGTACCCTCTATATCGGCACCTACGGCGGGGGATTGAACATACTGCGCTACGACAGCAGTCTCCATCGTTTCAAAGACCCCCAAGTGGTAGGAAAGGGACTGAAAATAAGAGACATAGTCATAGTAGATGACGTATTATGGTGCGGCACGACGACCGGACTTTTCCGCGTGAATCTCCACGACTTGAGCAACACGATGATACCAAGTTATGATATTCGGTCGCTGTATTACAGTCAGGACAAATTGTGGCTCGGCACTTTCGGCGGGGGACTGAATATGCTTGACCCGAAGGACCCTAAAAACGAGATACATCGCTTACCGACGCTGCAAGATATTGTGCTGAGTATCGCGGGAGACGGACAAAACCTGTGGTTCAGTTCGGAAAACGATATTACCCAGATGAATATCGAGACGGGTGAATGTACGTATTACGATGCTTTGGATGGACAGAGGAACGCCTGTTTTACCGAAGCGCAAGCCCTCCGCACACAGGCGGGGAGTATCCTTTTTGGTTACTCAAACGGCTATTGCACTTTCGACCCAAGCAAGATAACTCACAGACAATCAACGCCTCCTATGCAAATTGTGCGTTGCACCTCTACCGGTTGTGTTCTGCCATTAAACGATGTGATTGAGATAGAACATAATGCCAATATCACCATTGAATATGCAGCGTTGGAGTATGTCAGCGCACAGAAAATTGCTTACTCCTATAAATTAGAGGGGCTGTCCGACGAATGGATAGACGCTTATGCCCAGCGCAGCGTAACCTATACCAACCTACCCCCGGGAAAGTATGTTTTCCATGTGCGCTCGACCAATCGCGAAGGCTCTGATGCCAATAACGAGACGACATTGCACATCGTAGTAAAGACACCTACGTGGGCCAGTTGGTGGGCTATCTTATTGTATGTACTTGCCGTGATGGTGGTGATAGTATTGGTGGGCTATGCAGCATGGACCTACGAAATGCTTCGCCGAAAAGTGCAAGTAGAACAGCAAGTTACGGACATCAAACTGCGCTTTTTTACGAATATCAGTCATGAGTTGCGCACCCCTCTGACTCTGATTATCGGTCCGGTGGAGAATATTCTACAAACGGAGCGTATCTCGAACAGCGTTCGCGGACAGTTGGAGATAGTGCAAAGCAACAGCCATCGAATGTTGCGCATGGTGAATCAGTTGCTCGATTTCCGAAAAATACAAAACAAGAAAATGCGTCTGCGGGTGCAGAAATCGAATTTGAGCGACATCGTGGACGAGACATGCGCGAACTTCAAGAAAGAGGCTTACGACAAACATATCAACCTGAATATAGTAAAAAAAGCAGAGGATAGTACCGTTTGGGTGGACCGCAGCCGAGTGGATACGATACTATTTAACCTGTTGAGCAATGCGTTTAAGTTTACCTCGGCGGGCAAAAACATCACCGTAGCGGTGGACTCCAAACCCGGGTATATGCTACTGATTGTGAAAGATGAGGGTATCGGTATTCCTATGGAGAAACGCAGTGTGCTGTTTGAACGCTTCTCCAGCCATAACGAATTGAATAACAGCGGAAACAATACCGGAACGGGTATCGGTATGAACCTTGTGAAAGAGTTGGTGGATTTGCACCACGGCTATATCGAAGTGGAGAGCGAAGTGGGGAAAGGTACCACATTCACGGTGATGTTCCGCACGGGAAAGGAGCATTTCGACAGCGAGGCAGACATGATAATAGACGATGGAAGTACTGCACAAACGGCTGATAATCAGAAGAACCTATTGGAGGACACCTTGGCAGAGATAGACACCAAAGACAACAAACGCACTATTCTTGTGGTGGACGACAATGAAGATATGCGCGCATTCTTGAGCAATATCTTAAGCGGCGACTACCGCGTTGTGAAAGCCGCCGACGGCAAAGAGGCGTTGGCACTTATCGAAAAAGATATGCCTGACGTGGTGATTACTGACCTGATGATGCCCAATATGGACGGTTTGGAACTGACAAGCCATATCAAACGGTCACAAGACTTGGGGCATATACCCGTGATACTACTCAGTGCCAAATCGGCAATCGAAAGCCGATTGGAGGCTATGAAAGAGGGTGCTGACGACTATGTAACCAAACCCTTTGAACCCGAATATCTGCGTGCAAGGGTTAGGAACCTGATCAGCCAGCGTGTCCAACTGGAGGCGAACTACCGCAAACGGCTGATGCGCCTTGAGCCACAGAAGAACGACGAGGGTGTACAGGGCGATACGTTCCTCGCGAAGTTATTGGACATTATGGACAAGCAGATGGAAAACAATACGCTGACCGTGGACGAATTGGTGGATGATATGGGTATGGGGCGCACTGTATTCTTCAACAAACTGAAGAGTCTGACGGGTCTGAGCCCTGTGGAGTTTATCCGCGAGATGCGTATCAAACGCGCGGCGCAACTGCTTGAACAAAAACAATATAACATCACCGAAGTAACTTATATGGTAGGTATGAACGACTCGCGCTACTTTGCGAAGTGTTTCAAAGCCACATACGGAGTAACCCCTTCGGAATACCGCCGAGAGCGACTAAAAGATACGGAGGGCGAGAAATAACCCTCGTCGCGGGCGACAAGAAAAGAAGAATAAAATGAAAAAAATACAAATAGTTGTCGTTTTGGTATGCTGTTTGTTGGTAGGTTGTGGCAGAAAAGGGCCGCAGCGTCCTACCTATAAAAGCGGACAAGCCCCCCAAGAAGACACTGCCATGTTGGCACTGATGGAGATGAACCAACGAATGGCGAAAGAGGCAGACCAAACCCTGTTGCACTATGTGGAGGCGCAAGATGAATCGTACGCCCTGTTGGCTATCAGCAATGCGTGGATACATTTCGCGGAGCATGGCGATGACGGTGTTTCGCCCAAGGAGGACGAACTATGGCGTATGCATATCCGCACGAAAGATTTGCAGGGGAGGCTTCTGCTGGACGAGGAGCGTGAGTATCGTATCGGTCGCAACGAGTTGCCTATATGCGCCGACATACACTGCAACGAATGGCACCACGGGGACCATATCATCATGCTCGCACCATGGTATTCCGCCTACGGAATGCACGGAAACGACTATGTTCCCCCCTACACTAACGTAATTATCGACATCAAAATAAAATGAAAAAAATACTCTTTTTATGTATAAGCGCACTCGTTCTGATGACGAGTTGCCACTCAACCACCTACTCTGACAACCGCAAAGCAGAGGACAAACTGATAGCCAACTATATCAAGCGTAACGGGCTGAATATCTTGCCCGAACTGCCTGCCGACAGCGTTGTTTGGGGCGAAAAAGATTACTACAAATTGGAGGAATACGACAACATGTATTTCCACCTTATCAAGCGCGGACCCGCCAATACGATTGTGGACGGCGATACCATTGACAATGCCATCCTTGCCGGCGAGACTATTCTCTTGCGCTACAAACAGTTTTTGCTGACCGAGAACGCAGACACGACCAGCAACTGGACCACGCTTGATTCCCCATATCCGGTGGAGTTTAAGTACACCCACCCTGCTTATCTGACTAATACAGCCTCCACCACAGCATGCAGCGGGTGGTATGTAGCCACGATGCTGATGAAATACCCCAATTCGGAGTGCGAGATTATCTGCCCCAGCAAACAGGGATTCGACCAGACAGGCACGAGTGCTATTCCTTATATATATATATTGAGTATCAAAGTTAAAAGGTAAACAACGATATGAGTTTAGTAAAAAGTATTTCGGGAATACGCGGTACGATAGGCGGACGCGTAGGTGATGGATTGAATCCTGTAGATATAGTTCGTTTCACGGCAGCATACGCTACGCAACGTCGCGCGGCAATGCCTGATAACCAGACGATTGTAGTAGGTAGAGACGCACGCATATCGGGCGAAATGGTATATCAACTTGTGAGCGGAACGCTGATGGGTATGGGCTATGATGTAGTGAATATCGGTCTTGCCAGCACCCCTACAACGGAGTTAGCGGTGATAGGCGAAAAGGCGGCGGGCGGTATCATTCTCACTGCCAGCCACAACCCGAAACAATGGAATGCGCTCAAACTGCTCAACGAGAAAGGCGAGTTTCTGAACGACGAAGAGGGGAAAGGTGTGCTCGCTATCGCAGAGGCAGAGGACTTCTGTTTTGCTGAAGTGGACCATCTCGGACACATCTCGCAAAAAGACTATCTGCCCTACCATATTCAGAATGTATTGGGGCTGAAATTGGTTGACAAACAGGCGATTGAGGCAAAGAATTTCACCGTGGCGATTGACTGTGTAAACTCGGTTGGCGGCATTGCCATACCGGCTATTCTGCGCGCTTTGGGTGTGAAAAACATCATTGAACTGAACTGCACGCCCAATGGTCAGTTCCCGCACAACCCGGAACCTCTGCCACAACACCTGACCGAGATTAGCGACCTGCTCCGTAGCGGCAAAGCCGATGTAGGATTTGTGGTGGACCCCGATGTGGACCGATTGGCTATTGTGTGCGAGAACGGCGATATGTTCGGCGAGGAATACACCTTGGTGAGCGTAGCGGATTATGTGCTGAGCCATACGCCGGGCAACACGGTCAGCAATATGTCGTCCACGCGTGCGCTGAGCGACGTAACCCGCTCACACGGAGGGAGTTACAGTGCGTCGGCGGTGGGCGAAGTGAATGTAACGACGGAGATGAAAGCCACTCAGGCAGTTATCGGCGGCGAGGGTAATGGCGGTGTCATCTATCCGGAAAGCCACTACGGGCGCGATGCACTTGTAGGTATTGCACTGTTTCTCAGCAGTTTAGCACACAAGGGTTGCACCGTGAGCGAACTGCGCAAGACTTTCCCGAACTATTTTATCTCGAAGAACCGTATTGAACTGACGCCGGATATTGATGTGGATAAGGTACTCGCACACGCGAAAGAGGTATTCAAAAATGAACGTCTGAACGACAAAGACGGTGTGAAGATTGATTTCGCCGATGGTTGGGTACACCTCCGCAAAAGCAATACGGAACCTATCATTCGCGTCTATTCGGAGGCTGCCACGATGGAAGAGGCAAACGCACTGGCGCAAAAAGTGATAAAAACCATACAGGGATAGTTTATTATTCCTTAACGTATTACCTTTATATAAAAGTCAGGTGGATGTCGGGAGGATACCCTGTGGATAGGCTGGTTTTGAGCAGGCAAAAATGCTCTTTTTATTAACATTATTTACAAGAACAATACTCCAATGGAAATAGTAGTAACCAACGACGACGGTTGGGGCACCAAAGGCATACGCACATTAGTTGCCGAGATGAGCAAACTGGGGCATGTAACCGTTATTGCGCCCGATGGTCCCCGCAGCGGAAACGCAGCGTGTATCAGTGTGGCTAAACCGATGTATCTCAACAAGTTAGAGAACGAATGTACTGAAAGTGTGGACGTATATACCACCAATGGGACACCCGCCGATTGCATTAAGTTTGCCACCAACATACTCTTCAAAAACCGCAAGATTGACCTTGTGGCAAGCGGTATCAACCACGGAAACAACGGTTCTATCAACCTGATATATTCGGGGACGATGGGTGCTTGCTTTGTGGCGACCGAACATGGTATTCCCGCCATCGGTTTCTCGCTTGACGACCACTCGATGGATGCCGATTTCAGTCGCATGCAACCCTACCTCACGGAGATTGCCAAGATGTTGATTGACAAGGGGTTCAAGCCCAACGAGTGCTATAATGTGAATGCCCCGAAAGGCGAGATAGCCGGCATCAAATGGGCGCGTCAGTGTCATGGGCATTGGGCGGACGAACTGGAAGCACATACCGATGAACAAGGAAACACCTACTACACGCTCATCGGCTCGTATATCAACCACGAACCTGACGACGAGACAACCGACATCTGGGCTCTCGGACACGGATATATCAGTATTCAACCTGTCAGCATTGACATGACTGCCCATGGGTCGCTTTGACAAATACTGGATTGGCATCACGTTGGGATTGATTATCCCGGCGGTGTTTGGGTTGACCTACATCGATGTGATGAACCTATGGTATCCGCTGCGCACGCTTCAGTTTCATGCGGGCGGAGTAATGAGTAAGTTGCTGTTGGTCAGCGTGTTTCCGAACCTTGCCTTGATTTTTGTCTTTTACACCACCGACACTTGGAAACTCAGCAAAGGACTGCTTATCGGTTCTTTGCCCTATATTCTTGCTGCTATAGCCGTCTCAATATGAAGTATTTCATCATCGCGGGCGAGGCGTCGGGCGACCTACACGCCTCCAATCTCATCAAGCAGATTCGTCTGCAAGACCCGTCTGCCGAGTTCGTCGGATTGGGCGGGGATAAGATGTGTGCAGCGGGGTGTGAACTTCGTCAGCACTACCGCGAGATGGCATATATGGGGGTGTTTGCCGTGCTGGCGCACCTGCCGGAGATACGTCGTAACTTCCGTATTACGCACGATAGTCTGCTCGCGTATCGTCCTAATATACTGATACTTGTTGATTATCCAAGTTTTAATCTAAAGATAGCCGCTTTCTGCCGTAAGCACCTGCCTGACACAAAAATATACTACTATATTCCGCCCAAAGTATGGGCATGGAAGACATGGCGCGTGCATAAGATTGCCCGCTTGTGCGATCAAGTGCTGGGGATTTTTCCTTTTGAACCTGCGTTTTATGCCAAATATGGGTATGCCTGTACATATATGGGAAATCCCACCAACGACACTATCCGCGAGTGGTGCGAAAAGCAAAATATCGTGTTGGACGAAGAGCGGCGCGAAAATATCATTGCTATCCTTCCCGGTTCTCGACAGAGCGAGATTACTCACTGTCTGCCGACGATGTTGGCAGCAGCGCGGCGTGTGAATCAGCGTTTGGGGGACAGTTACCAAATAGTGGTAACCGCCGCACCGGGGATAGAAGACAGTTTCTATGGGAGGTATTTGGAGGATGAAAAGCTCACTCGGGATACATATCGTGTAGTAGCCCATGCACGCGCAGCGGTGGTCAATTCGGGTACGGCGACTTTGGAAACCGCCCTACTCCATTGCCCTCAGACGGCAGTATATTATATTGCTTGCAGCCGATGGTTGGAGTGGCTTTTGCGCCCTGTCTTGTTCCGTATTCCGCATTTTACGTTGGTAAATATCTTGGTGGACAACGGACAATGGACAAAAGAGAAAGGAGAAAGGAGAGAGGGGCAAGCGATTATCGAAGAACTTATTGCCTCTCGTTTCACAGAGGAAAATGTGGAAAACGAACTCTATCGGCTGCTGACCGACGAGGTGTATCGCCGTCGTATGCTTGATGGCTACACCCGTATTCGTTCCATTCTGGGTTCAAGTCCCGCCGCACAAACAGCTGCCACGGTCATTACGAGCAAATAATCAGTCAGTTAGATATTAAACCATTAGCCCCGTGTATATGTTCTGCCACATACACGGGGCATAACGTATATCGTAACATTTTTTTACACAAAAACCTTGCATCTTTACAATAATTGTCGTATCTTTGCAGGCGAATCTACGCTGGAGGGGGTATGTCCTTGTACAGCGGTGGATTCGACATATTGAAAGAGGAAATCCTATCCGAGTCTGGACAGCAGGCAAAAACCTAATGTCCCAACTCCCGCAATTCAAACAACTATTCCAATTTGTATAAACACAATAAGCATACGATGAGAGAGTATAAAGAAATCCGAATTGAAGGCATGGTCTATCGGCTATACGAAGACAAGACGGCAGGTATTGTCGTCACGTATGAGGATCATCCTTCAGACTTGGTTCTCCCAGAGAAAATAACGTATGAAGACGAAGATTATATCCTTGCAGGGATTGAAGCACGTCTCTTTGACCTGACCTCAATTGTGTTGCCTAAGACCATCGCACATCTCCGTCCTAAGGCTTTCACGGGATGCGCCAAGACGCTTCGTTCCATTACTATTCCGGGGAATGTAAAATTCATAGGCGAACAAGCATTTGAAGATTGTGAGGCTTTGACATCTGTTGTTTTGGAGGACGGTGTTTTAGCCATTGG
>JBNMHB010000078.1:0-11755 GCA_050872525.1 Bacteroidales bacterium | reverse complement strand
CAAACCCCACTCCTCACGGTTCAGCACGGTACCACCGTTCTGCTGGAGAAGGTTCTCGAATTTGTCTACCGCTTCCTTCATCTGTGGTTCAGACAAAACGGGAGTCAAGACGAAAGCGGCTTCGTAATGATTTAACATAATACTGTTAATGTTTTGATTGTTAATAAATTATCGTTCTTTCCTGTGCGTCGTATCCGTCAGGCACACCTTAAATTATATATAAGGCATATCCATATAGGACCAAACTACACCGAAAAAGCGTGCAAAATTACAACTTTTTTTTGAACTGTGCAAATTATCTGCGTTTTTTTCTGCTTTTTATTGTCCCTAATCCCCCAATCGCCCAATCTTTAACCCACAAAAGACGGCAACGAGAGCCGTCTGAAAGCAGACGGTACAACGGTCCTGTCATGGGCAAAAGAGGCTCGCACACGCCTCTGGGCATATTTTTATTTGCTCAATTCAGAAAAAAGGAGTAACTTTGCGGGCTAAATGGGGGCGTAGGTCCTTTTGAAAGAGAATTTATATAATTTTACACATTTATGGCAACACAAGAAGAAACATTCAAGAAGATTGTCGCACACTGCAAGGAGTATGGTTTCGTATTCCCGAGCAGCGATATCTACGATGGACTTGCAGCCGTTTACGACTATGGACAGAACGGTGTGGAACTGAAAAATAATATCAAAAAGTATTGGTGGGATTCGATGACTTTGCTCCACGAAAACATTGTGGGTATCGACGCTGCCATCTTTATGCACCCCTCTGTATGGAAGGCTTCGGGACACGTGGACGCGTTCAACGACCCACTGATTGACAACCGCGATTCCAAGAAACGCTATCGCGCCGATGTGCTTATCGAGGACCAAATTGCCAAATACGATGAGAAGATAGAGAAAGAGGTGGAGAAAGCACGCAAACGCTTTGGCGAGACCTTCGACGAAGAACTCTATAAGCAAACCAACGGGCGCGTAAAAGAGCATATCGAGAAACGCAATACCTTGCACGAGCGTTATAGTAAGGCAATGAATGACAACGACTTAGCCGAACTGAAACAAATCATTCTCGATGAGGAAATCGTTTGTCCGATTAGTGGTACACGCAACTGGACCGACGTGCGTCAGTTCAACCTGATGTTCCAAACCGAGATGGGTTCTACTGCCGATGGAGCAATGAAAATCTATCTCCGTCCCGAGACAGCACAGGGTATATTTGTCAATTTCCTCAATGTGCAGAAGACGGGGCGTATGAAGATTCCGTTTGGTATCGCACAGATTGGTAAGGCGTTCCGCAACGAGATTGTGGCGCGTCAGTTCATCTTCCGTATGCGCGAGTTTGAGCAGATGGAAATGCAGTTCTTCGTGCGCCCGGGCGAGGAGTTGAAGTGGTTTGAGCATTGGAAGCAGTTCCGCCTCAAATGGCACAAAGCACTCGGACTCGGCGATGAGAAATATCGTTTCCACGACCACGAGAAATTGGCACACTATGCCAACGCTGCCACCGACATCGAGTTCCAAATGCCGTTTGGTTTCAAAGAGGTGGAGGGAATCCATAGTCGTACCAACTTCGACTTGTCGCAGCACGCGAAATTCAGTGGCAAGAAGATTGAGTATTTCGACCCCGAACTCAACCAATCCTACACGCCGTATGTCATCGAGACCTCTATTGGTGTGGACCGTATGTTCCTCAGCGTGATGTGCTCGGCATACAAAGAGGAGCAGTTGGAAGGTGGCGACACGCGCGTGGTACTCTGTCTGCCGCCTGTCCTGGCACCGGTGAAAGCCTGCGTCATGCCGTTGGTGAAGAAAGACGGACTGCCCGAAAAAGCGCGTGAGATTCAGGACTTGCTCAAGTTCGATTTCCATACCAACTACGACGAGAAAGACTCTATCGGAAAACGCTATCGTCGTCAGGACGCTGTCGGCACACCGTTCTGTATCACGGTTGACCACGACACGCTCACCGACAACTGCGTTACTGTGCGCTATCGCGATACTATGCAGCAAGAGCGCGTGAATATCAACGACTTACACGCCCTCATCTTGCAATCGGTTGACCCCAAAGTGCTCTATCGCAAGATAATGGAAAAGTAATTCCGGCACCAACGGAATTATAAAAAAGAGGCTGTCCTACCAATGCGGACAGCCTCTTTTGGTTTGGTATGTTGTGTTTTTATAACGACAGCGGCTTGCACTTTTCTTGCAAGAAAGCCGCATCTTGTGGATTCAGACGTGGTGCTATCTCCTTATATATACGCGCGTGATAAGCATTGAGCCACTCTATCTCCTCTTTTGTCATCAGCGACATCTCAATGAGCGATGTGTCGTAATAGCAGAGTGTCAGCGTCTCAAAGGTCAAGAACTCGTCCTCCGTGGTAGCTGCTTCTTTGCGCTCAGCAGGTATCACCGCGATGAGGTTTTCGATACGGATACCCCATTTGTCGGTACGGTAGATACCGGGCTCGTCGGAGATGATTTGTCCCACTTCCAACTGGGTCGGATTGTTGTCGGTACGCACGTTCTGCGGTCCCTCGTGGCAGCCAAGGAAATGTCCCACACCATGTCCCGTACCGTGTCCGAAAGTGATTCCGTTTGCCCACATATATTGTTTTGCCAAAGCGTCTAACTGATTACCGCGTGTGCCTCTCGGGAAGCGTGCCATCTGCAATGCGATATGTCCTTTCAGAACATAGGTATAGTCCAATTTGGCTTGTTCGGGTATCGCTCCGCCGAGCCATACAGTACGTGTGATGTCGGTAGTTCCGTCCAAATACTGACCACCCGAGTCCAAGAGCAACATACCTTCCGGATGAACCTCGGCGCAATTGTCTTCGCCGGCAGCATAATGCACAATCGCACCATTGCCCAAATAGCCGGCTATCGTGCCAAACGATTCTTCTACAAAGTGCTGACCTTCAGCGCGATACGTATGCAGTTTTTCCATTAGTGTCCACTCGGTCTGTTTCTTTCCGCCGGCAAAAGCCTCCTCTTCGAGCCAACGGAAGAAGCGTGTCAGTGCCACCGCGTCCTCACGCATAGCGATACGTTCCCCCTCCAATTCCACTGCGTTCTTTTTGCTTTTTGCCACCAAGACTGGCGATTGGGCATTGACCTTGCGGCAGGTGGCGGGGATAGCCTCGTAGAGGGCTTCGTTCACTTTCGCTCCGTCGTAAAGCACTGTGCCTGAGAGGTTTGCAATATAACCGAACACATCGCCATAGCCTTGTGTCTGGATATGCTTGCGTTGCAGATAAACCGCCGTCTTGCTATCTACTTTGGCAGCGTCCACAAACAAGGTGCAACGTGTTTGCTCAAGCACTACATAACTGATAACCAGCGGGTTGTACTCTACGTCCGTGCCGCGTATATTCAGCAACCAGGCTATCTCGTCCAAAGCGGAGATGACCATCGCGTCGGCTTTCTTCTTTGCCATCGCTTCGCGAATACGTGCCAGTTTGCTTTGTATCGACTCGCCTGCGTACTTCTCTTCGTATTCGTAGAACAGGTTTTGTGGGATAGCGGGGCGACCGTCCACCCATAGTGTGCGAATCAAATCGATAGATTTGGTGTCGAGTCCGGCTTCTGCCAATTCCGTACGCAGGGCGGCAAACGCATTCACACTATACATCTCCGGATTCAGTCCCACTGTGCCTGTGATGTTCTCGCACAACCATTCGGCTATCGTCGGACAGTCGATATCCGACTCGCGCATCAACTCTATTGTCGAACCTGCCAACTCAATGTCGGCTTGTAGATAGTAGCGCGAATCTGTCCAAAGAAACGCCTTGTCTGTCGTAACCACTACGGTGCCGGTCTCTCCCTTAAAGCCTGATAACCATGTGGTTTCAGTCCAGTGGGCAGCCATATATTCCGACGCATGCGGGTCGGTACCCGGTACGATGTACGCACTCAAATTCTGTTCACGCATCAATGTGCGCAATGCAGCCAATTTCTCTAAAACGGTCATACTTTTCATGTATTGATTCATAATTCTTATTTCGCAGAAAGTGCCTCTACGGCGCGTTGAGTAATCTCGTCGTCGCGCTCAAAGAGAGGGAAGAAACCCTCGTCGCTCAGCATATTGCGTACGATATACGCATTCACCAAGCGGGTCAGCAGTTTGCGCGATTTGCGTATATCCGCGTCGTTGGGTTCTATACCTTTGTCCTGACAGTATTTCACAAATTCGGGCAGCCAGTTTGCCTCGTTCAAATGTTTCTCCAATGCCTGCCAATCCTTGTATTTGTTCAGTTCCTTCCGATGGGTGTTGGTATATTGGTACGCAAACTGGTAGGTATAGGCGCGATTGACCACCTTGTTGAAATACGGACTGTACAACGTGGTGTCTCTGCCTACGAAGATGTCCGGCATGATACCTCCTCCGCCGTGTACCACTTTTCCGCTTTTGGTATAATAGACTGTGGTGTCGGCATAGTGGATACTATCGGCATTGTACAGTTCGCCGTGCTCAAAGCGGTCAAGCAATTCTTTTTCGTAGTCGGCTTGGTCGCCGAGGGTGTATGGTTTCTGTATGCACCGCCCCGATGGGGTATAGTAGCGTGCCACCGTCAGGCGTATCGCACTGCCGTCGGAGAAAGGCATTTGCTGTTGTACCAATCCCTTTCCGAAAGAGCGTCGTCCGATGATTATTGCGCGGTCGTTGTCTTGCATGGCACCGGCGAATATCTCGCTTGCCGACGCCGAGAAATCGTCTATCAGCACTGCCAAAGGCACGTTTTTGAAGCGTCCTGTACCATTGGCTTTCGCCTCATAGCGTGGGTAAGCGCGCCCTTGAGCATATACAATCATATCGCCCGCATTGAGAAACTCGTTTGCCATACGTATCGCTTGGTCCATAAACCCGCCCGAGTTCTCACGCAAATCGACGATATATGCCGTCGCACCTTGTGCTTTGAGGGTTGCCAATGCCGAGATAAACTCGTTGTATGTACTCTCGCCAAACTTGTTCACGCGCACAAAACCTATCTTCTCTCCGTTCTTTGTAGGGATGATAAATTTCGCGTCCACTGATGTTACGGGTATATCGCCTCGGGTGATGGTGTAGTAGAGCAAGTCGGCTTCGCCACTGCGTTTCACGCCAATCTTCACTTTTGTGCCTTTCTCCCCGCGCAGCGTATGCATCACGCGCTCGTTGTTGATTTTCTTGCCCACAAACAGCGAGTCGTCCACCGTGATAATCTTGTCGCCTGCCAGCACACCGATACCCTCGCTCGGACCGCCTGCCACCACTGCCACGATGTTTATCGTATCGTTTTGGATGGTAAACTGTACGCCTATGCCCGAAAACGACGATGACAACTCCGCATTGACCATTTCGAGGTCTTTCTTGGGTATATATGCCGAGTGCGGGTCTAACTTCTGCACAATATCTTGCATCACCTCATCGGTAATCGAGTCGATGTCCAACTCGTCCACGTATGCTGTCTGCATCAGTTGCATCAACTGCTCCACTTTCGATGGCGGTTGCTGGTAGAAAGCCCCGTTCTGGAACACAAAACGCTGTGCGTTCACTTTGTTGCTCACCGCATCACCAATCAAGAACCCCGCCAGCAGGCATACCACTGCCACCGTGGGGAAAATATACTTCTTTATATCCTTCATAATGTGTACCTATATATAATAAGGAGTACCCTCTCCCTCTTTCGTCATCGGAGTGCCATTACCGCACGCCATTCTCCGAGGGGGCTTGAGTCTCCGTACCGTCTTCTTTCAGAAAACACACTTCTACGCCTGCTCTTTGCAGCAGTTCGATACCGTCCATTATTCGGTATTCTTCGCCATAGACCACACGTTTGATACCTGATTGGATAATTAGTTTTGAACATTCCATACACGGCGAAGCGGTAACATATAGTGTCGCCCCTTCGCTACTGTTGTTGCTCCGTGCCACTTTGGTGATAGCATTTGCCTCGGCGTGCAGCACGTATGGTTTCGATACATTGTTTTCGTCTTCGCAATGGTTCTCGAATCCGCTCGGTGTACCATTGTATCCGTCTGATATAATCATCTGATTCTTAACGAGCAACGCGCCTACTTTGCGTCGTGTGCAGTAACTGTTTTCTGCCCAAGTCCGCGCCATACGCATATACAGATAGTCTCGTTTGGTCTGTTTATCCATAAGAATAGGTGTTTTTTATAATGCTATACAAATCCCGTGCCAACATTGGGATAGAAGTTATCCGAACCGTTCCACTATCTCGTCCATAATCCGAAATACATCCTCGCGGGTTTCGGCGCGTAGGAGACTGATGCGTGTTTGCTTAAAATCGGGCAACCCTTTGAACACAGGCGATGCCGCAAAATGGCGACGACTATGCACTATCCCTTTGCGCTCGTCCCCAATCCAATCGATACTGCGCAGCACATGTTCTTTCAGTATCTTCACACACCATGCCATCTCGCGTTTGGGGAGTAACTCGCCGGTGTTCAGATAGTGTTTCATATCTTCAAATATCCATGGGCAACCGAAAGTGGCGCGTCCCACCATGATAGCGTCCACGCCATAGCGTTCAAAGCACTCGCGTGCCCGTTCTGGCGTGGTAACATCGCCGTTGCCGATGATAGGGATACGCATACGCGGGTTGTTCTTCACTTCCCCAATCAGCGTCCAGTCGGCATCGCCGCGGTACATCTGTGCGCGTGTTCGTCCGTGAATGGCAAGTTCGGCTATTCCGCAGTCTTGCAATGCCTCTGCCAAATCCACGATGATTCGGTGGTCGTCGTCCCAGCCGAGTCGGGTCTTGACGGTAACGGGCGTATGCACGGCGTTTACCACAGCGCGGGTGATATTCAGCAACTTAGGTATGTCTTGTAACAATCCTGCCCCCGCCCCTTTGCCTGCCACTTTCTTCACAGGGCAACCGAAATTGATGTCGATGAAATCGGGGTGCGCTTGCTCTACGATACGCGCTGCGTCTGCCATCGATTCCGGTTCCCTGCCATATATCTGTATGGCAACAGGGCGTTCCTCGTCGCTGATTTGCAGTTTGCGGGTGGTGGAAGCCACATCACGCACGAGAGCATCGGCATTGACAAATTCGGTATAGACTCTATCCGCCCCGAAACGCTTGCAAAGCAAACGAAAGGCGGGGTCGGTTACATCCTCCATCGGGGCAAGATATAGTTGCATTTGTTTAGTGTTTAGTGTTGAGAGCAGTATTCTGTTGGGAGTTTAGAGAAAATGCAAAAAACGTATAACTTACAACTGCACTCAACTCTCAACCCTCAATCTCAACTATTTATTAATACTCGGATAGGTAATCCGATGGTGGTTTATCGAGGTTATTCGGGCTTTGAACACTTTGCGTATGTCTTCCACATCTTTGAATGCCAATGGTGTTTCCGAGAACTGGCCGTCTGCCACTTGCTGGTCTATCATCTGGTCCACTGCCTGCGAGATAGCCTCTTCGGTAAATGTGTTCAGGCTGCGCGAGCGTGCCTCCACAGCGTCTGCCATCATCAGGATGGCGCCCTCTTTCGTAGTCGGTTTGGGTCCGGGGTATTGGAATAGTGTTTTATCCACTTCCTCCCCCGGATGTGCGTTTACGTACGTATTGTAGAAATAGCGTGTGAGAGAGGTGCCATGGTGGGTGGCGATAAAGTTGATAATCACTTCCGGTAGGTGGTGTTTGCGGGCTATCTCCACGCCGTCTGCCACGTGGGCAATCACTATCTTTGCAGCATCTACCGGTGGCATTTCCGATAGCGGATTCGGTCCACCTTGTTGATTCTCTGTGAAATAGAACGGGTTGGTCAGTTTGCCAATGTCGTGATAGAGTGCTCCCGTGCGCACAAGGAGCGCATTTGCACCGATGGCTTTCGCTGCCTCTGTGGCGAGGTTCGACACTTGCATCGAGTGCTGGAACGTGCCGGGGGCTTTCTCGGCAAGCGTGTGCAAGAGGTCGGAGTTGATGTCTGTCAGTTCCACCAAGGTTATTGACGAGATGAAACGGAACAATTTCTCAAACAGATAGACCATACCATACGAGCCGATAATCAGCAGTGCGTTTACCAAGAAATATACATACATCATCGGGTCTATGGCATGGTAGTCGCCCGAGGTGGCAAACGAGAAGGCGGTGTATGCCAGGGTCTGCGTTAGGAATATCCAACCTGCCGTCTGTGCCAACTGTGCACGGCGGGTCATATCGTTCAGGCTGGACACTGCCACCATACCCACCGCAATCTGAATAAGGAAGAACTCCATAGGTGCCGGCACGGCAAGCGAAACGATAAGAATAGTCGTAAAATGCAGGAACAATGCTGTCCGCGAATCGAAGAACACGCGGGTCAGGATAGGTACCCACGCAAACGGAATCAGGTAGATACTCAGGCTGGTATGGCGCAGCGTCAGGCACGACAGACTGATGATTATCGCCGCGTCCAAACAGAAGAACAGCACCGTCGCCGTGCTCCGGATATACGATTTGCGGAAAACGTATAGATAGATGATAAACAATGCTAGGAACAGACACACCATAATACTCTCGCCCACTATCGACAATATGCGCTGGTGCATACTGACGGTCTCGTCCTCGCAGGCAAGGCGGAGTGATTCCAATATCTGATAATCCTGTTCGGTAACTATCTCGCCTCGGTCTATTATCTTCTCGCCGGCTTGTATCACTCCTTGTGTAGGTGCTATCGATGCCAAGAGTTTGTTGCGCATTGTGTTGGTCAGCGCTGTATCCGGCAACAGATTGGGCGTTGCGTTGTTGTATGCTTCGCCGAAGTGTTCTCGGGCTTTTCCCGGTGTATAAACCTGCGTCAGCATATATACTTTCGATACCCTGTTCTGCACTACGGATATGCGCGTGTAGCCCTCCTTTTTCAGCCATTCCATATCTTGCAGCGAGATAATCAACGGACTGTGTGCTACATCGTCCGTATAGCGGAAGCAGGGGGCAAAACCGGAAAGCAACTGTTTCTGTTCTTGTGCCAACTGTTGCTCGGTTTTGTAGATAGGGAAGTCAAATTCTGCCGTAATCAACTCGTATGCCCAAGGCTTACCTACCTCAAAATGATACCGAAAAGAGGTGTTGTAGCGCGGGAAAAGCAGTACCGTCAGTACTCCTAACGCCGCAAAAAGGAGGATATGAAATATATCCTTAGACGCCTTAGACGCCGAAAACGAAGTGAATAGTTGTTTTTTCATAGCGAACCATTAAGCAAAATAGCGAACCATACAAATACAGGCAAAGCCATTCGACCGGCAAAGTTACACAAAAACTACGGATTATACAACACCGACGCTCAAAAAGCACCTCTTTTTCTGACAATAATGTGTGTAATAATGTGAGTTTGAAATAACACAAAACGCATATTTTTGTTGATAATAGATATTTGAGTTGTTGTTCCACTATATATTTGTCTATATTTGATTTAATTTTTCGTGTATTTGTTTCCAAATCGCGGCACATCTTGCTCCATAAGAAAGTTTTTGTTCGCTTTATTTTATAAGTTATATCGAACTCACGTTACTTACTCCCCATATCGGGTTGTTATCGGGTCATGAGTGGGTGATTAGTGGGTGATTAGTGGGTGATTCAGCAAGGGATAAGCAAGGGATACACAACGTCCCTAAAGAAAAAATAGTTCAATTACATGGTGCAAAAGAGGTATAAGAGAAGTGAGTGGTAGGGGAGTGGTATGGGGATAGACTATACATATAACCCATGTTGGCAGCGGGTCATGGAAGGAGGCTTTTTAAACCTTATAATCTTCTTTATGGTCAGTTTGTTCAAATAAATACAAAAAAACGAGAAAGGATTTGCATAATAGCACAAAAAGCAGTATCTTTGTCGGCAGAACGCATATATGATTGTCAGTCTGTCAGAACAAGGCTGCCCGATATGCCCGCTTCGGCGATTGCAATAAACAACACCATACATAATTAACCTTAAAAACTAACAGATATGGAACTACCATTTGCTGAATCGTGGAAAATCAAGATGGTTGAGCCCATCCGCAAATCCACCCGCGCAGAGCGCGAACAATGGCTCAAAGAAGCCAAGAATAACATCTTTATGCTCCGCAGCGAGCAGGTTTACATCGACCTCAACACCGACTCCGGTACTGGTTCTATGTCCGATCGTCAGTGGGCAGCATTGATGATGGGCGATGAGAGTTATTCCGGCAGCCGCTCTTTCTTCGAATTCAAAGACACCGTTACCCGCCTCACTGGCTTTAAGTATGTCATCCCGACACACCAAGGTCGTGCTGCAGAGAACGTGCTCTTCTCTTATTTGGTTAAGCCCGGTCAGGTCATTCCCGGTAATGCACACTTCGACACCACCAAAGGACATATCGAGTCGCGCAAGGCTTTCGCTATTGACGTTACCGTAGATGAAGCAAAAAACACCCAATTAGAAGCACCCTTCAAAGGCAATGTATGCCTTGAGAAATTGGAGAAAGTGCTCCGCGAGAACCCTGGTAATGTACCATTTATGGTGCTGACTGTTACCAACAACACCGTAGGCGGTCAGCCCGTTTCGATGAAAAATATCCGTGAGACTACTGAACTCTGCCACCGCTACGGAGTGCCTGTAAATATGGACTCTGCACGTTTCGCCGAGAACGCATATTTCATCAAGACTCGCGAACCGGGCTATGCAGACAAGAGTATCAAAGAGATTGCTTTAGAGATGTTCTCATACGCCGATAGTATGACTATGTCTGCCAAAAAAGACGGTTTGGTGAATATGGGCGGTTTTATCGCTACCAATAAAGAAGAATGGTACGAGGGCTGCAAACAGTTCTGTATTCCTTTCGAGGGTTTCCTCACCTACGGCGGTATGAACGGTCGCGATATGGCTGCGCTGGCTGTCGGATTGGAAGAAAACACCGAATTTGACATGCTGGAGACACGTATTCATCAGGTACAATACCTTGCTAAGAAACTCGATGAGTATGGTATCCCATATCAACGCCCTGCCGGCGGACACGCTATCTTTGTGGATGCTGACCGTGTGTTGACACGCGTACCCAAAGAGGAGTTCCCTGCTCAGACACTCACTTGTGAACTCTACCTCGAAGCAGGTATCCGCGCTTGCGAGATTGGTTATATCCTCGCTGACCGCGACCCTGTTACTCGCGAGAACCGTTTCGGCGGTCTGGACTTTGTACGTCTCTGTATCCCTCGTCGTGTCTATACCGACAACCACATGGACGTCATTGCTGCCGCGCTGAAGAATGTTTACGACCGTCGCGAGAGCATTACTCGTGGTCTGAAGATTACGAAAGAGGCTCCTCTTATGCGCCACTTCACCGTTGAACTGGAGCGTTTGGGCTAATCAACTCAGTAATAATTCTCTACGAGGCTGCCATACGGCAGCCTCGTGTTGTTTTGTGTGATAGCCTCGCGATGGGGGGCATGAGGCGCACAATATGATGCAATTAGGTGGTTGGCTTTTCGTTTATGCCTATTGCGTATGTCAGAATTTTGTAGTAACTTTGTGCGCTATTTGTGTGAATGGCACTATGAAGATATTTTGTGTACAATGTAAGGAGATATTTTGCATACAAAAATATAGATATTCAGTGTATAATATCCGGTATCAAAATGTGATATGTAGATATATAATATAGATATTCAGTCATTAGTGTCCCATTAAAAAAGGCTGTATTAAAAATTAATAAATAATTGCCCATTAGGGTCATTTTGTTCTTTGACATATTGTAGATTAACTCGGTTGAGCAGGTCTGTCAAATGGGAGTTGTCCGTTAGCGATATTCCT
>JBNMHB010000077.1:0-11892 GCA_050872525.1 Bacteroidales bacterium | reverse complement strand
TAACGCTTTTGCCTGCAAGTCTTCCGACTTAAAAGATACCTTTTGGGCATCCTTTATCCTCATATTCTTTTTGACTCTCCATCTTAATTTTTGATACCTCTACTTTCACGGTGCAAAGGTAAAGTTCGTTTTGTTTTATAGGTTTTCGTTATTTCGAACTCACGTTAAATATCATTCATCATTATCTTATGCTGTTCGGGTTTATGGATATATACTCAGTGTTTTTTGTCCTTTGCGGAGGATGATGCCCCTGTAGTTGTCGGGGATGGGTTGTCCGAGGATGGTGTATGCGGGGGTGCTGACACTATCTTGATTGGGAGTGGTGAGGGCGGTGGCAGGCGGATAGGTGGTCTGCGCAACTATCCATAGTGTGAGTACATCGTGGTCATACGATACGATGGCTTCTATACGGGTAGGCTCGTTTTCTACCAATGTACCAATGTTGAACTTGTCCACAATGGCGTAAGTTCGGTTGCGGTGGGTACATGTGCCACCGTTGATAGTGGTACTATCCAACAGAACATATCGGCAGACATCTGCGCTATCCAATGCCAAAATGCCGGAGTCGGGCAGACACTCGGTCGCAGAACTCTTCACGTTCCATGCGCGGGTGGGGTTAAGTTCGGGAACACCATAGTAGTTCAAGTATTTTCCGGTAACGTGGGTGAGGATATCGCCTTTTTTCAGTCCTTGTCCGTAGGGCTTACCATTGAGGTCTGTACCGTCGAAGATGAGCATAGCCCCTGTTGTATCGCGCACGAAGATATATCGGTCGTATTTCTTGGTTACCACTACCGGATTGAGGTTCATCTTGGTATAGTCGGCGCACGTAACTGCTTCTGCAATAGATAGTTGTGGCAACACGTGTAATAGAACGCTAATGTTGCAACGGGTTGTCCCACTGACGAGGTCGAGTGTGTCGGTGTAGAACCCGGGGTGTTTGCTCCGATAGGAAATAGTCAGTTGGTCGCCGTCGCGGTCAAGCACAGAGGTGGATAGGGAGAAAATGTCCGCGTGGCGCAAGGTGGCTTGTATGTCTTCGGTCAGACGAATGGCGTTTATAGTGATGCTCTTGCTCCCCGATACACTTGCGTCTGACAGGCAGACCTCTCCAAAATTAACCAACGAGGCAGATATACAAGGTTTATCTGTTCCGATAGCGGGTACTTCGCGATAGATGCATACGGGGATAAACTTACCCGGTTCGGCATAACACCCAAAGAGTTTATCGGCACTATTGTATTGTATATACTTACCCGTGCTGGTTCCCTGACTCATAATTGTGGCAGCCCCGTCCTGAGCGATAGACATAGTCCATATACCGTAGTCCCCATACTCTTTGGAGGTGTAATTGGTCCAGAGAGCCAGTTTGTTTTTTGTCTTTCCGCCATTTGCCACAAGGTAGGCTTCCTCATAGCGGATTTCGTCTTGGAATATATAGGCCGTATCGCCGTTGCTATCTGCTACTTTGCGCAGCGTATAGATAGCGTTGTCGTTGGCATTGACGGTGTTGCGGTCGGCGGAGTAGATTCCAGTGATAGCGTGTATATTGTTTTTGCTGACTATTTCGTTGTAGTAGCCCATCATCATAGGCGTAGTGCCGTCGGCGATACCGAATATCACTTGGTCGGAGTCACGTAGTGTATGAACGTCGGTTACTAACCGGAAGGCAGATTGTGTAAATTCCGGACTTGCACCTTCGGCAGAACGGATAGAGATAGAATTGAGGAAGATAGAATTTTTGGTGCAATTGACTGTGAACGTTATCTTACCTGTTTGCTCCTCCGGCAGCACGATGGTCAGGTCTCGGTTGTGGGTATTAGAGATTGTGAATACCGAGTCGATGGGGCTGTTTTCGCCGATTTGAACGCGTATATTGCCCTGTCCTTTGGTCGTGGTGGCATAGTTGATAGTGAGTCGGCGTACGTTGGTGAACGATTGTACGGAAGTGGCTCCCGCTCCTGTGCCATTGGCAGTTACCTTAACTCCTATTTGGTACGAACTGCTGTACCCGGTGCCGTCCTTGTCGGAAATCCAACCGTCGGTTTTGCCATCACAAGCGACGGTTCCTTGTTTGCTAGCCCATTGTTTGTCGGTGAAAGTGTAGGTGGTAATACCTGCAAATACGTTGGTGGTACAGAGCAATAAAATGTAGAGTAGTGTCTTTTTCATTTTTCTGATAGGTTTTGTATAGATAGAATACGACCTGCCCGAGTATGATACAGGGCAGGTCGTAGATGATGTTGAATTAGTATGCGATAGCAAAGACAACGCGCCCTTTAGAGGGTTTGCCGGTAACCATACATGTGCCTGGCTCGTTAGTATGTCCGGGCAGGTCATGCATAGGTATGCAACGTATGGTAGCCTTGGTATCTGCTTTTATCTTCTCTTCGGTTTCCGGGGTTCCGTCCCAGTGGCATAGTAGGAAACCGCCTTTTTTGATTTCTTCCTTAAACTCATCGTAGGAGTTCACTTCGCGGGTGTTGGCAATACGGAAGTTGAGTGCTTTTTGGTAGATATTGCCTTGTATCTCTTCGAGTAAGTTCTTGATATACAACTCGATACCTTCCAATGCGATAGTGGATTTCTCCATAGTGTCGCGTCGTGCGATTTCGATAGTTCCGTTCTCCAAATCGCGTCCGCCCATAGCCAAACGTACCGGCACGCCTTTGAGTTCGTAGTCTGCAAATTTGTATCCGGGTGTGTATTTGTCCACCGTATCCACTTTGACGCGAATACCCATCTGCTTGAGGTTGTCGGCGATAGGATTGAGTTTCTCCAACAGTGCGTCGAGTTGCTCCTGCGTCTTGAAGATAGGTACGATAGCCACCTGAACCGGTGCCAAGTGCGGAGGCAGCACAAGTCCGTTGTCGTCGGAGTGTGTCATGATGAGCGCACCCATAAGACGGGTCGATACACCGAAAGAGGTAGCCCACGGGTACTCATATTTGTTTTCCTTGCTCAAGAATTGTACATCGAACGATTTTGCGAAGTTCTGTCCGAGGAAGTGGCTGGTGCCTGCTTGGAGTGCTTTGCCGTCCTGCATCATTGCCTCGATACAATAGGTCTCCACTGCGCCGGCGAAACGCTCGTTCGGCGATTTGACACCTTTTACCACGGGGATTGCCATAATATTTTCCGCCACATCTGCATAGACGTTAAGCATTTGCTGTGCGAAGGCATCTGCCTCCTCGCGCGTAGCGTGTGCGGTGTGTCCTTCCTGCCAGAGGAACTCGGCGGTACGGAGGAAGAGACGGGTACGCATCTCCCAACGCATGACGTTGCACCATTGGTTGCAAAGCACAGGCAGGTCGCGGTAACTTGAAATCCAGTTCTTGTACGTGGACCAGATAATTGTTTCGGAAGTGGGGCGGATAATGAGTTCCTCTTCCAATCTTGCGTCGGGGTCCACGATGACGCCTTTGCCCTCCGGGTCGTTCATCAGGCGGTGGTGCGTAACCACTGCGCACTCTTTGGCGAAGCCCTCTACGTGCTCTGCCTCGCGGCTGAAATAGGACTTAGGTATCAGCATAGGAAAGTATGCGTTCTTTACGCCATACTCTTTGAAACGTGCATCAAGTGCTTGTTGGATACGCTCCCAAATCTCATAGCCATAAGGTTTGATAACCATACACCCGCGCACAGCGGATTGCTCTGCGAGGTCGGCTTTCACTACCAACTCATTGTACCACTTGGAATAATCGACTGCCCGTGGTGTCAGTTTTTGAAAATTTGCCATTATCTTAATTTGTATTGTTTACGTAGTTGTTCAAATCGGTCGGGGTGTGCTTTCAGTTCTTCGGAGACCCGTTTGAGCCAGCCGGACGCACTATCGCCGTATTTTTGTTGCAAAGGTACAACTTTTTTGTCAATCTGCAAAGGCGACAGCCCAAATTGTTGCTGAAAAGCCGTCAGACAGGTCTGCGAGGCGTTATATTTTCCTTGTACCGAATAGCCCGCGATGTGGTAGGAGGCGAGTTGTGCCACCTGTAATAAGTCGTGGTTTAGACGGGGTTCGTTCTCCCATGTATCAATGATACAAGGATGTTTCGTGCGCAAAAGTGCCTGTTCGTCCACCACGCCTCCCCGCGCTGCGTTGATAATTAGTGTATCGGGGCGACATTTGTGCAAAAAGGCTTCGTCGCATAGATGATAGGTGGGGTATTGTCCATCGCGGGTGAGCGGAGTGTGGAAAGTAATAAAATCACAATTATGTGCGATTTCATCGATAGAAACGCCGATGTTACGCGGTGGGTCGTTGAGCATAACCAGCATACCGTGTCGCTCTGCCATCTGTGCCACCAAGGTGCCTACATGTCCGATGCCTACAATGCCGATTTTCTTCGCTTTCAACGGTGTTTTTTGCTCCAACAGGGCTTCTTCTATATAATCGCATACCGCCTGCGCGTTACATCCCGGGCAGGACAACCAACGGATACCCGCTTCGCGGCAATAGTCAGAATCTATATGGTCGTATCCGATAGTGGCTGTCGTAACCAACTGTACTTTGCTACCCGCTAACAACTCGCGATCGACTCGCGTGCGTGTACGTACCATCAGAGCATCGGCGTTGCGAACTGCTGAAGGTGTGATTTCCTCCGGTTCCAACGGCAAAACCTGCACCTGTTGCCAATCGGGTAGGGTGGTCTGCTCAATGGTTTCTTTGATGAACGGAATATATTTGTCGATTATCAGTAACACAGCGGATAATTATGAATTATGAATTACGAGTTGCGAATTAGTCTAAAATCTTAACAAACGTACATTTTTGCCGGTTCGATGCTCCTTCGTAGGTGATTCGTAGTTCCTTCGTAGTTCCTTCGTAGGCGGTATTTAGTGATCAACGGAAAGTTAATCTTAACAAAACGCACATTTGCCCAATAAGTCCTTAGTTTTTAAGGACTTATTCATACTTGATATTGTCGATGAGGCGAACAGGACCGCAATAGACGGTAACACAGCCGATGGCGTGTCGGAATGTGTCGGTCGGTTGCAGGGTGGATTGGTCCACGATAGAGTAGTATTCCACTTCCAACCCGTCGATGGCGTTGATAGTGTCAATCACTTTCTGCTCCACTTCTTTTACCGACATAGTCTTTGCCCACTCGCGGCTGGCAAACAGTGTCTTGGAGATAGCCAATGCAGTCTGTTTTTCCGTTTCGCTCAGACGCTCGTTGCGGCTGCTGAGTGCCAACCCCGATACCTCGCGGACAATCGGACAATCTACGATTTGGAGTTTTCCGAAGGTGCCTGCCATAGAAGACCGCTCCACCATGTGATGAATGATAGCCAACTGTTGATAATCTTTCTCGCCGAAATAAGCATGATCGGGTTGGATGAGATAGAACAGACGGCTGACCACTTGTACCACGCCATTGAAATGTCCCGGACGCATTTTCCCCTCCATCACTTGGTCGAGCCCCGCAAAGTCGAAACTGAACGTGCTGTTCATCTCTTCGGCGGAATACATCTCTTCGGGTGTAGGCGCGAAGACGAACGACACGCCTATATTGGAAAGCAACTCGGCATCGCGTTGGATATTGCGCGGATATTTGGCGAGGTCCTCTTTGTTGTTGAACTGTGTGGGGTTGACAAATACGCTGACAAAGCATACATCATTTTCACTGACTGCACGACGGACCAATGAAGCATGTCCTTCGTGCAATGCACCCATAGTCGGGACAAGTCCGATGGTCTTGCCCTGTCTTTTACAAGCCTCTACCTGCTTGGTGAGTTCTTGTTTTGTAGTTATAATTTGCATAATCTGAGATGGTTTATTCGCAAAAAGCCTGCAAAGTTACAAAAAAATATGAATAAAAAAGAAAAAAAGCGGAAAAATTGCTCAAATATCATTTTTTTTTTGTACCTTTGCAGTACTAATCAAAAATTTACGCTTATGAAAGAGCCGAACCGTA
This sequence comes from Bacteroidales bacterium, assembly GCA_050872525.1. Taxonomy (GTDB): domain Bacteria; phylum Bacteroidota; class Bacteroidia; order Bacteroidales; family Paludibacteraceae; genus Colicola. Next base: position 5,977 of record JBNMHB010000077.1, on the reverse strand, counting down.
TCCTATTTATCTCGCAGGAAATCTATCCTTATCTGGCAGAAGAGACTCCTATTCGTGTGTTAAACCGTCAGTTGCCTGAGTTGTTTCAAGCCAACGGATATGAGACACGCACTTTCATGCCGAAGTTTGGTGAAATCAATGAGCGTAGAAACCAACTGCATGAGGTGATACGTTTGTCGGGTATGAACTTGATAATCGAGGATACCGACCATCCGTTGCTGATAAAGGTTGCCAGTATTCAGTCGGCACGCATACAGATATACTTTATCGACAACGATGACCTGTTCCATCGTCGCAAGGGAGTGGTGGACGCGCATGGTGAGGAGTATCCCGACAACGATGAGCGTTGTATCTTCTATGCGCGCGGTGTGATTGAGACTGTGAAGAAACTGCGTTGGACGCCCAACATCATCCAATGCTCAGGGTGGATGTCCGCCTTGGCTCCGCTATACCTGAAAAAGGCGTATGGCGACGAACCGTTCTTCAAAGACTCGAAAATTGTGTTGGCGATAAATGATGATGAGTATAAGACGCCTTTTGGCACAAAGTTTGCACAGAAACTGCTGATAGACGGTGTATCGCCTAACGATGTGCGTAGCATTGCGGGTTTCCCTGTGGGGTATGAGGAGTTGATGCGCTTGGCTGTGGACTATTCGGACGCTGTGGTGTTCACGACTCCGCATGTGAATCAGCGACTGATGAACTATGTGGAAACCAGCAGAAAGCCGATTATGCCCTATAAGGAAGATGCACCCAATACGGCTTATTTGGACTTTTATAATAGTTTGCTTTGATAGATATATGACGAAACGTCTATTAGGTATTGTTTTGTGTGGGGCAGCATGGCTTCTCGCGGGGTGTAAAGGAGATATTACCAATGCGGGTGGCGGTGTGTTGGATGGGAACGATTCTATTGTGGTAAAAGCCGACACTTTCTCGCTCAGTTCGGGCGTGGTGGAGTGTAGCCATATCATTTCTTCGCCGGACTCTTTTCTGTTGGGCGAGATAGAAACCAAATACGGCATATTGCGTGCCGACGTGCTGACACAGTTGGCATGCCCTGTGGGGTATCGGTTTCCGGACAATGCAGTGATAGACTCGGTGTGCTTGTTCTTCTACTACCGTTCGTGGGAGGGGGACAAGAGTTCGCCTATGTCGATGACGGTGTACGAAATCGACCGTAAGCAGTTGGAGTATGCACCGGTCAAGCCCTATACGACCGACCTGAAGGTGTCGGACTATTGCAGTTTGGAGGATTCGACACTGCTGCTCCACAACGACCATATCGTGGTGGCAAAAGAGAAGATGGATTCGGTATATAACTCAGCCACACGCACTTACCTGCCTATGGTGCGTTGCCGGATGAAAGATAGTTTTGCACAACGCTTTGCGCAGATGCGTCGCTATCCCGACCAAGAAGAGTTCAACCGTTTCTTCAAAGGATTGTATATCACGCCCACTTTCGGTAGTTCGACCATTCTGAACTTGGCGGATATCAGTATGGCAGTGTATTACCACTTTACATACGAAAAATTGGGTGCAGACACCACGGTGAACGATGTGAAAGGATTCTATGCCAACTCTGAGGTGCGGCAACTGAATCGTTTCGACTATCTGAATAAGCAAGATGTGATAGAGACCTTGCAAAAAGACAGCAGCACGTGCAACTATATAGTGGCTCCTGCGGGATTGTACACGCGTATGAGTTTTCCGATGAAACAGATGAAAGATGTGATAACCAAGAACCTTGTTTACAGGGACACGGTGAAACGCGCTTATGTGAATCTGGCGGAACTTCGTGTGGAGGTGCTGAATGTGTTTGATGGTGCTACGTCGGAGATAACGCGCGACGACTGGTTGCAGCCTGCGTCGTATATGTTGCTCATCAAGGAGGGTAGCGAGGAGCGTTTCTTCCGGAAGAAAGAGTTGCCGTCGGACACGGTGGCGATACTCAGTTCGCTCACTTCGGGTACGGACGCCAAAGGCAAGATGGTCTATTACTATACCTATGATATGTCCGCATTGCTTACCAATCAGTTGCGTCAGGAGTCCAATCCGGATACGCTGCAGATGTTGTTGGTGCCTGTCAGTGTAGAGACTTCCGGTACTTCCGGTACCACGACTATCACCGCCGTTAAACAATCGCAAACGCTTTCTGCCACTATGATTCGCAGTGCGCAAAACGCAGAAAAGCCCATGACGATGAAGGTGGTATATAGCGGATTCTGATTCCCCAATAAACATATAGGCGTTTTTGATGACCGGCGGGTTGTGCCGTTATAGAAAAGCCATATAACTCATTGTCTGTGAGCAATGTACGTTTTTGTTGCGTATATCAAAAACTAATCGTACCTTTGCATACTAATTACATAAATCCATAATACACTATGAATGATTTTCTTAAATTTGCGACTTCGCAAGGACTCAACTCCATGCACGTAGAGAAAGTGATGAGCCAAAGTGCAGTACGTGCAGAGGCAAGTTATATATCTCCTTCTATTCTGGAAGAGCGACAACTGAATGTTACCCAGATGGACGTATTCTCCCGTCTGATGATGGACCGTATCATCTTTCTCGGCACAGAGGTGAACGACTATACTGCCAACGTGATTCAGGCCCAGTTGCTCTATCTCGACTCGGTGGATTCGGAGCGCGACATCAATATCTATCTGAATACTCCGGGCGGGTCGGTATATGCCGGTTTGGGCATCTATGATACCATGCAGTTTGTCAGTAGCAAGGTGGCTACTATCTGTACCGGCATGGCAGCCTCGATGGGTGCTGTGCTGTTGGTGGCAGGCGAAAAGGGCATGCGTGCGGCTCTGCCACACTCGCGTGTGATGATTCATCAGCCTCTCGGCGGTATCCAAGGGCAGGCTTCCGACATCGAGATTACTGCCAAAGAGATTCTGAAACTCAAAGAGGAACTCTATCAGATTATCTCCGACCATTCGGGGCAGTCGATGGAAAAGATACGTCAGGACGCCGACCGTGACTATTGGATGACCGCGCAAGAGGCACTCGACTATGGTATGATTGACAAAATTCACGCACGCAAGAAAGCGGACGCTGCACACTAATGGCAAAGAAGACAAAAGACGTTTGCAGTTTCTGCGGACGCGAGATGCATAATATGTTCCGTGGCTTGGACGGGAGTCTGATATGCCCGGAGTGTATTGAGACGGGGCATCAGTTGGTGCAGAAGATGATAGTGCATGATGCCGATGCGCCTATCGAGGGATTGGAACTGAAGCAGTTGCCCAAACCTGCTGACATCAAGGCGTTTCTGGACGAGTATGTGATTGGTCAGGAAGAGGCGAAGAAGTACCTCTCGGTGGCTGTGTACAATCACTACAAGCGTATCCTTCAGCCCAAAGAAGAGAACGGAGTAGAGATAGAAAAGAGCAATATCCTGTTGGTCGGTTCCACAGGTACGGGTAAGACATTGCTTGCCCGCACGATTGCCAAACTGCTCAAAGTGCCGTTTGCCATTGTAGATGCGACTGCGCTCACCGAGGCTGGATATGTGGGCGAGGATGTGGAGTCGCTGTTGGTGCGTCTGTTGCAAGACGCCGACTACGACCTGCAAAAAGCGGAACGCGGTATTGTCTTTATCGATGAGATAGACAAGATAGCCCGCAAAAGTGAGAACCCCAGTATCACGCGCGATGTGTCGGGCGAGGGTGTGCAACAGGGATTGTTGAAACTGCTGGAAGGCTCGGTGGTGAACGTGCCGCCGCAAGGTGGACGCAAGCATCCCGAACAGGAGTTCATACATGTGGATACGCGTAATATCCTCTTCATCTGTGGCGGGGCTTTCGATGGTATCGAGCGCAAGATTGCACAGCGGATGAATACGCAGGTAGTGGGTTTCGACGCACAGCAGAAAGCACGCACGATAGACAAAAACAACCTGTTGCAGTATATCGCACCGCAAGATTTGAAGTCGTTTGGTCTGATTCCGGAGATTATCGGACGTCTGCCGGTCCTGACGTATCTCAAGCCTCTGGACAGAGACGCGCTCCGCAATATCCTCACTGAACCGAAAAATGCGCTTACCAAGCAGTATCAGAAACTGTTGGCGATGGACGGTGTCCGACTTACTTTTGCGCCGGATATGTTGGATTATATTGTGGATAAAGCACTCGAATATCGTTTGGGTGCGCGCGGGTTGCGCGGGCTTATGGAGACTGTGATGATGGACGTGATGTACGATTTGCCATCACAGCAGAACGCCCCAAAAAGCAAAGGCGAGACCGCTTTTGAGGTTACGCGCGACTATGCCAAGGAACGCATTGAGCGTGCCGACCTATATCGCTTGCAGAACGCACTATAAATGACTGATTAACAGTGAAGAAGATACTGTTTGTTTGCCACGGAAATATCTGTCGCAGTGCGATGGCGGAGATGATTATGCGCCAAATGGTGTCGGAGGCAGGGCTTGATACAGAGGTGCTGATAGACTCGTGTGCCACTTCCACCGAAGAGATTGGCAACGACATCTATCCGCCTGCGCGCCGATGTCTGCAAACCCATGGCATACCTGTTTTGCCACACGCAGCGCGTCAGATTACCCGCGATGACTATGCGCGTTTCGACCTGATACTCTGTATGGAGAACTATAATATCCGCAATCTGCACCCCGTATTGGGCGGACAACTGATGGCGGAAGATACGGCTCTCCCTGCACCTAAGATTCAGCGGCTTCTTCCGCGCGATGTTGCCGACCCGTGGTACACAGGCGATTTCGAAACCACCTACCACGATTTGATAGAAGGTTGCACCGCACTCTTGAATCAACTGCAAAACGCATAATCCCACTTGCAACAAAGGTAATCGCAACAAAATCAACAGGGCTGCCCGACCATCGTCAAGCAGCCCTGTTTTTATTTACCCCTCCCTTTGGAAAGTCCGGGTAGGTCATTTGAGGGTCTCTCCCATCACGGTGTAAGTTTGGTCGCCGCGTTGGATGAGTATTTGTCCGTCGCGCAGCACTTTGCGGGTTTCCACATTGCCCGTAACATCCGCCTCTGCAATGCCGGTGCCGACAGTCTTCACATCTTGTACCAAGCGGACTGTTCTTCCATAATAACGCTCACTAAGATACGTGTCTATTGACTTCGATTCAGCGTTCACCTGACCTACGTATGTGGCATCATCGTATGTGGCAGTCCACAAAGTCACGTTGCGATGTACATATAGTACTTGTGTTGTACTGCGCATACCCGCAGCAGGTAAAAACACAGCACCAGCGGACTCCAATTGTTGCCATTCGGAAAGCGTAAAAGTCTGATAATCTGCGTATGCTTGTACGCTTCGTTCACTTGCCACACCACTCTTGAAGGTTATACCTGCGGGAGCCGTCCATGTGTCGGGCAGCAGAATCAGCCCATTGGCATACACGGTGCCATCGCTACTCAGGTTGATACGTGCCACACCTTTTTTGGTATCAGCGTCCGCACGATTGGATAGCACATACTTCCACTCCCCTTTGGTCAATGTACGCCATGTGTCGGGGGCATCCGTGCCGATAGTGTTGCTACCCCAATCCACAAAGTCGCCGGAGTAGTCGGCAGCACTATTACTGGATATTCCCACACCCCATTGTACCGCAGCCGTACTGCCGCTCCAGCCGAACAAGTCTATCTTGTCAGCCAATGCCTCACCGGATACTTCATCACCATCTTTAGCATCGTGGGACACGGTGCCACCTGTTACATTATCAGTCCCAATCATATCGTATTGGTGTTCGGCAAACGCCCATGTGGTAGTCGATTGGGTGTACTGCAAGTTGCCTTGCGAGAAATAGACTTGCTTGTCCGCTGCTACCGAAAATTTGCCGTTGATAGCGTTGGCGGGAGCCGTTTGTGCGCTTGCCTGTGTGCCTGCGCCTGCGATGGCTACGAGTGCCATACTGAGTAGAAATTTCTTCATAACAAATTATTGTTTAGTTGGTTAGATATTGTTTTTGATTCAT
>JBNMHB010000076.1:0-11918 GCA_050872525.1 Bacteroidales bacterium | reverse complement strand
CTCGTTGGAAGGAATGGTATTTTGCAGCAGATTGGTATTCCACTGCGCTTCGGCAAACGCACGGGTTGCCGCACTTCCGGCACATAGCAGTGCCAGCAAGAAAAATAGAAAACGTCGTTTCATAGGCGTATATATATATATATTTATTGTGTTATATGGGTAGCAGTGTCTCGGATAGTCCTGTTTACTTGGGGTACAGACAAAGTATTTGGGGTGTAAATGGGGTAATAATCTAAAATAAAGTACTAAAATCGGACGCAAAGATACGACAAATTTATTTAATTGCCAAATAAATGGTCATTTTTTTTGTATAAAAAATACGACTATTGCGATAAAATTGAGTGGGGCGATTAAGGCGGTCTTTATGCGTTTTTCAGATATAAAGAGATGAAGAAATGTTTTTCTATCCTCCTGTATCCCTTGCTTATTTATTGCTGAATCACCCACTAATCACCTACTAATCACCCACTAATCACCCACTAATCACCCACTAATCACCTACTAATCACCCGATAACCACCCGTTAATCACCCGATATGGATAGCAGTCTAACTACAACTTATCACAACTATGGTACAAAAAACAATTGTCTATTCCGTGTTGTCATACTATTCTATACAAAAAAGACTGCCTGACGCTATGTCAGACAGCCTTTTTCTATATGAGCAGGTGTTTCTTATCTCCCTGCGTTGCGCATGGCGCGTTGCAATTCCCGTTTGTCGTCTTGTTCGCGGAGCGATTGGCGTTTGTCGTAGGTGTGTTTACCTTGGCAGAGCGCAATCTCCATCTTGGCAAAACCGTTCTCGTTGATAAACAGTCGCAGCGGGATGATGGTCTTGCCCGTGTCGCGCGTCAGCCGTTCCAACTTGCGCAACTCTTTCTTCTGCAGAAGAAGTTTGCGGTCGCGTTTGGCTTCGTGGTTGGTATAACTGCCAAAACGGTACTCGGCGATATGCATCTGTTTGACCCACAACTCGCCGTTGACAAACTGACAATAGGTATCCGCCAACGAGGCTTTGCTCTCGCGGATAGATTTTATTTCGGTGCCGAACAGTTGTATGCCCGCGGTGTAGCGGTCGAGTATCGCGTAGTCGAAAGTGGCACGGCGGTTTTTGATATTTACATCACTCTTTAGTCTCATTGTCGTCTATGGAAACAGTTGTGTCTTTTGACTGTAATGGTCTGATTTCCACACGTTTATATTTCTTTTGACGTTGTTCCCAGCGTTCACGTGCGTATTGCTGCATATCGATGATATCATCATTTTCGTCTATTATCTCCAATCCGAAGATAGTCTCGATAATGTCCTCCAAGGTCAGAATTCCTTGGAAGCAACCGTACTCGTCGATGATTAGTGCAATCTGCGATTTCTGTTTCAGCATGGCGTCGAATATCTCGCCCAATGTCTTCTCCTCGTCGAACGACGGCAATGCCCGTTTGATAGAACCGAGGGTTACTTGGAAATTGTCTTCCGCCAGGTCTTCCAAAGCGTCGTCGCGCAGTACATAGCCTGTGATAAACTCCGGCGCGTCCTCGTTGTAAACAGGGATACGCGAGAAATGGTCGTACTCGTCCGATTGGTAGTATTCGCGCAGTGTCATCGATTCCGGTGCCGTCTTGGCTACCACGCGGGGCGTCATCACATCGGTGGCTTTTATGCTATTCAGGCGCATGACGTTGCTGATGATTTTGTTCTCGTCTTTCTCAATCACGCCTTCTTCTTCGCCCACGCTCACCATCGCCAACACTTCCTCTCGCGACACGGTTGCTTCCGTATCATCACTTTTGAAGAGGCGTGTCAGCCAGCGGATAAACAGCACGCACGGATACATCACAATCACCAGCACATGGATAGTGCGTGCCGTGAAGCCCATCAGTGATTTCCAGTAGGTGGTACCTATCGTTTTGGGGATAATCTCCGAGAATACCAAAATCAGTACGGTTACGATAATGCTCACCAAACCGAACCATTGTGAACCGAAAACGATGGTGGCTTGTTGTCCCACGCCGGTCGCACCGATGGTATTCGCAATCGTATTGAGAGAAAGTATAGCGGCGAGCGGACGCTCTGTCTCTGTCTTGTAACGCTTCATCAGCGTGGCAGGTGCATAGCCTTCCTCCTCACGCATGGTGATGTAACTTAGCGTTGTGGTCATCAGGGTGGATTCAAGCAAAGAGCAAATAAACGATACTGCCATTGCAGACAGCAGGAATGTGATTAATAGTCCCATAATTCAAAATTAGACCGCAAAATTACTACAAAATTTGCATATCTCCAAAAAAAGTAGTACTTTTGCGCCGATTTTATTAGATGTTTTTAGTATGCTGAAGAATATTCTCGCTATTACGGGTAAACCCGGATTGTATAAATTGGTTAGTCGGGGCAACAATATGCTCATCGTGGAGTCGTTGGTGGATGGCAAACGTATGCCCACCTATGCACGTGATAAAATTGTAGCGTTGAGCGAAGTTTCTATGTTCACTACCGGCGACGATGTCAGCCTGAGCAGTGTGCTCACAAGCGTCGGAGCCAAAGAGCAACTGCAAGTGGCGTCGGTTGATGCCAAGAAAGCGGACAACGATGCGTTGCGCGCATGGTTCGACGAGGTGCTGCCCGATTGGGACAAAGACCGTGTCTATCCGAGCGATATACGCAAACTCATCCAATGGTACAATATCCTCATCAATGCCGGAATCACCGACTTCTCGATTGAGGACGATGCCCAAGACGAGGAAATGGCGATAGATGCGCCCAAAGAGGACAAGAAACCTGTGGCACAGAAAGCACAGGGAAGAACACAAAAATCGGCTGCCACATCCGTCAAGACAGGAGTGGGAGCGCGTAAAGGTTGATCCTAAAGGATATTATTGATATCATAGAATCTGCAGCACCCTTGAGTTGCCAAGAGGCTTGGGACAATTCGGGTATGCAGGTGGGTGAAACGGGTGCGGATATACAGGCTGCCCTGCTGACGACAGATGTTACGGAATCTGTGGTCAGTGAGGCTGTTAATAAGGGGTGTGATCTTATTATCAGTCATCATCCCCTTCTTTTTCACGGACTCAAACATATTTGTGGTACCACTCCGCAGGAGCGTTGTGTGGCTGAGGCTATACGGCATGGTATCGCCATCTATTCGAGCCATACTTCGATGGATTGTTTCTTGCATGGCGTCAGCGGCAAGATGGCGGATATCTTGGGTGTGGAGAACTATCGTATCTTGGTGCCGTCCGAAGAGGGTGTGGAATACGGTCTTGGGGTGATAGGCATGTTCCCGCAGCCGATGGAATTTACCGATTTTCTGCAACGCGTCAAAACCCGTTTCGGGGCATCGTATGTGCGCTATACCGCTCCCCTTGCACCACAAGTGCGGACGATTGCTATCTGCGGCGGCGCAGGCGCAGAGTTCGCAGAGCAGGCGATTAGTCAAGGGGCGGACGTGTTCCTCACTGCCGACTGCAAGTACCACGAGATGCAGGCAGCAGATGGGCGTATCGCCATTGTGGATATCGACCACTGGATAAGCGAGCATTTCACACGCGATATCTTTGCACAACTCCTTGAGGGAAAGGTGAAAACATTTATTTCGGAGGCAGACCATACCCCCGTACATGTCTTATAGAAAATTAAAAAACTACATAACTATGGCTAAACAAGAAAAAGAACTGACGGTAGAGGAGAAATTGGAAGCCCTCTACGAATTGCAACAGGTAGATTCGCGCATCGACGAACTGCGCACACTTGCGGGCGAGTTGCCTCAAGAAGTGAAAGATATGGGCGACGAGATTGAAGGACTCAAGACCCGTCTGCAAAATATCGAAGAGAATATCAAGGACTGCGAGACCCAAATCTCTGACAACCGTGTGCGTTCCGAGAATGCCAATGCAAGCATTTCGCGCTATATGGAGCAGCAGAAGAGTGTCCGCAACAACCGCGAGTTCGACAACCTGAACAAGGAAATAGAGTACCAACAACTGGATATTGAACTGTGCCAGAAGAAGATTCGCAACTATACCGCCGACCTCGAAGCGCGTCAGGCAGAGAAAGCCAAAACCGTCAGCGACATTGAGGAGAAGACGGTGGACCTGAACCAGAAGAAAAACGAATTGGATTCAATTCTCGCAGAGACCAAAGCAGAGACCGAGACCTTGATTCTCCGTTCTGCCGAAATCGAGAAAAATATCGACGAGCGTCTTTTGTCTGCCTTCAAGCGTATCCGCAAGAACGCACATAACGGTCTTGCCGTCGTAAAAGTGGAGCGCGATAGTTGTGGTGGTTGCCACAGCAAAATCCCTGCACAACGTCAGTTAGACATCCGCCTGCGCAAAAAAATCATCGTTTGCGAGTTCTGCGGTCGCATTCTCGTTGACACCGAAATGGGTGAAAAATAAGAATATATCCCATAAAGATATTTCAAAGGACTGCTTAACAATGCGTTAGGCGGTCTTTTTTATATGCAGCAATGTGTATCCGGTGGACAAAGCAAATAAACACGGAAACGAGTCAACCCGAAAACGGACAAAGCAAAGTGAGTAAAGGACGGCTCTCGTTGTCGTCTCGTTGCCGTCTCGTTGCCGTCTTTGGGGCGAGAAGATAGCGAGAGTATGCCGAGACCATACCATTTTGTAGTTGGTCCGTCGCGGGGGCATCCCGGGAGCAGGAAAAAAGAATAGGCTACCTATGTGAGTAGCCTATTCGATATATACGGATGAAGAAATTTTAGAACTCGTAATCTACCGCCGCACGTGCGGAGCGACATTTGGCAATATAGCCTGCCACTTTCAAATGCTCGGGGTGGTTCTGATAGATATCTACGTCCTCCCATGTGCGGAACTCGCAGATAAGGCAGAGGTCGTAGTCGGTCTTCTTTGCGTTGGGGATATTGATACCGACTTCCTCGCTCACCAACACGTCCACTTTGTCGCGCAGAGAGAGCAGTCCCTCCTTGATAATCTGTGCGTTCTCCATCTTGGAGTGTCCTTCCGCCTCGTCCAACAGACGGAAGAAAACAATATGTTTAATCATAGTTATTCCCTGATTACCAGATAGATACGCGGTTTTCTGGTGCTACATACAGAGCCGACTCCGGAGTAACATTCCATGCCTCATACCACGCGTTGATGTGCGGGAGAGCACCGTTGACACGCCAGCGACCCAACGAGTGAGGGTCAGACTTGGTGCGATTCAGAATCTCTTCCGGACGGATATTGCCTGCCCATACATTGGCATACGCAAGGAAGAAACGTTGTGCGGGAGTGAAACCGTCGCGGGTTTGCAGACGCTCCGAAGCGGGTTTGGCAGCCTCGTTCTCACAGAAAGCCTGATATGCAATCTGCAATCCGCCGTGGTCAGCGATGTTCTCGCCCAACGTGAAGGCACCATTGGCAAATACGCCCGGTGCTACCTCGATATGGTTGAAGAACTCTTCCATCACTTTCGTGCGTGCATCAAAGTTGGCTTTGTCTTCTGCAGTCCACCAGTTGTTGAGGTTTCCGTCTTTGTCGAATTGGCAACCTTGGTCATCAAATCCGTGTGTCATCTCGTGTCCGATGACCACACCGATAGCACCATAGTTGAACGCATCATCTGCCGCCATGTCGAAGAACGGATATTGGAGAATACCTGCGGGGAAGCAAATCTCGTTGCTGCTTGGGTTGTAGTAGGCATTTACCGTCTGCGGAGTCATATACCATTTGGTTTTGTCCACCGGTTTGCCCAAGAAACTCAGACTATAGTCCTGTTCAAATTTCGCAGCGCGTTGCAGGTTCTCATAGTAGGGGAGGGTAGTGTCAATCTCCAATGCGGTATAGTCGCGCCATGTGTCAGGATAGCCGATTTTGATAGTGAAAGCATTGAGTTTGGCAATGGCTTTCTCTTTGGTCTCGTCCGACATCCACTCAAGGTTCTCAATACGCTCGCCAAGCGATTTCTGCAAGTTCTTTACAAGTGCCAACATACGCTCTTTGTTCTCCTCAGGGAAGTATTTCTTCACGTACATCTGTCCTACAGCCTCGCCCAAAGTACCGTTCACGATACCTACCGAGCGTTTCCATAGCGGACTCGGTTCCTCGCGTCCCGACATCACTTTGCCATAGAAGTTGAAACTCTCGTTGTAGATTTCGCTGGTCAGGTAACTTGCGCAACCATCAATAGTCTGCCATGTGAAGAGGGTTTTCAGGTCTTCGAGAGGCTCGTCTGCCAACATCTTACCTGCCTCTTGCAAGTGGCGTACTTGTCCTACGCTCAGGCTGTCGGGAGTAATATTCATTGCTGCAAAATAAGCATTCCAATCCACTTCCGGAACCAATGTTTGCAACTCTGCAATCGACATCTTGTTGTAGTTGGCTTGCGGATCGCGAAGTTCCACGTTGTTGAAAGCAGCACCGGCAAGACGGGTCTCAAGACGCATTACTATCTCGGCTTTGGCTTCTGCGTCGGCATAGCCGAATAACTCAAACATACGCACGATGTGTTTTTTGTATTCGTTGCGGATACGGGTGGTAGCCTCGTCTGTGTCGAAATAGTACTCTTTCTCGCCTAAGGCAAAACCGCCTTGAAACTCATTGAGGATGTTCATGCTTGAGTTCATAGCATCGGCATCCACATACATTCCCCAAATACCGAATTCCATCGCCTTTCCGAGTGTTTCACTCAGTTGGCTGCGCTCGCTGATGGCGGCAATTTCGTCCAAGGTCTTGCGGATAGGAGCAATGCCTTCCAGGTCGCGACGTGCAGTGTCCATGGCGAGATTGTAGATGTCGCCAATCTTCTGCTCAATCGACCCTTGCGGGTGCTTCTTGCCGGCAATCTCCTGAATCAGACCATTCACCTGCTCCAGGTTGTTGAGTGCCAATTTGTCAAAACTGCCGAAGCGACTATACTCCGGTGTGAGAGGGTTGTTTTTCATCCAGCCGCCGCACGCGAAATCATAGAAATCGTTCTGTGCTACTACGGTGGTGTCAAGATTCTCGGGATAAATACCCGTTGTCTGTTGTTGTTTTGTGCATGCTGTCGTCATAAGTGTGATTGCTGCAAGCGAAAAAACGAATTTTTTCATACTATTTATTGCGTTTTATGGTTTAAATTGGTCGCAAAAGTACGCTTTTTTTTGCATATATCCAAATATTTGCGTACCTTTGCGCAGATTTATGTCCTATAACATGATTTAGAGGTATTAAGCGGATGAAATTCATTTTTAGGTACTGACCAAGACTACTAACTAAACAAATAGATATGATTCTCGACAAATTGGAAAACGCTGATTGGTATTTCGACAGCGTACCGGGCTTTGCTCAGTTTATGAAGTTTTTTAAGGAAAACGACCTTGAGGAGATGCCTGCATGCAAAATTCACCTTGATGGTAGCGATTTGTATGTGAATATCCTCGATTTCAACGGCAAAGAGGAAGACAAATGTCGTATGGAAGCACACCACGACTATATCGATATTCAAATACCGCTCAATGGTGATGAAGTGATGGGATGGAAATCGATAGAAGACTGCCAACAGGTTACACAAGAGTACGACGAAGGCAAAGATGTGGAGTTCTATGCCGATAAGGCGACCGCTAAGTTTGAAGTTCCTGCAGGGCATTTTGCCGTATTTTTCCCCACAGATGCACACCAACCCGGTATCGCGCCGGGGAAACAATACCGCAAGGTGATTGTAAAAACAAAAGCAAACGTATAAAACATAGAATATGACCGCACGCACAATGTGTTTGCGGTCATATTGTCCTTATATGAATATGAATAAAACACTCAAGTTGGTGCAGTCCGACCCCTATCTGCAACCCTACGAGGAGGCTATCAACGGGCGGTACGACTATGCTATCCATAAAGAAAAAGAGATTACGGGGGGCACTCCGTTGGTCGATTGGGCAGACGGATACCTCTATTTTGGTTTGCATACCACCAAGAAAGGGTGGGTACTCCGCGAATGGGCACCCAACGCTACTGCTATCTATATCAAAGGCGATATGAACGGCTGGGAAAAGTCGGAGAAATATCGTTTGCAGCCCATTGGAAACGGCGTATGGGAAGCGCAACTGCCGGCTAAAGCACTGAAGCACGGACAGTTATACAAGTTGTTGGTGGAATGGCAAGGCGGCTACGGCGAGCGCATCCCGAGTTATGCCACACGGGTGGTACAAGATACCGAAACCAAGATATTTTCTGCGCAGGTATGGAATCCCGAACCCTATGTATGGAAACATCAGGGGCAGGTGCTGAAAAAAGCCGAAAGTCTGTTTATCTACGAATGTCATATCGGTATGTCGTCTGAAGACGAGAAAGTGTCGTCTTATGAAGAATTCCGCATACACGTACTGCCGCGTATTGCCGAATTGGGATACAACTGCCTGCAAATCATGGCGATACAAGAGCACCCATACTATGGTTCATTCGGATATCACGTGTCTAATTTCTTTGCGGCTTCCAGTCGATTTGGTACGCCGGAGGAACTGAAAGCCTTGATTGACGATGCGCACGGACGAGGCATGGCGGTGATAATGGATATTGTTCACTCCCATGCTGTGAAGAACGAGTTGGAGGGATTGGGCAACTTCGATGGAACTCCCTATCAGTATTTCCATGCAGGCACACGTCGCGAACACCCCGCATGGGACAGTCTGTGTTTCAACTACGAGAAACCCGAAGTGTTGCATTTTCTGTTGTCCAACTGTAAGTTCTGGCTCGACGAGTACGATTTCGATGGATTCCGTTTCGACGGCGTAACCTCAATGATGTATCTGAGCCATGGTTTGGGAGAAGACTTCAACGGTTATGGCAGTTATTTCAATGGCAACGAAGACGGCGACGCGATTTGCTATCTCACGTTGGCAAACAAACTCATTCACGAGGTGAAGAAACATGCCATCACGATAGCCGAAGACATGTCCGGTATGCCCGGATTGGCACGACCGCAAGAAGATGGAGGTATGGGGTTCGACTACCGTTTGGCAATGGGTATCCCCGATTTTTGGATAAAGTATATCAAGGAGGTGCGCGATGAAGACTGGAAAGCCGGACATATACTCTACGAGATGACCAACCGGCGAGACGATGAGCGTACTATCTCCTATTGCGAGAGCCACGATCAGGCATTGGTGGGCGACAAGACGATAATCTTCCGTTTGGCAGACGCCGATATGTATTGGCATTTTGAACACGGACACGCCACCTATGCAGTCAATCGCGCTATCGCACTCCATAAGATGATACGTCTTATCACGGCTTCTACTATCAATGGCGGATACCTCAACTTTATGGGCAACGAATTCGGGCACCCGGAATGGATTGATTTTCCGAGACAAGGGAATGGTTGGAGTTGCAAGTATGCTCGTCGGCAGTGGAGCCTGGTGGATAATAGCGAGTTCTACTATTCCGACCTCAACCGTTTTGATGAAGCCATGGTACATCTCTTGCGTGAGAAACTGCCAATGGAGACCGATGAGAATGGTACCCACCTGCCCTATATATATAAGGTGTGGGACAACGAGGGCGACCAAGTGGTGGCTTTCCGCCGAGGGAAACTGATTTTCGTCTTCAACTGGAACGGGCAGAAATCGTTTGCCGACTATGGTATTCTGGCACCTGAAGGCAAGTATCACATCGTATTGAATACCGATGCCGCACAATTTGCAGGCTTTGCGCAGAACGATGACACCATTGAGCATTTTACAGAACATGACGAACTGTATGCCAAAGAGGGAAAAGGGTGGCTCAAATTGTATATCCCTGCCCGCTCGGCTATAGTTCTTGAACAAATAGATTAACAATTAATACAATGATGACTATGAAACGATTTACAATCATCGCATTGGCGGCATTGGCAATGGTTGCCTGCACGCCTAAGAAAACCTCTACGCTCAAAGAGCAATACACCACAATGGACTCTCTGCTTTCCGTTGATTATCAGGCTGCTATAGAAGCAGAAGATACACAGGCAATGGAAACCATCTACGCTCAGTATGTGGAGAAGTGTTACCAACTTATCAAGGAGAACCTTGAGGACGAATGGGTAGATACACTGGTGGCAGAGACATGGATGCAATTGAAACCTGCTCAGAAAGAGGAACTTATCCCATTGTTGCCGAAGAAAGTGCTTGAAAAAGAGCATATCAAACAACTGATTGCGCAAGACGAAGCAGAGCGTCGTACCTCTGCGGGGTGTAAGTACATCGATTTGGGCGGTACGCAACCCAATGGTGAGAACCTGCAACTCTCTGAGTTGGTGGGGCAAACCGATTATGTGCTTCTCGATTTCTGGGCTACATGGTGTGGTCCGTGCCGTCGCCTTTTGCCGAAAGTAAAGGAGATTTACGATAGTATGCCGCAAGGTCGTCTGGAAGTGTTGGGTATCAGTTGCGACAAAGATATAGAGAAGTGGAAGACTATGATTGAGGAGCAGAACCTGAATTGGCGTCATATCAATGTCGGTTCGGGCAAGGAAAATGCTGCTTACGACGCTTATGGTGTGATAGGTATCCCGACCACGATTCTTATCAATCGCGATGGTGTCATCGTTGCGCGCAATGCTTCGGAAGAGGAACTGAAAGAAATTCTAAAGTAATACCAACTACCATAATATCAATAGAGTATGCGCGTAATTATTCAACCGGATTATGATTTGATGAGCGAGTGGGCTGCCAACTATGTAGCCAAGCGTATCAACGAATTTGCACCCAAAGAGAGTACTCCGTTTGTGTTGGGATTGCCTACCGGTTCTTCTCCGTTGGGTATGTATCGTCATTTGATTGAACTTTGCAAAGCGGGCAAAGTGTCGTTCCGCAATGTGGTTACATTCAATATGGACGAGTATGTGGGACTGTCCGAGGACCATCCGGAGAGTTACCATAGTTTTATGTGGAACAACTTTTTCTCGCACATAGATATTCGCAAAGAGAATGTGAATATACTCAATGGCAATGCGGCGGATTTGCAAACCGAGTGCGCACGCTATGAGGCGAAGATTATGAACTATGGCGGTATTCATCTCTTCCTTGGCGGTATTGGTCCGGACGGGCATATCGCGTTCAACGAACCCGGGTCGTCGCTCACCAGTCGTACCCGCAAGAAAGAACTGACTACCGATACGATTATTGCCAACTCGCGTTTCTTCGACAACGATGTGAATAAAGTCCCCAAGACTGCTCTTACTGTTGGTGTAGGCACCGTGATGGATGCGCAAGAAGTGCTGATTATGGTCAATGGGCATAATAAAGCCCGCGCACTCCAGCACGCCATTGAGGAGCCTATCTCTCACATGTGGACGGTTTCTGCCCTACAAATGCACCGGCATGGTATCATCGTGTGTGACGAGGCGGCTTGTGATGAGTTGAAAGTCTGCACTTTCCGCTATTTTCAAGACATCGAGCGTAACAATATCAACCCAGCCACCCTTTTGAAATAAGAGTTTCATCTCCTTTATAGTATCTCTATCCATAAAAAAGACTGCCGTACCTCGGCAGTCTTTTTTATTATGTGGCACCATTCTTATTTGTCTATCTTTCCATATCAAACACTTGTGGATGTCAGGTGGATGTCAGGTGGATACAATGTAAATAACGTCAGTTCGATATAAAACACAACGCATATTTTTGTTGATAATAGATATTTGAGTTGTTGTTCTCCTATATATATTTGTCTATATTGATTTAATTTTTCGTGTATTTGTTCCCAAATCGTAGCACATCTTGCCCCATAAGCAAGATTTTGCTTTTTATGTTCATCTCCAAATATTTCATCATAAAAACGTATATTTTTGTGTATAGGTAGTTTTTTTGCTCGTCGGTGGCATAGCCGTGCCCCCTTGCCGCATGGCGCTCCCCGGGCGGAGCGATAAAAACAAGCGGCTGTTGTCTTCTACCCGACGGCTTTGTCAATATGTCTTTCTGTTGTTTGTAACACTCTCTCCG
>JBNMHB010000075.1:0-12324 GCA_050872525.1 Bacteroidales bacterium | reverse complement strand
GCTTGTTATCCGAATCGTCCGCAGCACTGACGTCCTCTTTTTTCTTGTTCAATCCGTGGAACTCGGCATACTCTTGCGGGGTCATCTCTTTGACGGCAAAGAAAGTATATAACACGCAGAGAATCAGTATGGCAGCACCCACATAGAACGACCATTTCACCGAATCGGGAATCACTCCTTCGGGTGCCGTATTGGCAATACCTATCCATGTAAAGAAAATCGGGAACAGGTAGCCCACCAACGAACCGGCATTGCAGAGCGCGGACTGGATGGCATAGGCGGTACCTTTCTGCTCCTCGTTGACCATATCGCCAACCATCATCTTAAACGGCTGCATGGCGATATTGATAGATGTATCAAGGAACATCAGCGAGAAAAGTCCGAACCACATCGCGGCATTCAACCCGAGGAAAAGCCCCTGTTGGAAGGTGAAATCGCCTGCATTAGGAAGCAGAATCATCACTGCCACGGCGATGATAGCACCAATGAGCAGATAGAATTTCCTGCGTCCGAAAACCGGACCGAGCCATGTTTTATCAGAAAGCAGACCAATCAACGGTTGCACAATCATACCCATCAACGGAGGGAGAATCCAAAAGAAACTGAGTGTGTGAGGGTCGGCACCAAGTGTTGCAAAGATACGAGAGATATTGGCACTCTGCAAAGCATACGCTATCTGCACGCCAAAAAAGCCAAAACTAAGGTTAAAAAGTTGCCAAAAAGACAAATTACGCTTTTCCATTCTGTAATACAAACTATTATTTATGATTCAAAGTATCAAATTTTACATAACTATTGACAAAAGTACTGCTTTTTTCCGATGTGTACAAGTTTTTTCTCTTTTTTCAAATAAAAAGTTTGCAGAACAAAAAAAAATGACTACCTTTGCACTATAAATATCCTACTTTAACAGAGATAAAAAAGCGGGCAGAAGTCTTGCAAACCAACAATCGAAAACAATACACCTTATATATTATATAGATGAACGTAACTCACGAACAGTTGACCGAAGCACTACAACGCTACTTTGGTTTTGACAGTTTCAAAGGTAACCAAGAAGCCATTATTAGAAATGTGATGGGGGGTAACGACACGTTTGTACTGATGCCGACAGGCGGCGGTAAGAGTTTGTGTTACCAGTTGCCATCGTTGATTATGGACGGCGTGGCTATTGTTATTTCTCCATTGATAGCGTTGATGAAGAACCAAGTGGATGCCATGCGCAATTACTCGGAAGAGCAGGGTGTGGCACATTTTATCAACTCCTCTCTATCACGTCCAGAAATCAATGCCGTAAAAGAAGATGTATTGGCAGGAAAAACGAAACTGCTATACTTGGCTCCCGAAAGTCTGCAAAAGGCTGAAAATGTGGACTTTCTCAAGAGTGTCAAAATATCGTTCTACGCCGTGGACGAGGCACATTGTATCTCCGAATGGGGACATGATTTCCGCCCCGAATATAGTCATATCCGTTCTATGGTACAGCGTATCGGCAAAGCACCTATCATTGCCCTGACCGCCACGGCTACACCAAAAGTGCAGAAAGATATACAGAAAAACCTCGGAATGCCCGATGCCACCGTCTTCAAAAGTTCATTCAATCGTCCGAACCTGTACTACGAAGTGCGTCCAAAGACCAAAGATGTGGACAAGGAAGTCGTTAAATATGTCCGTTCTATGGAGGGGAAATCGGGTATCGTCTATTGCTTGGCGCGCAAAGAAGTGGAAGAACTCGCGCGAATCTTGCAGGTAAATGGTATCTCGGCACGCGCCTACCACGCTGGTATGGACGCTGCGACACGCAGTGCCACGCAAGATGCATTCCTAATGGAGGAGTGCCAAGTCATTGTGGCAACCATCGCTTTCGGTATGGGTATCGACAAACCTGATGTGCGCTTTGTCATTCACTATGATATACCCAAATCGCTCGAAGGCTACTACCAAGAGACCGGTCGTGCGGGCCGCGATGGCGGCGAGGGACAGTGTATCTGTTTCTATTCGCCCGATGATATTGAGCGTCTGCGCCGTTTCCAACAGGGCAAACCGGTGAAGGAAGTAGAGATTGGCAATCAGTTGCTTTTTGAGACGCAGTCGTATGCCGAATCGGCTATCTGCCGTCGCAAATTATTGATGCACTATTTTGGCGAAGAATACGAACAAGACAACTGCGGCAACTGCGACAACTGCCGAAAGACCTATCGTATGATGGACGCGCAGGAGTTGTTGAGCCTTGCCTTGGAGACCATTCAACAACTGAACGAGAAATTCAAAGCCGACCATATCGTGGACATTCTCCACGGCAATAATACCGCTGATATTCAGAGTTATAAGCACAACGAATTGGAGAATTACGGTGCTGCGTCCGATGTGGACGAAGCCACGCTGTATGCCATCATTCGTCAGGCAATGCTCTGTGGCTATCTCAACAAGGACATCGATTCCTATGGCGACCTGAAAATCACTACCGATGGTAAGAAATTCATTCGCCGACCGGGTAAGTTCGAAGTGCCTATCGAGGTGCGCGACGAGGAAAGAGATGAGATGGACAGCGGGGCAGTGGCATGCGCGGCAGCCGATGATGTGCTGTTCTCCATTCTGAAAGATGTACGCAAGAAACTGTCGAAGAAATGCGATGTGCCGCCGTTTGTTATCTTCCAAGACCCATCGTTAGAGGCGATGGCAACCACCTACCCCATCACGATGGAGGAACTGATGACCATCCCCGGCGTGGGTGTGAGCAAGGCGAAACGCTACGGCGATGAGTTCCTGCGCGTCATCAAAGAGTATGTGGAGGAGAACGAGATAATCCGCCCCGAAGACTTGCGTATTCGCACCGTAGCGAAAAAATCGACACGCAAAAAACAAATCATCGCTGCCATCGACCGCCGTGTGGACCTCGACGACCTTGCCGAATCGAACGGAATGTCGATGGAAGAAATGCTCGATGAATTGGAAGCGATTGTCTTCTCGGGTACGAAAGTGAACATCA
Source organism: Bacteroidales bacterium (assembly GCA_050872525.1). Taxonomy (GTDB): domain Bacteria; phylum Bacteroidota; class Bacteroidia; order Bacteroidales; family Paludibacteraceae; genus Colicola. The sequence continues at coordinate 9,335 of JBNMHB010000075.1, read as the reverse complement.
ACTACTTTATCGAAGAGGTGCTTGACCCCGACGAGGAGGAGGAGATATACGATTACTTCAAAAACGCCGAAAGCGACGACATTCAGGCGGCTATGGAGGAATTGGGCGAGGACTACTACGACGTGATTCATGTGCGCCTTGTACGTATTAAGTTCCACTGCGACCTCGGAAACTAATACGCAATACTTGATACATAATGCGTAATTAAGAGCTGGAAAAATCAAACATTCTGTATGCTTGCTTCTTGATAGAAACGTCGGGTGGATATCGGGAGGATGTCGGGAGGATAAGCCGCCCTTATCAGAGCGAAAAATAGAACATCCTACGCATGAATTGTTAGTTATTACTTGTTAATTGAATCAACTTGCATAAAAACGAAATAGATATTATCACTTTGGGTTGCTCCAAAAATCTGGTGGACGCCGAGCGACTGATGCACCAATTAGAGTTGGCAGGCTATCGCTGTGTACACGATTCGGAAACGCCCAAAGGCGAAATTGCCGTTATCAACACCTGCGGATTTATCGGCGACGCCAAGGAGGAGAGTATCAATACCATTCTCCAATTCGCCGAGCGCAAGACGCACAAACAACTGCGCCAACTATACGTAATGGGCTGTCTTAGCGAACGTTACCTGCACGAATTGGAGACAGAAATCCCTGAAGTGGACAAATGGTATGGCAAATTCGATTTTATGCACCTGATAGACGACCTCAAGGCGCAACCCAAGAGCGAGGAGGGCTGTGGCTACAAGCGCACGCTCACCACACCAAAGCACTATGCTTACCTCAAAATCTCGGAAGGGTGCAACCGTTTCTGCTCCTATTGTGCAATCCCGCTCATCACAGGCAGACACACCTCGCGCCCTATGGAGGAAATTCTCGACGAGGTACAATGGCTTGTCAGTCAGGGAGTTAAGGATTTCAACGTCATTGCACAAGACCTATCGAGTTACGGATTAGACCTCTACAAAGAACACCGTCTGCCGGAACTGATAGACCGTATGGCACAGATTGACGGAGTGCATTGGATTAGGCTTCACTATGCCTACCCGACCGATTTTCCCGACGAATTGTTGGAAGTAATGGCAAAGCACCCGAATGTGTGCAAGTACTTGGACATCGCCCTGCAACATTGTAGCGACCATGTCCTCCAACTGATGCGCCGACACATCACCCGCGCGGAACAAGACGCACTCCTCACGCGCATACGCGCGCGCGTTCCCAATATATGTATTCGCACCACCCTGCTTGTTGGGCACCCAGGCGAGACCGAAGAGGACTTTGAGGAACTGAAACAATGGGTGCGTGAGATGCGATTCGACCGTATGGGAGCCTTCGCCTACTCCGACGAAGAGGGGACCTACGCCAACTTGCACTACCAGGACGACATTCCGCAGGAGGTGAAGGAGCAACGAGTGGCAGAGATAATGGCGATACAACAAGAGATTTCGGGCGAACTGACACAGCAAAAAGTGGGCAAGACCATCGAAGTGGTCATCGACCGCGAGGAACCCGATTACTACATCGGACGTACCCAATTCGACTCGCCGGAAGTGGATTGCGAAGTGCTGATTGACAAGCAGAAAACACTGCAAGTAGGTGATTTTTACCCGATTATGATTGTCCGTGCCGAAGAATTTGACTTCTACGGCACACTCGGAAAAGAAGAAGATTTATGCTGACAAAAGACTTGATAAATAACGTGGCAGAGGCTACAGGAATGACCAAAAAACGGGTAGAAGAACTACTCAATGCAACTAATGCGGCAGTGCGTGATGCATTGTTGGAGGGGAAATCTGTATCTCTGCAAGGACTTGGTAATCTGGAGATTAAGCAACGGAACGAGCGTACATTCGTTCACCCGCGCACAGGCGAAAAAAACACCGTACCCGCCAAGAACCAACTCTATTTCAAGCCGACTGCCACTATCAAAGACGAACTGAAAAACCTTTAAGCCATGGCAGACAAACTGAGTATGACCGACCTGCGTCGTGCCGTCATGGCGCGTACAGGTGCAACAGAAAAAGAAATAACCACCTTCCTCAATGCTCTCAGCGAGCAGATTGTGGAAGCGTTGCGCAATGATGAGTCCGTGAAAATCAACGGATTAGGTACATTTCGTCTGCAAGCCATTGCGCCCCGCAAGAGTGTGAATATCGCCACTGGCGAGAGCATCACCATCGGAGGATACAACAAACTGACATTCACTCCGGAGGTTAGTATCAAAGAGTTGGTAGGCAACAACCCATTGCCCGCCGAGACGGTTGCATCGAACTCAAACACATCAACCGTCAAAGCGCAAACGCCTAAGAAACAGACAGATAGCGAGTTCGACCCTATGAAAAAGTTGGGCGAACAGGCAGACGAAATAGTGGATATTCTGGCAACCCTCGGACAAGGTCCCAAGGCAGGAAAAATCACTCGCGCCTCTGAGGAAGAAAACACTCCGAAAGCAGAACCTGCTCCTTCCCCCACCCCTCAGATTGAGAAAACCGTGGCAGAAGAGCCTACTATCGAGCCTATAGAACCAATAAAACCAATAGAACCCATAAAGCCTATAGAACATATAGAACCTATAGAGCCTATTGTCCCATCCCAAACCGAGACTCCCCAAAAGCCCAAGAAAAAATACCATTTCTTACGCGATACGTTGATCTGCGTTTGCTGTCTTTTAATCGTGTTGGCAGGCGGATTTTTCTTCTTGCGTGAGTCGTTGAGCCAATGGGTGGATTCGCTCCGAACACAACCGACCACAGAGAAAATACAACCTATCGACACAATAGCAACATCGGTTAATACCATTGCAACTGCAGATCCCATACAACCTATAGACACAATAGGAAACGACGATGCAACTGCACAGCCGACACAACCTAATGAATTGGTTTACAGCGAGTTCATAGGTACGGAACGTGTGAGAGTCGGCAGCCGTTTGGCACAGATAGCACGACGACATTATGGTGAAAACAAGATGGACTTGTGGGTATTCATCTACGATGCCAACAAGGACCAAATAGATAATCCCAATGAAATCAAAGTGGGGACGGAATTGCGTATTCCCAAACTGACAAACCGACAAATGGATTTGACAGACCCTGATACACAGGCTTTGATAGAACACTTGAAAGAACAGGCCAACTCATACCGTAAGTGAGTGAGCAAGTGATACATATAGAAAACGCGTGTACCAACAACCTTAAACACGTGAGCGTGGATATACCTCGTAATCAGTTGGTTGTGATTACAGGCGTGAGCGGTAGCGGCAAGTCGTCGTTAGCGTTCGATACATTGTATGCCGAGGGGCAACGCCGGTATGTGGAGAGCCTGAGTGCCTATGCACGCCAGTTCCTCGGACATATGCAAAAGCCCGAAGTGGACAAGATTGAGGGTATTCCGCCCGCCATCGCCATCCAGCAGAAAGTGAGCAGCCACAACCCACGTTCCACCGTGGGCACAAGCACAGAGATATACGACTATCTCAAACTTCTTTTTGCCCGTATCGGACATACTTATTCGCCCATCAGTGGCAAAGAAGTGCGTCGGAAAAGTATCCGCGACGTAGTGAACTATATGACTTCACAGCCCAAGGGTACACGCATCTATCTGATTGCACCTATCGTGCTGGAAAACAGGACCTTACAAGAGCAGTTGGACATCTGGCAGAGTGTAGGATTTGCACGTCTGTTAGACAATGGCGATGTAGTGCGTTTGGGCAATACCACAAGCCAACAAATCAGCGAAAACGGACTACTCAAAGAGCATGTCTATCTGTTGGTGGACCGTGTGGTAGCAGATGGCGAACCTGCCACGGCGAACCGTTTTGCAGACTCTGTACAAACCGCACTCTTTGAGGGACACGGCGAATGTGCACTGTACATCAATGGCAAATATGAGTTCTTCTCCGAGCGTTTTGAGATGGACGGTATCCGTTTTATGGAACCGAGCGAGCACCTATTCGATTTCAATAACCCCATTGGTGCCTGCCCCACCTGCAAAGGTTTCGGTAATATCATCGGTATCGACCCCGATTTGGTTGTCCCCGACAAAACGAAATCCGTTTATGATGACGCCATCGCTTGTTGGCGTGGAGAAAAGATGAGTGTATGGCGCGACCAACTGATTCGCAACGCAGCGAAGTTCCATTTTCCGATACATACACCCTTCTTCGAACTTACACAGGAACAAAAACGCCTCATTTGGTTGGGCAACGAGTACTTCCGCGGACTGAACGATTTCTTCAAAGAATTGGAATCGAAACAATACGGTAAAATACAATATCGTGTGATGTTGGCGCGCTATAAGGGCAAGACTATCTGTCCGGATTGCAATGGTATGCGTCTGCGCAAAGAGGCTGAATATGTGCGAGTTAATGGCAAAAACATCTCCGAACTATGTGCAATGTCCGTCTCGGAGGTGGCAGATTGGTTTGACCACCTGTCGCTCAACGAGACCGAACATAAGACCGCCGAGATGTTGCTCCACGAGATAACTTCCCGTCTGCAATTTTTGAAAGATGTAGGACTCGGATATCTGACACTCAGCCGAATGAGCAATACTCTTTCGGGCGGCGAGAGCCAACGTATCTGTTTGGCTAAGTCGCTGGGTAGCAGTTTAGTAGGCTCATTGTATGTGTTGGATGAACCCTCTATTGGCTTACACGCGCGCGACACGGAGCGACTGATTCATGTGCTGAAAGAACTGCGCGACCTTGGCAACACGATTGTGGTGGTGGAGCACGACGAGGAAATCATACAATCTGCCGACCACATCATCGAAATTGGTCCCGCAGCGGGTGTCCACGGCGGTGAAATCACCTATGTAGGCAAACCCAAGATAGGTGAATTTATCTACGACATCCCCGCCCAACGACGCAAATGGAACAACTATATTGAGATTCAAGGAGCGTGCGAAAACAACCTCAAGAATCTGAATGTACGTTTCCCGCTCAATGTGATGACCGTCGTTACTGGCGTGAGTGGCAGTGGCAAATCGACCCTTGTGAGCAAGGTTTTCTACCCCGCGCTCAAAAAGTATTATGGTGGTGTGGCAGAGCATACAGGCAGTTTCTCTGCCCTGACAGGAAGTATGCACCTCGCCACCGACATCGAGTTTGTGGACCAAAACCCGCTCAGTCGTTCTTCGCGTTCCAACCCGGTAACCTATCTCAAAGCATACGATGAGATACGCCGCCTGTTTGCAGACCAACCACTCAGCAAACAACTCGGTTTCACAGCCTCCCATTTCTCTTTCAACACCCCCGGCGGGCGTTGCGAAATGTGTCAAGGCGAAGGAACTATCACTATCGAAATGCAGTTTATGGCAGACATCACCCTCGAATGTGAGCAATGCCATGGCAAGCGTTTCAAACAGGACGTTTTAGACGTTCGATATCGCGACAAATCTATCTACGACATACTGACCATGACCATCAATCAGGCAATCAACTTTTTCTCGGAAGACCCTGATTGTGAGAAGATTGTAAAACGACTCAAACCACTGCAAGACGTGGGCATCGGCTATATCCGTTTAGGACAGTCGAGCAGCACACTCTCCGGCGGAGAGAGTCAGCGTGTAAAACTGGCATCGTTCCTTGCGCAAGAGGACGCCAAGCCGACTATATTCGTGTTCGATGAACCGACTACAGGTCTCCACCACAAAGATGTTCAGGTATTGCTCAAAGCCCTTAATCAACTGATTAGCAGGGGACACACAGTTATTGTCATTGAGCATAACCCGAGTATGATTTTGGCAGCAGACCACGTCATCGACCTTGGCAAAGAAGGAGGCGACGAGGGCGGAAATATCGTCTTCGAGGGTACTCCGGAGGAGTTAGCGCAATGCACCGACAGTTACACAGGCACCTTTATCAAACAACTATTCGACAAACAACTAAATTCTGCGTTATGAAAAACAGACTGAATGAATTACACAATTCTGACATTTTTTCACACATCATCTCTGCTGCTTATCTTCCACGTTGGTGTGTACTGCTTATTGATGTCCTACTCTGTTCCATTGCTTATTGGATAAGCATTCTGATTGGCAACGGAATCTTCTCGTATGGTTTTGTATGCGAGGGCGTGCTACCGTTTTGGGCACAATATCTCATATTGATTGTGGTGCAAATCTTCTGTTTTTGGATATTTCATTCCTATTCAGGGATATTACGCTATTCCACATTCATTGACACTATCAAGTCATTGGTCGCTATTTTGTCTTGCGGTGCTTCTATCTTGATTTTCAACCTGATATACATGGGTATCACAGGACATAAACTATTCCTCAATACAGCATTAGTAATCTACACACCTATTGCTTTTGTTTTTCTTTTCACTCTGCGTGTAGGAGTGAAAACACTATACGAATTTATCCGCCAACATACTTCCGGCACACAGAAAGTGATGGTCTGGGGAACCAAATCGGCAGGAGTTGCCATCGTCAAAATGCTGCGAAGTGCAGGCGACGAAGCGCAATATCGCCCTGTCGGTTTTTTAGGGAATAAGCCCGAAGAAGAAGAAGAAGAAGAAGAAGAACGTCGCCATAATTTGGTTGGTTTGAAGGTTTTTCCGTTCAATGCGAAGACTTTCGCATGGATGAAAGAGCACAATGTACACAATGTTATCATCTCGCCGCTCAAGATGCGCGACATCAATCCGTCGAAAGACTTGCAAGTATTCTTCGACAATGGTTTTCACATCCTTACCACTCCCTATTTCACTCAATTCGATAATATGGAGGAAGTGGATAACCGTCGTATCGGACGCATAGAAAACATACAAATCGAAGATTTGTTGGAACGTCCAACCATTAACATCAACACCGATAACGTGTTGCAAATCATGAAAAATCGCGTGGTAATGGTTACAGGTGCGGCAGGCTCAATCGGTTCGGAATTGGTACGCCAAGTACAAAAATACGAACCGCAAGTAATTATTCTTTTGGAGCAGGCAGAGTCGCCTCTCCACGACCTCTATCTTGACCTCAAGAATCGATTTCCGGACGCGCGTTTTATTCCTGTCATTGCAGATGTTCGCAATCGTGAGCGATTGGAAGAGGTGTTCAATCAGTTCCACCCCGATGTGGTGTACCACGCGGCTGCCTACAAACATGTACCTCTGATGGAATCACATCCCAATGAGGCAATTCGGGCAAACGTGATGGGAACAAAAAATATGGCAGATATGGCGATTAAATATGGAGTGGAGCGTTTTGTGATGATATCCACCGACAAAGCGGTTAATCCAACCAACATTATGGGGGCCAGCAAGCGTATTGCGGAGATTTATGTACAATCGCTTTTCAAGAAACTCATAAAAGAAAACCCGAATTGCACCAAGTTCATTACCACCCGTTTCGGCAATGTCCTTGGTAGCAACGGTTCTGTCATTCCTTATTTCAAAAAACAGATTGCTGCAGGCGGTCCTGTTACAGTTACCCACCCCGACATCATTCGCTATTTCATGACTATTCCGGAGGCATGCTGTCTCGTAATGGAAGCCTCTACTCTCGGCAATGGTGGTGAGATATTTGTCTTCGATATGGGACATCCCGTGAAGATACTCGACCTTGCCAAAAATATGATTCGTCTTGCAGGGTTCACGCCTGGTGAGGAAATACCCATTGTCTTTACAGGTCTGCGTCCCGGCGAGAAACTCTATGAGGAACTGCTCAACCAAAAAGAAACCACCCTCCCCACTTCCAATGAGAAGATTATGGTAGCGCGTGTGCGTGAGTTTGAGTTCGATGAGGTATCGAAAAACATCGATTCGCTTATAGACTTAACCACCCAAAACAAACCGTTCCTCATTGTTCAACTCATGAAAGAGATTGTCCCTGAGTACATTAGCAACAACTCGGTCTTCGAGAAATTAGATAAATGATACAAGATTTCGTCATAGAGCATAGTTACCTTACCGGACTTATTTCGTTTCTGTTAGGACTGTTGTTTATGCCTTTGGTACTGAAAATTGCCAAGGCGAAACATTTCGTTGTCCGTCCAAACAAACGTATGTCTCATACCGGAGAGATTCCAAACATCGGCGGCATAGATATATGTTTCAGTTTTCTGTTCACCTACCTATTGTTTGAGTTCGATACGCTGCAACAAAGTCAGTTCTTTCTCATAGGCGTAATCATCATTATGATGGTGGGTTTTGTGGACGATGTGTTGGTGTTATCTCCATTTTCCAAACTCTGTGGCGAACTTCTTTCCGGCATTGCCTTGATAGGTTTTGCCGATATGCGAATCACAAATCTATATGGTTTTTTAGGCATTAACGATATGGGAATAGTTCCCTCTTACTTACTATCGTTCTTAATTCTTGTGGCAGTTACCAATGCCATCAACCTTATTGACGGAGTAGATGGTTTGGCATCGGGGTTAGGTATTCTCTACTGTCTTTTCTTTGGTATTTATTTTGGTCTGACCGGCGAAACAGCATGGTCCATTTTGGCAATCTGTCTCATTGGGTCATTGGCAGTATTCTTCTGCTACAACGTATTTGGTAAGAAACAGAAAATCTTCATGGGTGATTCGGGAGCATTGCTTCTCGGGTACGTTCTTACCACGTTTGTGTTCCAATTCTGTGAAATCAATGCTCACCACGAAGTGCCTGATAATCTGCATATTTCGGCAGCACCTGCAGTGGCAATATGCGTGATGACTATACCTATTTTTGATACTCTGCGTGTCAGTCTCACCCGTATCAGACATCATCGTTCACCTTTTATGCCGGATAAAAATCACATCCATCACCTCCTCTTGCGCACAGGACTTAACCATATCCAAACAACTTGTGTGTTATTGGTGGTCAGTCTGTTCTTTATCGGGCTTGCGCTCCTCGGACGCAATTGGAATATGTGGGTATTGATGGGTATTGATTTCGGTATTGCCACCCTACTGATGTTTCTTCTTTGGCATATTGTGAACCATAAATCTGCACACAATCAATCGGTTACACAAACCGAGCACCAATAGATAAACATTCAATAGACAACTATGTATATCGCGCACGCGCGCGAACACTAATGTAAAAATATGCTCAGTATCGAACATCTATCCATAGAATTTTCATCGCACCCCGTTCTTGAGGATATATCTTTCATGATTAACAAGAAAGACCGTATCGCACTTGTGGGTAAGAACGGCGCGGGCAAAAGTACCCTGTTGCGACTTGTCGCGGGCGAATATCAGCCTACTTCCGGGCGTATCTCGCGCGACTCGGATATGACTATAGGTTACCTCCCGCAAGTGATGATGCACATCGATGGAAAGACACTTCGCGAAGATGTGATGAGTGTGTTTGACGGAGAACCCGATGAAGAAAAAGCGCG
>JBNMHB010000074.1:0-12753 GCA_050872525.1 Bacteroidales bacterium | reverse complement strand
GGCTTTACAAATTATCAAAAACCACGAAGAAAGCGGGAAAAAGAAACGAAGTCTTAAGAAAAAACTTTTTATGGCGGCAATGAATCCGGACTATTTACTGCAAATCATAAAAAATGCTAACTTTTGATGCGGTTGCCCTGCAAATAGATTTGTATGATAAATTTGCATATATTACCAAAAAGCAGTATCTTTGTGCTGATATATGAAAATATCGGATAGAAAAGTCTAACTACCTATAAAAATACTTTCTCTTGCGGCGGTTTTGGATTATACTGATTGGTTTGTCGGTATCTATGCTTTGCGAAGCGGCGGACAGGGAGTGGTTGGATAATATCATCGGCGATGTGTACGAACAACTGACCGAGACGGGGGCTGTGGATTATGAAGAACTGCAAGAAGAATTGTTGGATTTGGCAGCACACCCCATCAACCTCAATGCCGCGCGGGCAAGCGATTTGGAACGCCTGCGTTTTCTCAACGACATACAGATAGACGCCATACTGCTCTATGTTTATCAGCACCCCATGCAAGATGTTTCGGAACTGCAACTGATTGATTGTCTGCACGATTACGATATACGCAATCTGCGCGCTTTTGTGTTTGTAGCACCTATTGAGAAATCGGACCGCCTGTATCCGCGCGAGGTGTTTCGGTATGCCAAACACGAAATCACTGCGCGTATCGACGCCCGCAACATCGAAAACTACACCGGCGACCCTGTTTTTGTGCAGACGCGATACAAATTCAACTACCAGAACCGTGTGCAGTTCGGGATAAACTTGCGGCGTCCCGCCGGAGGAAAAGCCGAAGATTTGGAATATGGAGGCTATGTACAACTCAACAATTTGGGTATTGTGCGCACGGTGGTGGCGGGCAATTATCAAGCCTCTTTCGGACAGGGATTGGTGTTCGCCAATGTGTTTCACACCGGCAAATCGGCATACGTGCTGACAGCGGGCAATCGTGTGGACGGGTTGCGCAAATACGGCAGTGTGGACGGAGCGGGTCTGCATGGTGCGGGTACCACATTGGGGTGGAAGAGGGGCAAGGTGCATATAGATTTTTCGGCACTCTATTCGTTACAACATACCCGCGACACGGTGCGCCACCACGTGCTTGGTGCCAATCTCACTATGCGCTATCGCCGTCTGAAAATAGGACTTACCGCCGCCGAACATCTCTATTCCGACTCGGTGTATCCTTATCGCGACATGCGCTACAATGCACACTATTTTCGAGGCAGCCGACAGGCGGTGGTCGGGCTAAATTTTCGTTATAACTATGGGCTTTTTGATGTGTTTGGCGAGGTGGCAACGGCGCAAAACAGGCATTGGGGAGCGGGCTTGGAGGTCGGGAGCCGGATTATGCCCACACAGGGTGTGGGACTGATTTTGCTCTACCGATACTACTCGCCATGGTTCGACAATACGTCAGGTTATGCCTTTTCGGAGACTTCGCGACTGAACGACGAGAACGGTCTGTACCTTGGCGCGGAGATTACGCGTCTGCGCCATTGGCGATGGTCGGTGTATGGCGACGTATTCCGCTTCGCGGGAGTCAAATACGGCATACCTTATGCACCGTCATTGGGGTACGATGCCCTGCTCGAGACGGCGTTCCAACCGAACCGGATATGGAATATGAACCTGCGTCTGCGTGCCCGCGAGAAAGCCAAACGCGGTACGTATCATGCACGTTATCAGTTTAATTGGTCTGACAACGGATGGCGGTTGCGCACACAAGCAGAAGCGAATTTGGTGTGCGACAGTACGCATAATCTGTCGTGGGGCGCAAGTGTGTATCAGGATGTGCAATACTCCTTTTCAGCGGTGCCTCTTACCCTGCAAGTGCGTTTGCAAGGTTTTGACGCACGCCATTGGAACAACCGTATCTACAACTATGAAAACGATGTGCTGTATGGCTTTGCCGTTCCTGCGGTCTATGGTCAGGGCGGAAGGGCATACCTGAACCTGCGTTGGCAGATTATCAAGCAGTTAGGAATGTATCTGCGTGTGAGCGAGACGGTGTATAGCCGTGTGTGGCAGACCGCACATTCGTTGTCGTCCGCCACTCGCACCGACATACATCTACTTCTGCGTGCCACGCTGTGAATCAGTCGAATAGTTCCATGAGAACATCGAGAGAACGGGGAAATTGCCAGTCTTCGATTTGGTCAGCGAAGTATTGGCAGAGGGCTTGTAGTTGCTGCTGACGCGCTTGACGTGTGGAGGGAATCTGTGTCAATTCGGGATGCATTTCTTCATCAATACCAAACCCAAGGAGTGTCGCCAATCCTATCAGAAACCGAATATGCAGGTTCTCGGGTTCAGGCGTGGTGTCCAATTCGCGCACAACGGAGGTCAGATATAGGAATAATTCAGGGTCTTCCATCGGGTGTCGGAGGGTACGAAAAAGCACTTCGGCGAGGAAGATAGCCACAGTTTGGCGGCGCAGGTCGGTGGGCAGTTGGATAGGAATATAGACAAGCCGCGATTGGCGAAGAGCGGGGATTTGTCTATTGGCTTGCTCTTCGGCGGTAATTTCCACCCAAGACAAAGGTGCATATTGGGCGGCACTTTTTTTACGTCCGAGACCATACACCATATAGTTTACGCGCCCGCCCGCGCGCGTGAAAGCGTGTAGGATATGTGCTTTGTCGCTGTATGGTTGCAGACTGAGAACGATGGCTTCTGTGGTGGTGAGCATAAAAAAAGACGAATTGCAGATACAAAAGTACAACAAAAAAACGGAATAATCACTCTTGATGCAAAAAAAAACGAAAAAAGTTTTGCTATATCAGAAAAAAGCAGTAATTTTGCAGTCGCTTTTCGTCTAACGGCTAAGACGAAACGAATAAATGTATATATAGAACCCCGCCCTACAAGGTGTTTCGCAGGAGATTGCGAGGTAGTTTGCAAGGGCATAAACCTGATAAACAGAGATGAAACGTACATTCCAACCCTCACAACGCAAGCGTCGTAACAAACACGGTTTCCGCGAGAGAATGGCTACCGCCAACGGTCGCCGCGTATTGGCAGCTCGTCGTGCTCATGGTCGTAAGAAATTGACCGTTGCAGACGAAGGTCGCCATAAGTATTAATTAGTTCTACTAATTGAGCGCACACCAATACAGGGAAAAGAGACCGTGTCTCCTTTCCCTTGTTTTGTACTTAGAGATCTCCCCAACTGACTAAGGATTTCTATGATGCCCACCGGGCATCAATCGGAAATCCGCAATAAGGCGGTATTTCCTTCACCTCCAAAGGAGGGGCTTACAGAATGGATAGAAACAGGCTATCCACAGGATAACATCAAGGAAAATTCAATGCGTAATGTGTAATTGTGTGCTATCCACACGGCATCCACCTGACATCCACCCGTGTTTGCAATGCACAATGCATAATGTACAAAACGAGGTATGTTAATTAATTATTTTTAATTGTTAATTAAAACTATGGAATCGACAAGACAACACAAGATTGCTCGTCTGATACAGAAGGACTTGAGCGACATTTTTTTGCGCTATGCGCGTACACTTGGTGGGACACTTATCTCGGTGAGCGAGGTGCGCATTTCGCCTGATTTGGCAATAGCACACGTATATCTATCCATCTTTCCACAAAACAAGGTGGCGGAAACAATGGAAAAAATAGAAGAACACAAGGGTAAGTTTCGCGGCGAGATGGGTACGTTGGAACGCCATCAGTTGCGTATTATCCCCGAACTGAATTTCCACTTAGATGATACGATTGAGCGTATGGAGCGCATTGATGAACTGCTCCATAGTGATGCGCATCTCTCTGATAATGAAGCCAATACGAAAGAGTAAGGTGTGAGCCGATTGGAAGGACATATAGCCTGGCGGTATCTGTTTTCCAAGAAAGGACACAACGCCATAAACATCGTTTCGGGCGTGAGTGCCGCTGCGGTGTGTGTCGTAACGGCAGCGATGGTGTGTGTGCTGAGCGTGATGAATGGTTTCGGCAGTTTGGTGGAACACATGTTTTCGGAGTTCGACCCCGAAATACGCGTGGAAGCCACCGACGGCAAGTACTTCCGCACAGACACGCTTCCGATTGAGCAACTGCGTGCGTTGCCCTTTGTAGAGACGGCGTCGGAAGTGGTGGAAGAGACAGCCCTTGTGCGCTACAAAGACTACCAAATGCCGGCGCAACTGATGGGTGTAGATTCTCATTTTCAAGAGATTACGCATATCGACTCTATCCTATCAGACGGATATTTCTCGGTGCATGACGGGGCGTTCGATCGTTGCGTGATGGGACGGGGATTGGCATCGCAACTCGGTATGAATGCGCACTTTGTGGGAGGGGTACATCTGTATGCCCCCAAGCGCACGGAGCGAGTGAATATGCTGCGCCCCGATGAGAGTTTTTGCCACGAGGTGTGTTTCATTGCAGGTACGTTTGCGGTCAATCAGGTGCAATATGATGACCAACTTATGATAGTGTCGTTACCATTGGCAAGACGTATCTTTCAGTATGATTCTCTGACAGTTACGTCGCTCAGTCTGCGTCTGCAGGAGGGGGTGAATATGCGTCAAGCCAAACGGCAAATGGCAACGGTGTTGGGCAGCGGCTATAAAGTGCAAGACCGCTATGAGCAACAGGCGGATTTCTTCCGAATACTGAAGATTGAGAAGTTTCTGACCGCTCTTCTGATGGCATTTATCCTGCTGATTGCCTGTTTCAATGTCATCGGCTCACTCTCGATGTTGATAATCGACAAGCGCGAAGATATTCGCATATTGAGCAACCTCGGTGCTGACCAAAAGACGATACGTCGGATTTTCTTGTACGAGGGGTGGCTCATCAGTGGATTGGGGGCATTGCTCGGCGTGGTATTGGGCGTGGCGGTTTGTCTGCTGCAACAACATTTCGGCTGGCTTAAATTGGGAAATGGTGACGATTATGTCATATCGGCATACCCCGTATTGGTGCAACCGACTGATATTCTGATAGTCGCAGCGATAGTGCTGTTGCTCGGTTGGGTGGCAGCATGGTATCCGACGCGGCAAATCAAAACTGCACAATAAATATACAATCAAACCAAGATATGAAACAAAGACCCCTATATATATATATGGTGTTCGGGTGGATAACATTCGGACTGACGGCGTGCGGAGAACCCAATAAACCGGAACCCAAGCAACCTTTTGCCTCGGAATATCATTCCTGCTATGTGGTGCAATACGGACAGGCATACGACAGTGTTCCGCACAATGTGTTTGCGCTTGATTTGTACTCCGAAGGACTGAGTCTTGACTCTACAAAACATATTGTCGGCACGGGTACTAACCTGTATATCAGCGACATATTTCTTTCGGACAGTCTATTTGCCGCAGGAACATACCAGAGCGACACCACCGCCGCAGACCATACGTTTCTCCCCGGACAGACTTTTGAGGGAACACCTACAGGCATCTATCTGCTGATGATTAGCGAGTCGTCGGTAGCAGGTATTCAGGTAGTTGACTCCGGGCGTTTTGTTGTGAACCAAACGGCTGATTCTCTGTATGATATGTGCTTTACGCTCTACTATGGAAAGGCAAAATACGAGGGGCATTTCGTGGGCATGCCCAACCACGATGACAGACGATGACTGAGGAAAAAGACCCCATATACACCGACTACCATACCTATCTGCTCTTGGAGCGGTCGTACTCAAAAAACACGGTGGCATCGTATGAATTGGACTTAAAAAAGTACAAAGCCTATCTTCATGCCAATAATCTTGACCCCCTGAAAGTTACATTCGACGACCTACAAGAGTTTGTGTTTCAGACGTTTAAGGACATTCAGAATGTCCGCACACAGGCGCGCCTGTTGGCAACGTTGCGCTCGTTTTATCGTTTTCTGCTCTACCATAATTATATCGACAGCGACCCAACGGAACTATTAGAGGGTCCGAAAAAAGAGATGCACCTACCTGTGGTGTTGAGCGTGGAGGAGATTGACCGACTGACAGCAGCAATAGACCTTTCGTCCAACGAGGGGCATCGCAACCGTGCCATCATCGAGATGCTCTATGGTAGTGGTCTGCGTGTCAGCGAGTTGGTGAATCTGCAATTGTCGAAGATGTATCGCAAAGAAGGGTATATGGTTATCCTCGGCAAAGGAAGCAAGCAGCGTTTGGTGCCCATCTCGCCTGTGGCGGAAGAGTGGTTCGGCTATTGGTTGCAAGACCGTAGTCGTTGGAAAATCGAGCCTCAATATGAAGACTTGGCTTTTCTCAACCGCCGCGGACAACAACTGACCCGCGCGATGGTATTCACTATCATCAAACGCCTGTGCGAAAAAGCCGGAATCGAGAAAAATATCTCGCCACATACCCTTCGCCATTCGTTTGCCACCCATCTCTTGCAGAATGGGGCTGACTTGCGTATAATTCAGCAACTGCTTGGGCATGAGGAACTTTCGACCACCGAAATCTATACCCATTTGGAAATTCAAGACCTTCGCAAAGCCATTCTGCAATATCACCCCGCAAACCAACATCATGATTGAATCCAATGAAACTATCGTCAGACTGGCAGAGAAAATGGCGGGGGGCTTGTGTAGTTCGTGGATTTTTTGTAACTTTGCGGACTAAAAGTGGTGGAGCATAATGCAATTCAAAGATATAATAGGACAAGAGGAGGTGAAGAACAGGCTTATTCAGTCGGTTCAAGAGGGCCGTATCCCCCATGCGCAATTGCTGACGGGACCTGCGGGAGCGGGTAAGTTGCAACTCGCCATCGCCTATGCGCAATATATCAACTGTCCACACCATACCGACCACGACTCCTGTGGCGTATGCCCGACGTGTCTGCAATACCAAAACTTGCAACACCCCGACTTGCATTTTGCGTTTCCCATTGTAAAAGAGGACAAGAAAGATGTCTGCAACGACTTCTTCGACGACTTCCGCCAACTGCTTTTAGACAAACACTATTTCGACCTTGACGATTGGTACGAAGCCATGGGGATAGAGACCAAACAGGGAATGATTTACGAGAAGGAGAGTTCTGAAATTTTGCGCAAACTCAGTCTAAAAGCGTTTGGCGACGGCTATAAAGTGATGATTATCTGGCAGCCGGAGAAGATGAATGGCACCTGCGCCAACAAGTTGCTCAAACTATTGGAAGAGCCACCCGAGCGCACTGTCTTTCTGTTGGTTAGCGAACATCCCGAACAGTTGCTGCCTACTATTTTGTCGCGCGTGCAACAGATTCGTGTGCCGCGTCTCTCGGAGGATGAGATTGCCTCTGCTTTGCAAACCTATACCGAAGCATCCCCTTTGGTGGCGGCTGATTGCGCCCATATCGCCAATGGCAGTTACCTTGCCGCGCGCAAATTAGTAGAAAGCAACGACGAGATGACACAGGAGTTCTCCGACTTTGTAGCACTGATGCGCAACGCCTATACGGTGGGAGAGTTGCGCGACGCGGCGAAGAAATATGTATCGCTCAAAGAACTACGCAAGTGGAGTCAGGATATGGCAGACGCCAAAGTGGGGCGCGAGAAGCAAAAACGCTTCCTCCAATATGCGCAACGGCAAGTGCGCGAAAACTATATCTACAATCTGCAACACCCCGAGATGAACTACCAGACCTCGCAGGAACGTAATTTCTCCACACGGTTCGCGCCCTTTATCCATTCGGGCAATGTAGAGCAGATTATGAACGAGTTAGCCTCGGCAGAACGGCAGATAGAACAGAACGGAAATGCAAAAATCATATTCTTCGACCTCTGTCTGCAGATGATTGTGCTAATCAAAAACAAATAGAATAACCATTCCTATTAACCTCGCGTTAATAGACGATAATACTTGTTACGTAAATACATGGAAGATAAGTTTACACTGAATAATGAGTCGTTCCAATTTCGGGCAAAAGGGTGTCGCCGCAATTCGGCACACATGTTGCCCGTTACCGATTGGCTCTGCGACCTGCCTGAGAATGTGGCAGAGACCGACCTTGTGGAAGTACAGTTCAAAAACACCCGCAAAGGATACTATCATAACTCCCAACATTTTCCATTGGAAAAAGGTTCACTGGTGGTAGTGGCTTCCAATCCGGGTACGGACCTCGGCGAAGTGGTTCTCACAGGACGATTGGTCAAACTGCAAATGCAGAAAAACCACATCGATACCACACGTTACGAAGTACGCGATGTGTTGCGTTTTGCCACAGAGGAAGATTTGGAACACGCCGAACAGGCACACGCCAAAGAACAGGAGACGATGATTAAAGCACGCCAACTTGCCAAGTCGTTAGGTTTGGAAATGAAAATCGGCGATGTGGAGTATCAAGGAGACGGGTCCAAGGCTATTTTCTACTATATCGCCGATGGGCGTGTCGATTTTCGCCAACTCATCAAAGTGTACGCAGAGACTTTCCGTATCCGTGTGGAAATGAAGCAGATAGGTGCCCGCCAAGAGGCAGGACGTATTGGCGGAACGGGTCCGTGCGGGCGCGAACTATGCTGCACCACGTGGATGACCAATTTCTCATCGGTAGGCACCGGCGCAGCACGCTTGCAAAATATCTCTCCCAACCCGCAGAAATTGGCAGGTATGTGTGCAAAACTCAAATGTTGTCTCAACTACGAAATGCCTGTCTATGAGGAGGCTGTGCGCCAAATGCCACCGCGCAATATCCCATTGGAGACCAAAGAGGGAACTTATTACCAGTTTGCCACCGACCCGCTCAAGGGAACGGTTACCTACTCCTCCGACCAACGTATCCCCGCCAACCTGCAGATACTGACACCGGAGCGCGCCAAGAACATCATCGAAATGAACCAACGCGGCGAGAAACCCGACACGCTTGGAGGCAAGACAACCACCGCCACCGATATACCTGAGATAGGGTATCAGAACGTAGTGGGACAGGACGACCTGACACGCTTCGACAAAAAACGCAACCGCGGCGGACAATCGCGCGACAACCGCGACCGTCGTCGCGACAATCGAGAGAACCGAGACAATCGCCCCCGCCGCGAAGGACGCGATGAGCGCGGGTTCCACCCCGACGGAGAACGCCGCCGCGACAACCGGCCACGCAATAACAACGCACCACGCAACAATGAAAAAAACAACCATAGCAATACTCCTAAGTAGTTGTCTATTAGGCTTATCGGCATGCCATACAGACACTGTTTACTCTGAATTTCAGTCCGTTCCGTTGCAGGAATGGAGTGCCGACTCGGTGCTGACCTATCGTTTCGACATCGAAGACAGCCTCTCCATCTATCGGATGTTGGTCTGTGTACGCCATACCGAACAGTACCCATACCAGAATATGTGGTTGTTTTTGAACGACTCCCTACGACAGGACACCATTGAGTTCTATCTTGCCAACGACCGAGGCGAATGGTTGGGCAACGGACGAAACGGACTGATAGAAATGCCGGTGCTATACGAAGAGGCATACCGTTTCTCACACGGTGGCAAACAGGTATGGCATATACAACACGGTATGCGCGAGCAATCGCTGCGCGGTATATCCGATGTAGGACTTATCATCACAAAAAATGGGCAAGAATAAACTGAAGAAATTTGCAGAGATGGAGACATTCCACAATGTCTTCCAGTGTGGTGCACGCGAGATATTGCCGGATAGTCCGATTACCCGTATGTCGGGACATTGGCGAGACACCTATTTTCACAACGACCAGCCCATCGTATTGGAGTTGGGATGCGGGCGGGGCGAATATACGGTGGGCTTGGCACAACTATACCCCGACAAGAACTTCATTGGTATCGATATCAAGGGAGCGCGTATGTGGGCAGGTGCCAAACAGGCGGAGCAGGCGGGTATGACCAACGTGGCATTTCTGCGCACGAATATAGAAATGCTCACGTCTTTTTTTGCTGCCGGCGAAGTGGACGAGATTTGGATTACTTTCCCCGACCCGCAAATGAAGAAAGCCACCAAGCGTCTGACGTCCACCTATTTCATGCAACGCTATCAGCAGATAGTGCGCCCCGACGGACTCATCCACCTCAAGACGGATAGTCCTTTCTTATATACGTACACGCGCGAGATGTTGCGCCTCAACCAATACCCCGTTTTGGCAGATACGGCAGACCTCTATCATACCCCTGAAGACACCACCCTCAGCGAAGCGAAACTACTCAAAACGCACTATGAGCACCAATGGCTCGACCGTGGACTGACTATCAAATACCTCCGCTGGCAACTCACGCCCAAGACCACGTGGGAAGAGCCGCAAATCGAGATAGAGAAGGATACGTATCGTTCCTATGGTCGCAACTATGTGTCCGCCGGTGAGTAAACACCCGCGACCGACCCGCGATAAAAGGGCTTGCGTAACGGCATAACGTATGCGATGTGTCGTCTCTACATCGCTATAGTAGCATACAAACAAGGTTATCCCCGCTTTTCCGAATCCAAGAAAAGCGGGGATAATTGTAAAGTGATAACCTCAAAAAAAAGAGGATTGTCATCACGACAACCCAATCTTTTTACTTAACCTTAAATCTAATACCATGAAAAACACGGTGCAAAAGTACTACATATTTTTGATATGACCAAATAATTTGCAAGAAAAATGTGTTTTATAGCACATTTTTGTATTTTTTGGCAAGTGAACTTGGCAAAACTTTTGTTTTTCACCCGAAAAGCAAACCCATATTTGTCGGTTTCGAGTTTTTGTAGTAACTTTGTAGCGTCTAAGAATGGGCTTTTTGTAAGAAGTGGAATAAATACCCTAAAATGGCATGGATTTTGCGACAAAAAAGCACATAGAGAGACCACAATTAGTGAAAAACAATATAAAACGATAAAAAATGAAAGAATTAGATCTTACACAGTACGGAATCACGGGTACTACCGAAATCGTACACAATCCTTCCTACGAGAAACTCTTCGAGGAGGAAACCAAACCTGGTTTGGAAGGCTATGAAAGAGGACAATTGACCGAGTTGGGTGCAGTAAACGTAATGACCGGTATTTTTACGGGTCGTTCGCCTAAAGACAAATACATCGTTGATGATGCACAGAGCCACAACAACGTATGGTGGACCAGCGAGGCATACAAAAACGACAACCACCCTATGTCGGAGGCTACTTGGGCTGCCGTTAAGGAGATTGCCAAGAAAGAACTTTGCAACAAACGCCTGTTCGTGGTAGATGCGTTCTGCGGTGCCAACAAAGACACCCGTATGGCAGTGCGTTTCATCATGGAGGTAGCATGGCAAGCACACTTTGTTACCAATATGTTTATCCGTCCTACGGCAGAAGAGTTGGAGAACTTTGAGCCTAACTTCGTGATTTACAATGCTTCTAAAGCCAAAGTGGAGAACTATCAAGAACTCGGCTTGAACAGCGAGACCTGCGTGGCTTTCAACACCACCAGCCGCGAGCAAGTAATCATCAACACATGGTACGGCGGCGAGATGAAGAAAGGTATGTTCTCTATGATGAACTACTATCTGCCTCTTCAGGGTCTTGCTTCTATGCACTGCTCGGCAAACACTGATATGGAGGGTAAGAACACGGCTATCTTCTTCGGTCTGTCCGGAACCGGCAAGACAACACTCTCTACCGACCCGAAACGTCTCCTCATCGGTGATGACGAGCACGGTTGGGACGACAACGGCGTATTCAACTTCGAAGGCGGTTGCTATGCAAAAGTTATCAACCTCGACAAAGAGTCGGAGCCTGATATCTACAATGCTATCCGTCGCGACGCACTTTTGGAGAACGTAACCGTTGACGCAGAAGGCAAGATTGACTTCGCCGACAAGAGCGTGACCGAGAATACACGCGTGTCCTATCCTATCCACCACATTGAGAAGATTGTTCGCCCTGTTTCGGCAGGTCCCGACGCGAAGAATGTCATCTTCCTCTCGGCAGATGCATTCGGCGTACTGCCTCCCGTAAGTATCCTTACTCCAGAGCAGACCAAATACTACTTCCTGAGTGGTTTCACCGCTAAGTTGGCAGGTACAGAGCGCGGTATCACCGAGCCTACACCTACTTTCTCGGCTTGTTTTGGTCAGGCATTCCTCGAACTCCACCCGACCAAATACGCAGAAGAGTTGGTTAAGAAAATGGAGAAATCGGGTGCAAAAGCATACCTCGTAAATACCGGATGGAACGGTACGGGCAAACGTATCTCTATCCGCGACACACGTGGTATCATCGATGCTATCCTCGGTGGCGACATCCTTACCGCACCAACCAAGACCATTCCGTACTTCAACTTCGAGGTTCCGACCGCTCTGCCGGGCGTAGATCCTGCTATCCTCGACCCGCGCGACACCTACAAAGATGCTGCCGAGTGGGACGTTAAGGCAAAAGATTTGGCAGGTCGTTTCATCAAGAACTTCGCTAAGTACGAAACCAATGATTCCGGTAAAGCACTCGTTGCAGCCGGTCCGCAACTCTAATAGAGCCAACCACTCTAAATCATATAGAGCCTGTTTCAAATAGGTTGTCCGATGTGGTCGGGCAACCTATTTTTTTGTTTCTCCCTCTTTCCCGCTATTAAAATATCTGTCTTACACGGAAAAAGGTTGACTCATAGAATATAAAAATAAATAAAATATTTTATGAGTACAAAACGTAGAACATTCACCGAAGCCTTCAAAATGCAAGTTCTCAGTGATTATTACAGCAACGGTTGCAATACTCGTGCGACCGCACGCAAATGGGGTATCGTCCACCAAAACATTCAGCAGTGGCTGAAAGCCTCTTGCGAGAATCAAAACAAAGATGTATCTTTG
>JBNMHB010000073.1:0-12957 GCA_050872525.1 Bacteroidales bacterium | reverse complement strand
ATGCAACTTGTATTTGGCAATATGCAAAAATTGTTGTACCTTTGCGAGGTAAAAATACAAAAGGCGTTTATTGACGCTTGTTTTGGTGTCCTGAATCCTGCAAGATTTTTAAGCCGCCCAAAACAAGATGGCGATAGATGTCCTCGTGGTATGTATCCGCTACACCTATGCGGTGTATGTACATATCGGCGTGGACTGATGTTGTTTATTCTTGTGGCAGGGTCTTGCAGGAACCTAAGGATTGAGAATAAGCAGGTATCCGGTTCGCGCTTTTTGTTATTTATGGGTTCCTTTGCGCTCGCTACGCAGCGCAAGAAAATTAAATAAAAAAGAAAAGGCCATAATAAACACAGCCAATTACAGCTTATCCTCCTGACATCCACCTGACTTATGAGGCGTAAAGTATGCGGCTCAATAAATGTCAAAACTAACATTATAATTGATAATAAAAACAAAACATTATGAAGCACGTTCATTTTTTGCCATTCGTTGGCGAACACTATCGGGCAACTGAACCGAAAATGCTGATCCTTGGCGAAAGCCATTACATTGACTGCGGAGGAAACGGCTATCCCGAATTAACCCAAGAGGTACTGAAAGGATATCTACAGATTACCCCATGCGAATACGAAAATTGGATGAATACATTCCGCCGCTTCGAGCATGCGTTGACGGGAAAGAAATTGACCGACGAGGAACGTTTAGCGTGCTGGAACGATTTGGTATTTTATAATTATCTGCAAAAGGCAATGCGGTCTCCACGCGAGGCAGGTGCAGCACAAGACTACAAGGATGCCGAGCCTGCGTTCTTTGAGGTGTTAGAGACTTTGCGACCGAATATCGTAATTGTATGGGGAAAACGACTTTGGCAATATATTCCGGGAACACAATGGACAGAAGGGGAAACTTTGACTGTTGATGGCGAAACGATAGATAACGGCTACTATATCCTACCCGATGGGCATCGCGTGTACGCATTATGCGTTGTACACCCATCGGCAACTATGTTCAGTTGCGATTTCTGGCACAATGCCATTGAAACTTTCAAACAACAGGTCGCAAAGAATAAATAAAATTACCGTTGGGGGAATTAAGTTAGTGCGTATTTAATTCCGCCAACGGGTTAATACAATAAGAATATGAGTGAAGAAATTGAGAAAAAAGGCGTCGGTGCAGGCGCATGGGTTTGGTTGATATTAGGTATCCTGTATGCAATATCGCCTGTAGATATACTGCCGGATGTAGTACCCGTGGCAGGTTGGGTGGACGACCTTGTGATTACGGGTAGCGGTGTGCTTAATTTCGTACAAGCGAAAGTGGGAGAAGCCAACGAAATGCTCGCATCTACAGTTGGTATATTCAAATGGATACTGATAGTGTTAGGTGTGATAGCCATTCTGCTCATTGCCCTTATCGGCGGACTCATCTACAAGATGTTTTGAAAAAGATACATAACAAAAAGTCGATATTATGAAATCTGCAACACAATCAATTACAACGGTAGCAACTGTCAAAGCAAACATCGAGCAGTTGTTACATACAAGGACACAATTAGAAGAGTACCAAACTACTATACAAAAATACAAAGCTGTCAATAGTCAACTCAGCAAGGTGCAAGCCGATGCGGTCAATATTTTCTCTGACAATATAGAAAATATCAACTCCCAAATGCACCAAGCAATAAACGGTATGGTGTGGGATAACTTGGTGATTGCATTCTTTGGAGAGACCAACGCCGGGAAAAGCACTACTATCGAGACCTTGCGCATATTATTTGACGAGAAGAAAGACCGAGAAAAGGACGGAACTATAGTAGGTGACGGGCGGCAAGACTTTACGAAAACCTATGCGGAATACCAACTAAACATCTATGGGCAGCCGTTTACGCTAATAGATGTGCCGGGTATAGAAGGAAAAGAAGAGGATTTCAAAGATGACATAAAACGCGCATTGCAGCAAGCGCACCTTGTATTTTATGTACAAGGACACAACAAAAAGCCCGATGCTGCCACAGCAGCAAAGATTAAGAAATACTTGAACGATTGGGTGAATGTCTATTCTATCTACAATGTAAGAGATTCCGTTGATGCATACGAAGATGAAACCGACCGCAAGACGCTGCTGACTAAGAATGTAAACGATGCCTCTTTGCAAATAGAAGACACACTCCAAGATATTTTGGGCGATGTGTATAAAGGCAACATCTCTTTGCAAGGACTATTGGCATTGTGTTCAAAGGCAGATTTCTCACAAAGCAGGAAGGATCTTGCGAAAATGCAAAAGATGGCAAACGGCATTTGGGGCAATTCTGAAAAGGTATATCAATTCAGTAACTTTGAGAAAATAGTCAAATTGATTCAAAACAAGACAGAACATTTTGACGAAGAATTGATTTCTGCTAATATACAAAAGATTGTTTCTCTATGCCATAAGGTCTATTCAGATATCGAGACTTTTGAAGAAATTGAGAATACGCAGATAGAGAAACTAAGAAACAACCTCAAATCGTATCAACAATGCATCGAATCAAGCGTTTCTGAAACGAAATCCGCTATGCGCTCTAATGTGTTTGCAGAAAGCAATCAGATGTTTGCACAACTTCAAGACAGGATCTGTGGTATAATTTATAATAGCGAATCTAACGATAGAAAAGAATACCGAATAACCACCTATGTTGATGATTTTATCGGTCGTTATAATGCAGCGATAAGGGATGTCGTAAAAAACGAAATTGAAAAACTAAACAAGAAATTGAAAGATCGGCAAAAAGGATATATCGATTGTTTCAAAAACATATCGGGAATTCAACTGACTGACAATGCAGTATATATCAATATTGATTCTGAAGCGATCGTAGACGAACTTCGCTACACATTTTCGACCTTTGCTAAACAAGCAGGAGGCTTAGGCATAGGTGTCGCTGCTGCTGCAGCAGCAGGTGCTACGTTAGGATCGGTCGTACCCGGATTAGGAACAGTGTTTGGAGCAGCAATAGGTTGGGGAATCGGACAAGTAGCACATAGTACAAAAGCGATTATATGCCATGATGACGAAAAAGATGCCAAACGAGAAGCAGCAAAAGCCATCAATAAGGAAAAGAGCAGAGCAGGTGACAAACTAAGTGACCTTGTTGGCAATATAAATGCTCAAATTAAAGAACAAACAGATAAGATAATAAAGGGTATAGCATACGATCTGCAACATATCCGGACCATACAATCTGCCATTGAAGGTTGTAAGGAATATATCAACAATTTTGCACAAGATATTAATCAACAATAGTTATGGAAAAGAACAATTCAACTCTTATCGACCAACTACTCCCCATTCTGAAAGAGGGTGAAGAAATGGGACTTGATCTGCAAGATACCTATCAAAAGATCGAGCAAATAAAAAACACATCGGATGATCGAATCAAAATTGCTTTACTCAGCAGTTTTTCAGACGGAAAGACCAGTATTATTGCCGGTCTGAACGGGCAAGTAGAGGACAATATGAAGATTGATATTGATGAATCTTCCGACGAGATAAATATATATCGCCCACACGGCTTGGCATCCGATTTCGAGATTATGGATACTCCGGGACTATTCGGAACGAAAACGCAAGAAATCAAAGGTGTATCTGTTCGTCTGTCAGAAAAAACAGAAAAATACATCAGCGAGGCGCATATCATAATATATGTATGCGATGCCGTTACATTGCTAAAAGAAAGCCATGCGGCATTTATTGATAAAGTAATGCGACATTGGGGAAAATTAGAGAACACGATCTTTGTTATCAACAAAATGGATGAAACCGGATGTCTTATTAGTGATGAAGAGGATTTTCGACAAACTGCCGAACTAAAAAAATCTGAACTTATCAAGAGGCTCAAGGATACTATCCACTTGACAAAAGAGGAAGAAAACAAACTACACATTGTATGCATTGCAGCCAACCCGCATAATAAAGGGTTCGACTATTGGTTTGCAAACATAGAAAAATACAGACAAAGATCACATATTGAGGACTTGCGCAAGTGTATTCTACAAATCACTTCTAAGAGCAACAAGATTGCACTTCGGCAATCAAAGGACATTTCTACCTACAAGGACATTAACGATAGAGTGGTTCGTTGTGTAGATGAAGCAGGAAATGTATTATCAAAAAACATATCCATATTAGATACCCTTATCTATGATAACAATCAGAATTTAAGACTACTACAACATGAACTTGAGGATAAGCGAAAAGATATGCGGAGTCAACTCAACGGATTACAAGCAGAAATAAACTCACGCATTCGTGGAGCCTCTATGGAAGATTTTGAAAGTGTGTTGAGAGATGAGATTGGAGTGAATTCAGAAGGGGTTACTTGCTACATATTACAAAGCAAAATTGATGATATTTGTGGTGGCGAAAATCAAGACAAGGTTCAGACAGCCGCTTTAGAAATAGAAAAACGCTCTACCGCTGCATCAAACTTAATGCAGAAGGGCCTCGATTTTGGTACTGACTATTTGAAAAATATCAGTATATCCGGCGAACAAATCAAAGGTATCCGCAACATTGTAGCACCCAACTACAAATTTGCACCATGGGGAGCAATTAAAATGGGTTCTAAGGTTACCAAAGGACTGAACATAAGTGGAAAAATTCTCGAAATCGGAATAGAGATATGGAAGGAAAAAAAGCAAGCAAAAGAACAAAAGAAGTTTGAGGACAAAAAGAAAGCACTTATGAATGTCATAAGCGATGGAATAAGCAAATTATTAAAAGCCTCTAATTCATTTGAAGAATACATTCGTAATTTTGTTCCAACATACAATGCTCTCTGCGATGAGTTGAAAAAACAAAAAGAAGAGAAAGAGCGTTTGCAAGGCAACAAGGAAAAACTGAACAATTTCCAACAGCATATGGTGGAGTGGATGAAAAAGAATGCAGAGGATGTATCCTTTGCAGAAATGAAATAAAATAAATAACAACTTAAAAAACAAAACATTATGGGAAACAAATCAAACGGAGGACTCATCTTAGGATTGGCAGGACTCGTTATTGCTACAATTGGTAAGGTATTGAATAACAAAAAAGGCAACAATTCCTCACAACAATCGAAATCCTAAAGGAGTATTTCTTTTAGAAAAGTGCATTTTTACATCCTATCCCCGCTTATCAAGTGATTAGCGGGGATAGGTTGAAAGTGGCGGATTGCGTTTTTTTTGGAGCATAGTACGGATTTTGGGGAGAAAAACCACAATCATAAGTATCACAAGGACAAACGAATCAAATATGCTTACTCAGACGAAATACAAATGCTTGTCATGCGGACAGAAGTTCATAGATTTCGATGGTGGGATTATTTTGAGACCCCATAGTGTGGCGTGTCCCAAATGCGGGAGTAAACTTTGCATTATCCGGTTGCTCTAAACGATAATCTTGAAGCACGCGAAAATTTTACACTTAGTCTTTTTCGTCATTTTTTAGGGCAATTTAATTCCGCCAACGGGTATACAAATTGATTTGTACATTAAAAACAGCGCAGCCCGACAAGTTGCGCTGTTTTTTGTTTCCGGCTGCCGTAATTTGGCATTATAGCGTTGTATCTTTGCGGCGTGAACAAAAAAACACCTGTATTATGAAAACCATACAAGAGATTTATGAACAAGACTCAATCCGTCTGATAGAAGATGAGATTTTACTTTCTGTAAACACTTCGAAATGGGATGATTATTATGAAGTTGAATTTATCAAACGGCTGCTTGAAATGCGCAAACAGTTGCTTGACAAAGAGTTCATCATGAATGAAGAATATAAGCACCTGCTGAGTGAGTTCAACGAAGCCATGAAGACACAAGTAATTGATATGCGCACCAAGGTCATTGCCACATACCAAGCCATAGCAAGCACAGAGGTAATGAAAGGGGCTGAGGTGAAAGGCAAATGCCTTTTGGGGCTTCCCTACCCGACTGCTCACCCCATCCAGACCGAGCGGGCAAAAAAGATGTGGAAGGTCTTGAACAGCAGCATAGATGACTATATGCCCATATACAAAGATTGGGGATTCTTAGAATGGGAATATAGCGGCGGTGAACCCCAATCGGAGAACCAACTGCTCTATTTGGGGGACGAAGTGGATAACTGGAACGAATATCTGGATAGGGATATGACAGACGACATGCACCTGATCCATCCGTTTCATTTCCTCTATGAGTGTAACTCTTTCTCCCTATTCGATTTGCTGTGGGTACGCGATTTCGACACCGAGATATCCATCAACGAATCATTTAGCACATACGAAGACTGAGTATGGAACGGATAAAAGTATTAGTTGAGACCATGGATTGGATGCTGGGCGAGTTGGGGCATTTCAGTATCATTGTGCGCAAAAACGCTTATGTAACAGTGGACTGGGGCGACGGTTCTCCTTTGCAGACCATCATCGGCACGGGCGAGAGACAAGACCCCGATCACGACTACAAGCAGCGCCTGCCGATACGGCAGTTTGAAGTGGTCATCACCGCGCAGGAGGAGGGAACCATACTCCATTATTACCACGGGTTCATCGATATGTGGACGTTGAGTGTGGACGCAAGCGAGTGCCCTCAGTTGCCGAGCCTTGGTGCCAGTTATGTCTGCCAAGTGAACGTAAGGGGGTGTTACGGACTGACAGAGTTTGAGTGCGGGGGCGAGAACATCGAAGAAATAGACCTGACCGGGTGCTGCAATCTCGAGACATTGAATCTTTTTGGAGCTATGAAACTCAAGACGCTCAACCTGACTCCTTGTCCGAAACTACAATCTTTGGAATGTGGATGCTGTTTTGCCCTAACTCAAATCACCCTCAGCAGAGACAGTAGGCTCCAAACGCTCATCACCAATTCCGCAGAAGATTTGGAGAAACGTATCCGTCCTGCCGAACTGCGGTTTATCAAACAAATCCTGCACAAGAATGGCGGCAATATAGAATATACCGATGTGGAAACTCCCGAACCGACAAAGGAGACTAAAAAGTTCGATAAAAAACTATTGAATAGATTGCTGGCAAAGTATGGTCCTATCTTTGGGGAGTAACATTAGCTCTTCCCGCTGATGCAGTCGGGGCAAAAGGCCTTTCTGCCACAACGGGAACAGAATGAGCCGCAGAAGATAGCATCGTATTGCGTCATCGCGGCGTCTATCAGTGCGGGTTCGTCGGTGAGGATACCCGCCTCGAAATTGCGGTTCTGCGCCGATTTCATACCCATCCCCGCACCTGTCATATTCGCCGAACCGATATATACCCACTCACTGTCTATTGCCACTATCTTGGCATGCACACGGGGACAAAGATGTCGCTCCATACCGCCCCACAAAGGGGGATACCTGTCGAAATCTTCGCGAAAGGGTTGCCCGGGTTCTTTGGCGTGCAGAAGGCGCACCTCCACCCCCCGTTGCACCAGACGGCTCAGCACTTCGAGAAACGGTATCGGTTCTTTGGCTGCAGTCTTCACATAGAGGTCTTTGAGGTCGGCGGTGGCAATCCATAGCGAACGCCGTGCCTTTGCCATACGGGCGATCACTTCGGAATAATGTTCTGTATCTCGAATATAACGTACCATATCTTTTTTGCTACAAAGATAGTGCCGCAAAATGCCAAATCACGACCGGGTTATTTTCTTTTTCGTTTTTGAGATATTATTTGGAAGGTATCCTATGTGTTAATTATGAATTAAGAATTAAGAATTAAGAATTATGAGAGCAAAGGGGATTTAATTATGAATTATGATGAATGTTCTACGTTTTGTACTCATAAAATCTTTTATTTATTGCATTCTATGAGCCAACCTTTTTCCGTGTAAGACAGACTGCTAAAAAATACACCTATTATGAGTTTTTTGTTTCAGGCTGCCGTAATTTGGCATTTTGGGGCGGTAATTTTGCGGCATGAAACGAAAAAGAATATATAATTAACATATCAGTCATTCATTTTCTTTGGAAGAAGGGTGGGATGAGATTGATTATTCGTTAATGAAACATTAATTCCTAAAACATATATGAAAAAGAAAAGTATTAAAAAGATGAGTATGATTGAACTCGTGCAAGCCGCAGACTCCTATCTGCGGGGATGCGAAATGAAAGAAGAGAAACTGAAAGACGCCACGCCTGTTCTGCGTCGATTAGGAGAACGGTTGGATATCAGTAGCGATGAGGCGATGATTCTATGCGGACTACTGAACCAAGGCGGTTTCTATAAGATAGACATAGGGGACCTATGCCGCTACTACGAGTGCCCAAACATACAACTACTACGCTATACCAAACTTCTCAAATCGCTGACAGACAAGGATTTACTATACAATCGTGAAGAAAACTGCTACGACATATCGGCCATTCTAATAAACGCCATAGAGGAAAATAAAAAGCCCGAACAACCCAATTATAAGGGACTTGACGCACCAGAGTGGTTCTATACTCTGAACTCGATATTGGAAGACAAAGAATATAACAAGATAACCTATCGCAGAATGATTCGCACTTTGCAACAACTGATAGACGATAATCCACACCTCGAAGTAGTGAAAAGGCTGCAGAAAATGGAAGACGACATAGAGACACAATTATTGCTGCTGCTAACGATGAACCTATATGTGCAAAACAACGATGATATGGTAGGCGGACACGATATTGAAGAATTCTACGATACACGGAGAGAAGGACGGCATGTGGCAATAATTGTCCAGAGAGGCAGCCATAAGTATTTACAGGACGAGTGGATAGAATACTACAACGATGACGGTCGCGCTAATCCCCAATACTGGAAACTGACCGACAAAGCCAAAAAAGAGTTGCTGAGCGAACTGAATCTATCGCCAGCAGTTAAGACACCTGCAGGGCTGTTGGAAAGCCAAAAAATTACGCCTAAGTCGCTGTATTTCAATGCCGACGTACAAAAACAGGTGGATAAATTGCGGTCGCTGATGGAGCCTGATCGTTTCCGTCATATACAGGAACGATTGGAGCAAAACGGTATGCGGCGAGGCTTTGCATGCATATTCTACGGTTCGCCCGGCACAGGTAAGACCGAGACTGCACTACAGTTGGCCCGTGAGACCGGTCGCGCTATCATACAAGTGGATATTTCCACCATGCGCAGCAAATGGGTTGGCGAGACCGAAAAGAACATAAAAGGGGTTTTTGAGCGGTACCGCGAGTATTGCAAGAAAAATGGAGACACCCCAATCCTGCTTTTCAACGAAGCAGATGCCGTACTATGCAAACGCAACGACGGAACCACATCTGTAGACAAAATGGAAAACGCCATGCAGAATATCATCTTGCAGGAAATGGAGACATTGGACGGTATAATGATTGCCACCACCAACCTGAGCAACAACCTGGACCCCGCGTTTGAACGGCGTTTCCTATATAAGATAGAGTTTCAAAAACCGACGGCGCAGGAGAGCCGGCATATATGGCACACTATGCTGCCAAGCCTGTCGGACGACGAAGCATTGGCCCTGGCGCGGAAATACAATTTCTCAGGGGGGCAGATAGAGAATATTGCGCGTAAACAGTTGGTAAACAACATATTAAGCGATAGCGATGATATAGACCTAAGTGCCATCTACGAAGCCTGCGACCACGAGTTGCTCTTCCGCACGCACACACACAAAATAGGTTTTTACTAAAACAGCAGTTGTATAAACCAATAAAAGTTTGTACCTTTGTGCAACAATCAAAAACATGGAACTATGTCTAAACAAAACTCATCTACCCTATTCAACCGATATATTTGGTTGGTAGATTTGATATATTCGGCGGGGCATATCACCCGCGATGAAATAGACCGCCGTTGGAGTCGGTCGTCGCTCAACTATGAACACGAAAGTCAGATACCGGAGCGCACCTTCCATCGCTACAAAGATGCCATACAAGAGATGTTTCGGATAGACATCTGCTATAGTAAATCAGGTGGGTATTATATAGCCAATTCGTCTGATATTCAACGAGATGAGTTGCGCAAATGGCTTATCAGCACGTTAGCGGTTGAGAACCTGATAGGCGAAACAAGCGGACTGAGACATCGTATTTTGTTGGAAGATATTCCCTCCGGGCAACAGCACTTGACGCCCATCATCGAAGCCATGCGCGATGGGGTGAAGATACATATCACCTATCAGAGTTTCCACCGTGCAGAGCCCTCTACTTTCGACCTCTCGCCCTATTGCGTACGGGTATTCAAGCAGCGTTGGTATGTGCTCGGAACCTCGGAAATGGGCAAAGAACTACGCTTGTACGGATTAGACCGAGTACTTGCCGTTGAACGGACCAAAAAGCGATTTACTATCCCCGAAGACTTCGACGCAGAGTCATTTTTCGCCCATGGGTATGGGGTTACTGTGAGCGAAGCCGAGCCCGAAAAAGTGCAGATTACCATGGACGCATATCA
The DNA here is from genome assembly GCA_050872525.1 of Bacteroidales bacterium. Taxonomy (GTDB): domain Bacteria; phylum Bacteroidota; class Bacteroidia; order Bacteroidales; family Paludibacteraceae; genus Colicola. The sequence continues at coordinate 2,546 of JBNMHB010000073.1, read as the reverse complement.
GGCCAACTACCTGCGGTCGCTTCCACTCCATCAATCACAAGAAGAGGTGGAACAAAATGCGGATTACTCTGTTTTTCAGTACTTTATGGTGCCTACATACGAGTTTCAGAAAGAATTGCTGTCGTACGGAGCCGACATAGAAGTGCTGTCGCCACAATGGTTACGCGAACAGATGAAAAAAGAGGCAGAATCAATGAACGAAATATACAACCCAAAATATGAATAATTTTATTGCTATAGATTTTGAGACCGCCAATGGCAATCGGTCGAGCGTGTGCAGCGTGGGAGTGGTGCTGGTGCACGAGGGGGAAATCGTCGATTCGTTTTATTCGCTGATTCACCCTACCCCCAACTACTACGCACCGTTTTGCCAAGAGGTACACGGACTCGACTACAATGATACCGATGAAGCACCTGCGTTTCCTGAGGTATGGGAACAAGTAGAGAGAAAAATACACTGCACATTTCCGGAGATGATGACCAATGTGCCATTTGTGGCGCACAACGCACGTTTCGACGAAGGGTGCTTGCGGGCGGTGTTTGCCACCTACGAACTCGCTTATCCGGAATATCTGTTTATGGATACGCTTTGTGCATCGAGGCGGCATTTCGGTTGTGGGCTGCCCAACCACCAATTGCAGACCGTAGCAGCCGCCTGCGGATACGACTTGAAACAACATCACCACGCCCTCGCCGACGCCGAAGCCTGCGCATGGATAGCGAAAGCGATACTATAATAGAAACCGTTTCTGCCGTATTTTTTATAAAACAAAGAACCGTAAAAAAGAAGCCCCATCAGTTGGTTAATGGGGCTTCTTTTCATTATTAGAATTTATGAGAGTTGGAGAGATTAACGGGATTGGTTCCAAAAACGATAGGTCTCGTCGATGAGCCGGTTGTTTAGGATGTGGTAGAACCGTTGGTTGGTATTGGGTGATTTAAGTCCGCCCAACGCCTCTATGTATGGTCCCACTTTCACAAAGTCGAACTCCGCCATCGGGAAATCGTCCGGCAAAGCAGTATCGCCTGTGTACCACGCCACTTTCTTTCCTTTAGTGTGGATATAGCGCGCTATAGCATATACTGCTTCGTGGTCGGCATCTCCGCCCATCAAAGCCACACAAGTAACACACGGATAACGCATCAAGAGCAAGTCTAATGCGCTCTCCGTTAGTTCTTCTCCTATATCCTCGCGTAACTGTGGACTATGGCACCCCTCACAACGATGGGGACAATTCGACAAATTGAGTGCCAGCGTAGTTTCGTCCGGCACCTCCTGAAAAACAATATCGTAGTCTGCAAACTTCAGCATTTACTTAATCCACATTACTAATTAGACATTATGATTTTCTGCGTCTTGTCATTTGGAAGCACCACTTGCGCAGCAGTAGTGTCGGTAACGTCGCCCCTACCGCCAAAGCAAACACTACCGCTGCTGTAACCATGCCATTGGTGAAAACTTCTAACATATAGCGCATTGCGTTGACAGAATCCCCCGTACACCCCATAAACTGCGTAATAGAAAAAATGGTTCGATAAGCGTACATACCCGGAATCATCGGCAACAAGGCCGGAATATATAATGTGGTAGTCGGACAATGCAACCAATAGGAGAAGCCCACACAAGCAGAACCGATTACCAATGCGCCAAAAAACGATGCCGTCATAATATCAAAATTGACGGTATGAATCAGCAGATAGCGGGTGGCATGCCCTAAAGCGGCAAGCAAAGCACTAAAAGGGATGGCACGCACGGGCGGGTCAGAAATAACCGCAAAACCTACCGCTGCCACCGCTGCCAAAAGACCGTCCTTCAAAAGAGCAAGAAATATATCCATCATCGTTTGTTCCGTATTTATCCGATAATCAATGTTGTTGCCAATAAACCGATTGCCAGACAGCCGATCAGCAGAACGGCATCCACCAAACGGGCAAAGCCTGTCAGCACATGTCCTTCGACCACATCAATCACACTATTGATGAGCGGCACACCCGGCACCAAATAGAGCGCACTGGCAGCAATAGCCACATCAGGCGTATGCCCCAAATGGAGGAAACCGCACAAGGACGCAATCATAGAGGAAAGAAAGGCGCACGCAAACCACACGCCAAACGTATTCAGATGTTTGCGCAACATCAGAATTTTCAGCGCATAGCCAATCCATGTAGCCACCGCCACCATAGCACATGCGCACACATCACCCTCGAACAGCCCACAGAAAGCTGCATTGGCAAAACCGACCAACACCAATACCACCCAATCATTGATTTTATGGTTAGCCAAGATTACCTCATACCTGCGCCACAACTCTTCCAAACTGAGGTGCTCATCGTATGCCTCCCAACTGAGACGACTCAAATCAGTATTCAACCGAAAACTAATAGGACGATGCCTAATAGTGGAAACTTTGCTATACACATGTTGTCCATCCCGTGATGAAAGGGTCAGTGTGAGCGTCTTATGCAGCACCGTCATCTCCGCTTTCACATCAAACGAATCCGCAATACGGGTAGTATTGCGGATTATACGTGTTGTATGTACTCCT
>JBNMHB010000072.1:0-13266 GCA_050872525.1 Bacteroidales bacterium | reverse complement strand
TTGCATATCTTTACGTTTGTAAAGTGACTGCAAAAATCAATCCGTTGACTCGAAAAATCTGCGTAACTGACTAATCTACAAATATTTCAAAGAACAATTCCTGATTTTAATGGGACAGTAGTGAGTAAAAAAATAGACTTATAAAAACATCCTAACGAATGGAATCGAAATACAATCCTACAGAAATCGAAGCGCGCCAGTATCAGTATTGGCTTGACAACAAACTTTTTCACAGCGAACCCGATGGCAGAGAGCCGTTTACGGTGGTTATTCCGCCGCCGAATGTAACGGGTGTACTCCACATGGGACACGTGCTGAACGAGACAATACAAGATATCCTCGTGCGTCGCGCACGCTTGGAAGGCAAAAACGCCTGCTGGGTACCCGGTACTGACCATGCGTCGATTGCCACCGAGGCGAAAGTAATCAAACGTCTCAAAGAACAAGGTATCAACAAATCGGACCTGACCCGCGACCAATTCCTCAAGCATGCGTGGGATTGGACAGACGAACACGGAGGTATCATCCTCAAGCAACTGCGCAAACTCGGTTGCTCATGCGATTGGGACCGCACATCGTTCACCATGGACGAGACGCGCTCCAAAGCCGTGATTCATGTATTCTGCGACCTGTATAAGAAAGGGCTGATATACAGAGGTTTGCGTATGGTCAATTGGGACCCCGAGCGCCAGACCGCCCTCAGCGACGAAGAGGTGATTTACCACGAAGAGCATAGCAAATTCTACTATCTGCGATACAAAGTGGCGGAACCCGGGGTAGTCAATCCGGAGACGGGAGCAGACTATGCCGTAGTGGCTACAACACGTCCGGAGACCATCTTCGGCGATATAGCCGTATGTATCAACCCCAAAGAGGAGAAAAATCAATGGTTGCGCGGCAAGCACGTCATCGTGCCGGGCGTAGGGCGCGTGATTCCGATTATCGAAGACCGTTATGTGGAGATTGGATTCGGTACCGGTTGCTTGAAAGTTACCCCCGCACACGATGTGAACGACTATGCCCTCGGACAGAAATACGACCTGAAGACCATAGATATATTCACGCCCGACGCACATCTCAATATGGATACAATAGAGGAAGAGTTGCGTCCGAATGTGGCTAAATACCACGGAATGGACCGTTTCGACTGCCGCAAACAGATTATGGAAGACTTGCAGGCACTCGATTTGGTGGAGAAAATAGAAGACTATGAGAACAAGGTGGGCTACTCGGAGCGTACCAACGTGCCTATCGAGCCACGCCTCTCGCTCCAATGGTTTGTCCGTATGCAGCATTTTGCCGACATCGCGCTGCCGCCTGTGATGAACGACGACATCGTTTTCTACCCCGCGAAATACAAAAATACCTATCGCAACTGGCTCGAAAACATCAAGGACTGGTGTATCTCGCGCCAACTATGGTGGGGACACCGTATTCCTGCCTACTACGATGCCGACCTGTTGGCACAGACAGGCTTGGAGAACTATCCGACCGACAAGATTATCGTTTCGGAGACCGCTCCGGAAGGCAACTACGTGCAAGACGAGGGGGCTTTGGATACATGGTTCTCGTCGTGGCTATGGCCTATCTCGCTGTTCGACGGTATCGAGCACCCAGATAACAAAGAGATTGCATACTACTACCCCACTTCCGACCTTGTAACAGGTCCGGACATCATCTTCTTCTGGGTGGCACGTATGATTATGGCGGGCTACGAATATATGGGCAAAATGCCGTTCAAGCACGTCTATTTCACCGGTATTGTACGCGATAAAAAAGGACGCAAGATGTCCAAATCGCTCGGCAATAGTCCCGACCCGCTGGACCTGATAGAGCGTTTCGGAGCCGATGGCGTGCGTATGGGTATGATGCTCAGCGCACCTGCTGGCAACGATATTCTCTTCGACGAGAGTCTCTGCGAACAAGGCCGTAACTTCTGCAACAAGATTTGGAACTGCTTCCGACTCATCAAAGGTTGGGAAATGGCAGACCAAGCACCCTCCGAGAGCGAAAAAACGGCAATGGCATGGTTCGAGTCAATGCTCGCCAAGACAGCAAACGAAGTGGCAGACTTGTTCAGCAAATACCGTCTGAGCGAGGCACTGATGGCGATATACAAACTCTATTGCGACGAGTTCTCTGGCTGGTATCTCGAAATGATAAAACCCGCTTACGGACAACCGATAAACCGCGCCACCTACGAGATGACACTCGACTTCTTCGACCGTATGCTCCGCCTGCTTCACCCGTTCATGCCCTTCATCACAGAAGAATTGTGGCAAAACATCACGGCGCGCAAAGAGGGCGAAAGCATTATGGTTGCCCCGCTTGGCACCTTTGGCGAGGCGGACGAAAGCCTGCTTGCCGAGATAGAAAACCTGAAACAAGTGGTGTCTAACGTCCGCAATATCCGCGCAAGCAAGAATATCCCCCTCAAAGAGGTACTCTCCGTACATACGACGGCAGAGACAACCGACGCCATCCGCGCCTTGGTGGAGAAACTCAGCAGTTGCGAGGTTTGCTGTGGCGACATGGCGAAGTCGGCAGGTGCTGCCTCGTTCATCATCGGTACCACCGAATACTGCGTGCCGTTGGATAAGTTTATCAACGTGGAGGACGAACTGAAGAAACTCGAAGCCGACCTGCAACATCAGGAAGGTTTCCTGCGCGGCGTAATGGCGAAACTCGGCAACGAGCGTTTTGTGCAGAACGCCAAACCCGAAGTGGTGGAGTTGGAACGCAAGAAGAAAGCCGACGCCGAAGCACGTATCGCCACCCTCCGCGAGTCGATTGCTGCCCTGCAAAAGTAAAAAAAAGATTAGCAACCTTTTCGCTACTCACACGCACAAATCAGCATAGGATACGCATAGGATAGGCAACCCATACGATATGTTTGTCATATTAAAAAGGATAAACAAATCCATGAGTTGTCTGTACAAAACGAATCGGTAATTCTAATAAAAACAACTACTAATTAATAGAAAAATAATGAAAAAGATTTTTTTGGCAGTAGTTACTGCAGCAGTAGCACTGTTTGGTTTCACGGGTTGCGAAGAGTTGGAGACAAAAGACGTTTTCGTAAGTATTGTAGCCAATTTTGGAACGACCGGAAGTATGGATAATCTCTCTAATGCCATGGCATTGAAAAGTGATATTGAAAACATTTTTGTGTCAGAAATGAAAAAAGCTGCAGGTGCTGTAGAATATCCTGACTTAACCACATCCGTACTGTTCAAAGCACAGACGAGTGAAAAAGTTCTTAAAGGCGACTATCCTGACAGCAGCAGAAAAGGCAGACAAGGCTGTCAAAACCAAATACGGTGATGGCACCACGATGAACGTACCCGATTATGTGGATTTCTTGGATATTGTAGTATCTTACAATTGGAATTCTGAGCCGACCGAAGCAGTTAGATGTGTTTACAAAGAGAAAAAATAACTTTGCTAATCTAATAGTAAATACACTTAAAATAACCGATAATTTCTATGGCTATGCAAAAAAAATGTACACCCGTTAAACACTTTTTTGAGTATTTCAATGAGCGTATCCCACAGAATTGGAACGAACCGGCAATCACTGACTTCGATGGGGACAAGAACTACACCTACGGGGAGATGGCAACGAAAGTGGCTCAACTGCAAGTGCTTTTGCAAAATGCGGGTTTGGAACGCGGAGACAAAGTGGTGATTTGCAGTAAGAACTGTTCCAACTGGGCTATCTCGTTTCTGAGTATCGCTGCCAACAGAGGTGTGATAGTGTCTATTATGGACGCTTTTATGGGCAACGACATCGAGAAACTCATCAATCACTCCGACGCCAAAGCCGTCTTTGTGGGCGATAGCGTATGGCAGAAAATACACATTGAGAACCTGCCGAACATCAAATTTGTGCTTTCGACAACGAACTTTGAGTTGCTCTACGCCCGCACGGAAGAGCAGGAAAAAGCATACACCCAAAAGGAACAACTGTTCAGTGAGAAATACCCCAACGGTTTCGGAAAAGCAGATATAGCCCTGCCTACCGACAACATGGACGACCTGATGATTATCAACTACACATCAGGTACTACCAGTGACCCGAAAGGAGTAATGCTCTCCTATCGCGCCATCTCCGCCAATGTACATTATTCGCAAGAAACAATTCCCAACCACGCAGGTTGGGCAGAGGTATGTATGCTCCCATTGGCACACATGTTCGGTATGACTATCGAGTTCCTGTATCAGGTGGCAGGCGGTTGCCACGTCTATTTCTTGAGCAAAACGCCTTCTCCAAGTGTACTGATGCGCGCATTCGCAGAGACCAAACCCTATATGATACTCACTGTGCCGTTGGTATTAGAGAAGATTTTCAAAGCAAAGATTTTCCCTGCATTGGAAAAACCGATGGTGAAACTGCTGTGGCACACACCTTTGCTGTGCAAGATTGTGGAGAAACAGATTTACAAGCAACTGATGCAAGCCTTTGGCGGAAACCTGATTTGGCTCATCACCGGTGGTGCAGCCATCAATGCCGAGGTGGAGAAAGTGTTCCGTCGAATCAAGTTCCCGTTTGTGGTGGGATATGGTATGACCGAAGCAGGACCACTGATTTGCTACGACCATTGGTACAACGAGGTGCAAGGTTGTTGCGGAAAAGTGGTGGACCGTTGCGAACTGCGTATTGATTCCGATGACCCCGAACACAAAGTGGGCGAGATTTTGTTCCGCGGAGAGCACCTGATGATGGGCTACTACAAAAACGAACAAGCCACCCGGGCGGCCATCGACAAAGACGGTTGGTTCCATACCGGCGACTTGGGAACGATGGACAAGAAAGGCAACCTGTTTATCAAAGGACGCAGCAAAGCCATGATTCTGTCCTCGAACGGACAAAACATCTATCCGGAGGAATTGGAGGACAAACTGAATAACCAGACAGGTGTGGTAGAATCGGTTGTAGTGGGCAGAAACGGCAAGTTGGTAGCCCTGATTTACCCCGACTATACCCTCAAAGAGCATGGAAAATTGGGAGATAAGACGCTGGAACAACTGATGCAAGAGAACTTGCAGATTGTCAATAAGCAACTCCCCGCCTATGCACATATTTCAGGTTTCGAGTTGGTAGAGACCGAGTTTGAGAAGACCCCGAAACGCAGCATACGCCGCTTCTTGTACAAGTAAGACGCCCATTGGCGTTGCCTTACCAAGACAGCGTATCTCCGAAACATACAACAAAAGAGGTTGCCCCGATATGTGGGACAACCTCTTTTTTGTTACATACTACCCATTAAATCCTCCACCGTATCACGGTCATCGGGCGAGAGGTCGGATATATGAATGATACCGTTTTGCAGAAGTTCCGCGATATGCCGGATAATCTCTTCGGACGACATCTTCCGCTCACGGGCAATAGCGACAATGTCATTACCATTATACAACAAACGCAGAGTGGTCAGCACATTCCCCGCCATGTGTTTGTTCTTTTTGGCAGCCACGATGGCTTCGTCTATCTCTGCTTGCGAACGGGAGTTGAACGATTGTTGCACGGGAATGGCGGGTTGTTGTTCGCGAAGGTACTTTTTGACCACCGCAAGCACGGGTTCGCCTATCAAATCATACTTTTTCTTACCCACACCCGATACCGCCATCAGTTCTTTCTTGGTGGTGGGCAGGACGTTGCTTATCTCGATGAGCGTCTTGGTGTGAGCAACGAGATAGATGGTATTCTCCCACCCTTGCGCCTCCGCAATCTTGTGGCGCAACGCATACAGACGCCTGAGTAGTTCGGGATGCCGGCTCTCGGTACCCGTCTCCGTCTTCTGTTCGCTCTTGGCAGAGATATGCACTTTGGGTATGGCAAACGACCGACGCGCGTCGAAATAGGTCTGCACCGAGGGTTGCGCATAGATTTTGCCCATCACGTACGCTTGTCGCGCCAAATCGACATACAGTTCCTCTATTTGTTCCTCAAACGATTTGACATCATCTTTGTCATCGGCATAGACCGGCGAGGCTTTGAGGGTAAGGAGCATAGTATCTGCTTTTTGCGCGAAATAACCATCGGCGGCTTTGAGTCGCTCGGAGAGATATGCCCAGTCAATGGTTTCTTGGCTGAGTATCTGACGAATCTGACGCTGAAAGACCTCGGCTGTATGTTGCCAATCAAGCATGGCATTGCCCGCCCGCATGAGAAAATCGTTGGCGGTATCTCGGTTGAACGAAGACGATTTGGCTACCAAACGCTGCAAGTTCTCCACCCCCTGATACGCATTTCGGAAATCATACAGGCTGCAAAGTGTCTGCGTCAGATACTCTCGTTGCGAAATACTGAGTCCCGTTTCCACCTGTTCCAAAGCGGGTTGAGCCGCAGTAAACTCCACCACATCGTATGCATTCGTCAGTGCCGATTCCGCAATTTTAGAAAGTAAGATGGTACCTTCCAAAGTGCGGCAACGCGACAATGCCACGTACACCTGCCCGGCTGCAAACGCATCGGCAGCATCAATCACCACATGGTCGAATGTGAGTCCTTGCGCCTTGTGGATAGTTACCGCCCACGCCAATCGCAATGGAATATGCGTGAACGTACCTGCCACCTCGGTCTGTATCTCATCGCTGTTGGTTTTGGATACATAGCGGATATTCTCCCACGTCTCGGAGTGTACTTTTATCTTTTCGGTCGCGCCGTCTTGTCCTTCACATTCCACTACAATCTCATCTTTGTCAAGCGAAACTACCACACCCAATTTACCATTATAGTACTGTTTGGCAGGCGACGAGTCAGAACGAATGAACATCACCCGCGCGCCCTCTTTGAGTGTAAGTGTCTCATCTGCAGGATATTGCGATTCTGGAAACGTACCTTTTACATCTGCATGATACGTAAATGTCTTTCCGCGCAGGTTGTCTAACTCGCGGGCATTGATAGCGTCCACTTTGCGGTTGTGGGTCGAAAGCACAATGTGGAACGGTTCGCCTTCCTTGGGTTCCCAATCGGGCATATACCTGCTGTTGAGCAATGCCAACGAAGCAGGCGACAAATGGTTGTTACGCACCTCATTGAGCAGGTCGATAAACTGGCGGTGGGTCTGGCGGAAGACATGGTCCAACTCTATGTATAACGGCGTAATCTCCTGAAATACATTGGCTTGGAAGAAATACGGACCGCGATAGAACGGCCGCAGATAGTTCCAATCGTCCTCGCGTGCCACAGGCGAAAGTTGATACAAATCGCCGATAAATAACATCTGTACCCCTCCAAACGGCAGGTTCGGTCGGTGTCTCATACGGCGCAGGACCGCATCAATGGTATCCAACAAGTCGGCACGCACCATACTTATCTCGTCTATCACCAACAATTCCAGATTGCGCAACAAACGCTGTTTAGGGCGGCGCATCTGCATCTCGGCAAAGAGTTTCTTGCGTTCTATGGGGGTAGGGAGAAACAATTGCGGGGGCAACTGAAAAAGGGAATGAATCGTTACCCCTTCGGCATTGATGGCGGCCACGCCCGTTGGTGCCACCACCATCATCTGTTTAGGACATTCGACACGCAGTTTGCGAAGCAAAGTGGTTTTTCCCGTACCTGCTTTGCCCGTCAAAAAGATACTGCGATTGGTATGCATCACATACTCATAAGCCAATTCATAAGGTGTCATCTGCCGTATTGATAATCTTTGCAAAGGTACTAAAATTTCATAATATATACAAATACAAAAAGTGGCTACATGATTTTTCACATAGCCACTTTCTTATGCTTTACTTATTTGCAAATCGTTTTTCTTATTCGAATGCACCCATTTGGAGCATAGAAACCTCCTTCGGCGACAAGAAACGGTATTTACCGCGTGCCACATTCTTCTTGGTCAGACCGGCAAAACTTACACGGTCAAGTTGCATTACCTTGTAGCCCACTTTCTCAAACATACGACGTACCACACGGTTCTGACCGGAGTGAATCTCAAGACCGATATGCTTACGGTCGTTCTTGTGGAACTCCAACGCATCGGGAACTATCTTTTCGTCGTCGAGAATAACGCCGGCACGCAATACTGCTTCATCCTCCGGTTCCAAATCACGGTCCAGAGTGGCAGCATACACTTTCTTCTTACCAAATTTCGGGTGAGTAAGTTTGGCAGCCAAGTCGCCGTCGTTGGTCAGCAAAAGCACACCTGTGGTATTGCGGTCGAGACGCCCAACCGGATAGATACGCTCTGCACACGCATTGCGCACGATGTCGATTACGGTATGACGCTCTTGCGGGTCGTCGGTGGTAGTAACCGTATTCTTCGGTTTATTGAGCAGAATATACACTTTGCGCTCACGGCGGACAGGTTGATCATGGAATTGCACCTTGTCCGTAGGTAGCACTTTTGCGCCTAACGAATCCACTACAACGCCGTTTACCGTAATCACACCTGCTTGGATAAAGTCGTCTGCCTCGCGACGGGAGCAGATACCGGCATTAGCCAGATACTTATTCAAGCGAATCGGCTTTGTCGGGTCTTCGTATTGTTTTTGGAAGGTCTGGCGTTTACGCTCGCTATACACACCTGCATTGCGTTGTGGACGCGGACGGAACTGCCCTTGTGGACGATAACCGCCCTGGCGTTGTTCGCCGTCTTGATTATAGCGCGGACGATAACCGCCTTGCGAACGCTCACCATCCGAATTGAAACGCGGACGATAACTGCTATGAGGACGTTCTCCGTCTTGATTATAGCGCGGACGATAACTGCTCTGCACACCGTCCTGATTATAGTTGTTGTAACGAGGTTCTACTCGCTCGGCATAACGCGCACCATCGGTACGAGTAAAACGTTGGCGAGGACGACTGCCTTCACGGTTAGAACTGTAGGAACTGAAGCGGGGACGTGCGTTTGCGCCATCTTCCGACATATAAGCGCCTCTTTGCTCACGCGGATTTTCGCTTCTGCGGTAGCCACCCTGACGTGGGGTGTTGTCTTGATTGTTGTACATAAATCTTTTTTGTTAGGTTAAAAAAACAGGGTGACTCTCTCGAGCCACAGCCGCGCTCACGCGCGGATAAAAATAAGTTTCAATAAGGTGGAACTCTATAATACTATATAGAAGTATAAACAAAAACAAGTATAAAAAAACAAGTATAGGCTCCGAGCCCATTCACCCGGAGCCTAAGGTGTCGCCTATTCTACCGACGATTAAGCCTCAGCAGCCTTCTCAATAGCGAGTTTACCACGATAGTAGCCGCAACTTGGGCATACGGTGTGATAAATGTAATGAGCACCGCAGTTAGGGCAGATTGCCAATGCAGGTACTTTCAGAACGTCATGTGTACGACGTTTCGCTTGTCTGGTGTGCGATTGTCTTCTTTTAGGATGTGCCATATCAGTTTTTCTTTAATAAATTAGTCTAAATAATAACGGTGGGTGTCCTCGCCTGAGCCACGCAGAACGACTCATAGGTTACTCCGCCTCTCCGTTGTGTATCGTTTGTTCGTCTTCCGCTTCCGTACAAAGGTGGTCTTGGAGAAGCGCATCCATTTGCGGATTACAACCACCGGTTTGGTGACTATGTACCAACGGAAGATTTACAATTATCAATTCATAAGCGAGCCAATTCAAATCAAGCGTCTTCACTTTCTCCGCCGATTCTTCTCCCTCGTCCTCAAGGTTCATCACATCCTCTGCATCCACATCTACATCCATCGGGTCGAGGCAACGGTCGCACGTTACTTGCACCACGCCATGCACGGCTATCGACAAATCAAAATCATCTTCCCTCAAATCAAGCACAGCCTTCGCAGATACCTGTCCCCCCAGCAATTCGGTCTTCTCTATGGTAGCAAAATAAGCACTATCCAACTGATAATCAAACTGATAGTGTCCTATTTCTAACGTAGAAAGGTCGATGATATTGTTTTTCTGTTCACTCATAGTGCAAAATCGACCGCAAAATTACTACTTTTTTCTGATATATGCAAGTGTTTCCCACAAAAAAAATACAACATTTCCACCCTACCCCTTATATGCCATTAAACGGAAAAAGAGAGACTCCTATTCATATAGAAATCTCTCTTGGTTTCACTTGCTTTCCTCTATAGGATTTGCGGACTCTTGGGCGAACAGAACCGGCATCGGGCTTTCTGCCACTACCTCTTGTACAACCTCCTCCGATACAGTTTTCTTCGGTTTGGGAGCCTTTTTCTTGGCAGTAGGCTGTTTCTCAGCACTTTTCTGCTTAGGCTCTTTCGGTTCTTTCTGTTCTTTGGTTTGTGGTGTCTTGGGTGCCTTAGGTGCTTTGGGCTGTTGCTTTGGGGCTGGCTGTGCCTTCGGCTCCTTAGCCTCCTCTTTTACCTCCGGTTGCACCACCGGTTCCTCCTTTTTCTTCTGAGGTTGTGGCGGTTGCACTTTGGGCTGAACGGGTTCTGCCTTGGGTCGAGTTTCCACCTTCGGTTGTTGCACCACCGGTTCCACTTTGGGTTGTGGTTTCTTCTGCGCAGGTTGCTCTTTCGGTTTCTGTGCAGGTTTGGCGGGCTCTTGAGCCTCCTCAGGGCGTTTCAGGATATTACCATTGGTGTCGTAGAAACGCATTTCAAGCATACCCACGCTCTGATTTTCCACCACGCGTACACCATATTTACGTCGCCATTGGCTCTTCAGACTGCCGAACCATCCGCGACATACATACGAATACACATACGGGTGCAGGTGCAGGCGCATACCTTTGCCATACAGGTTATACAGATGTTTTATCTCTTCCTCCACTTGGTCGGTAAAGAGTATTGACGGCTGTATTTTACCTTTGCCCATACACGTCGGACAAACTTCCATCACATCCATCTCCACAGCGGGGCGCACGCGTTGGCGGGTGATTTGCATTAGTCCGAACTTGCTCAACGGCAGCACATTATGCTTTGCGCGGTCGTGTGCCATCAGTTTGCGCACATAGTCGTACAACTGTTGCTGGTGTTCTTTTGAGTCCATATCGATGAAATCAACGATAATAATTCCACCGATATCTCGAAGTCGAAGTTGATGCACCAATTCTTCTGCGGCGAGCATATTGAATTGGAACGCATTTTCCTCTTGGTCTTCATACAGTTTCTTGCTACCCGAATTGACATCTATCGAGAACAACGCCTCCGTGCGGTCGATAATCAGATATCCGCCGTGCTTAAATCCGACCACTCGTCCGAGACCGGTCTTCATTTGGCGCGTGATATCGAACTTGTCAAAGATAGGCTGTGTACCCTCGTACAACTTCACGATGTTCGCACTGTCGGGAGCAATCAGTTCCACATATTGGCGAACTTCATCGTATATCGCTTTGTCGTTTACCTGTATAGTGGTAAAATCGGGTGAGAACACATCGCGTATCACACCGATGGTGCGTCCGAGTTCCTCGCTTACCAAACTGACAGGTTCTTTCTGTTGCAGCGATTTGACGGTATCTTCCCAGCGTTGTACCAACAGGCGCAATTCGCCGTCCAACTCCGCCACGCGTTTATCTTCCGCCACTGTGCGAACTATCACACCGAAACCTTGCGGTTTGATAGAAGTAATCAGTTGTTTCAGTCGTGAGCGTTCTGATTCGCGTTTAATCTTTTGGCTGACCATCACGCCGTCGGCAAGCGGTATCAAGACCATATTGCGTCCGGCAATACTTATCTCGGCTGTCAGACGAGGACCTTTTGTATTGATTGGTTCCTTGCTAACCTGTACCAAGACAGGGTCTCCCACTTTGAGTACTTCGCTTACATTGCCCGATTTGCCCACTTCGGGCTGGCGTGGCGTACGTTGGAGCGAAGGCACCCGACGGCGGTCGGTTACCGCCTTATTTACATAGGTCTGTAGCGTTCGAAACTGTGAACCTAAATCCAAATAATGGAGAAAAGCCTCTTTTTCATAACCTACATCCACAAAGACTGCATTCAGTGCAGGCATCACTTTTTTCACGCGACCGTAATAGATATTCCCCACCGAGAAATTATCTCCGTTGCGTTGTTCACGGCTCACCTCTTGCAGGCGGTCGTCTTCTGTGAGCGCAATAGCAATCTCTTGTGGCTGTACGTCCACAATCAATTCGCTTTTCATAAGGGTTCTTTACTAAATAAAAAATGCTTTGTGGCAACACGTTTGCGCCCAAACGTATCTCAAGCCACAAAGCAGGTTAAACGAAATCGTCTTACTTATGTTTATGACGATTCTTGCGCAAACGTTTTTTACGTTTGTGTGTAGACATCTTATGTCTCTTATGCTTTTTTCCGTTTGGCATAATAATTTGATTTTATTGTTATTATTTGTTTCCTATTTTATCTAACTTGATCTTTGAACTCATTAGAGGGCTTGAAAGAAGGAATCTTATGTTCAGGAACCTCAATAGAAGTATTCTTCGAGATATTACGCGCAATCTTTTTCGCACGGGTCTTGGTTGTAAAACTGCCGAATCCACGCAGATACACGTTATCACCTGCGGCAACGGTTTTTTTGATGTTATCCATGGCAGCCTCTATAACAGTAGTGATAGAAGTTTTGTCGTACCCTGTCTGGATAGCAATGTTAGTAATAAGTTCTGATTTAGTCATAATCTATATATTTATAAGTCTATTCCCCATCCACGTTTTCGCCGCATCTATAGTTCTTCCCCATTTTCACAAGCCCCATTTCCACGTATCCCCCAGCCCTTTGCCATTCTTATTTATACGCTTTCGATACCTCTTTTTGAAGTATCGACTTTCCATACGGGCGAAAAACAATGCAAAGGTACTATAAAAAATTGATTTACAAAAGTTTTTGCTCAAAAAAAATCACAATTCTTATATTTTGTCCATTTTTTGCACAATAAACAATCCTCTGATTTTCAGTCTATCCGCATTTTCCCCTCTTTTTTGCCGATATACCAAATATTTATTTTGTGGCGGTTAAATAGTGCCGAACTATATTTGTCAATCAGTTCGTCGATTCTGAATAAAAGTCTACAAAAGTGTTCTTTTATGTGATTACCGAAGTTTCACAAGTGCATAAAGTCAACTTATTTGTTCATAAGGTTGCAACTTTATTAGCATTTGCCCGGTAGGATTTCTGTTGATATAATCGGTGAGCAACAATGTCTCGTCAATGGAGTAACGCTCTGCTATATCTAATAAAATATCCACAATAGCCGCCCAGATTTTATCCGCAACAGATAATTCAAGCGTATCCTTGGTAACCTCCGTAAAAGGCCCGCCGATGGTTTCGTATGCCTCAAACCTCTTCATCAAACAAAGGATATTGTACTGCATCATAGTCAAAGTAAACTCTGCTATCT
>JBNMHB010000071.1:0-13361 GCA_050872525.1 Bacteroidales bacterium | reverse complement strand
GGCTTTACAAATTATCAAAAACCACGAAGAAAGCGGGAAAAAGAAACGAAGTCTTAAGAAAAAACTTTTTATGGCGGCAATGAATCCGGACTATTTACTGCAAATCATAAAAAATGCTAACTTTTGATGCGGTTGCCCTGGTGTGGATATGCTTTTTTCGCGATAAGTGGGTGTCTTTGGGGCTATGGGCAGGTGGTTAGACGGACATCTCGTGGCAAATGAATTTGTTGTTTTCATGCATATTGGAATATAGTTTGGGGATTTCTTTGCGCGTTTTGGTATCTTTTGCATTTTCGTGTTGTGAGATTCAAAAAAAATGCGTACCTTTGTCGCTGATTTGTGCAAATGTCTTGTGCAAAGAAGCAAATTGGTATTGGTTTATGTCAGATAAGGGTACGCAAGCGTATGTAGATGGCTTTATGAAGTGGACTGCCGAAGAGGTGGGCGCGCTTCTGTATAGCATTGTGGCAGACACTCGTATCGCTTGCGCCAAATATGCCACAGCCCATGACGGATATATCCATTATATAAAAGGTGCAAACATAGCATACCTTGCGAAAGTGGAAAATGTCATGGTGGGACAGGGTATATAAATATATAAGGTATCGGAATACATATTCCGGTACTTTTTTTTATCTGCTAAGAACGGCGATGGTATATCTCCGGATAGCAAGCAGAGTGCTTCTTGCCACAGAAAATATCCGTTCAATGCGGAGAAAGTCGGCACACCAACTCATGCACAATCACGCAAAACGAAACTAAACGAAACAAAATATGATAGTTACAGCAATTACTGCTATTTTAATGCTCATTGCGGGTATTGGCATTTTTCTGGTGGCATGCCAGATGATGTCCAGCAACTTAGAATCGGCAAGCAGTGAGCATCTCAAAGCCCTGTTTTCAAAAGTGGGCAACAATAAACTGATAGGTGTCGGTATCGGTGCCCTCAGTACGGCGGCTATTCAGTCTTCCGGTGCCACCACTGTGATGGTTATCGGTTTCGTCAATGTGGGCATTATGTCCCTCAGCCAGGCTGCCACCATCATCTATGGTGCCAATATCGGTACCACCATCACCGCGCAAATTGTTGCTCTCGGTCTGTCGTCCGAGGGCGGATTATCCACCACTACCATCTTTGCTGCATTTGCAGGTATTGGCGCATTCATCGTACTTTTCAGCAAACGCGAGATATGGAAAACGGTGGGAGGTATCCTCACGGGCTTTGGTATGCTCTTCGTGGGATTGAGTATGATGTCCGGTTCTATGGAAGATTTTGCGCAGATGGATGCAGTGAAAGTATTCCTTTCCTCAATCAGTAATCCGATTCTCTTGGTGCTGATAGGTGCCATCTTCACGGCGATAATCCAATCCTCGTCAGTGATGACCTCGGTGGCAATCACAATGGTCGTTACGGGGCTTATCTCGCTCAACCAGGGTATCTATCTCACACTCGGTTCGAACATCGGTTCTTGCGTGGTGGCAATTATCGCCGGTATGACCAGTGGTAAGAACGCCAAACGTACCGCTCTTATGCACCTGATTTTCAACTGCTTCGGTGTGGTCGTCTTCATGCTTGTAGCCCTGATGATGTTTCTGATTACTCAAGGGCAAATCAGTTTCGGCTCTATCTTCGAGGATATGTTCCCCAACGCACCTCAAATACAGTTGGCTATGTTTCATACCTTCTTCAACTGCCTCACGGTGGTGATAATCCTTCCGCTTACAGGTATGCTTGTGAAGATGGTTTGTGCTATGATTCCGGACAAACTGTCGGACGAAGAAGGACAGGCTTCGAAACCGCATTTCTACTTTGTGGACGACAAAATGCTCCGCACACCTATCATTGCCGTGCGTCAGGTAAAATTAGAGATTGAGCACATGGCGGCGGTGGCTATGCACAACTACGACATCGCAGTATATGTTATCTCGCACCTCGATTTCCGTCAGATGAACGATTTCAACCGCAACGAGGCACAACTGAACTATCTGAACAACTACCTCATACAGTACGTGGTACGCCTCAACTCGAAACCCCTGAACGAGGTGGACCATCGCTACCTGTCGTCTATGATTCGTTGTATCGGCGACTTGGAACGTATCGGAGACTATGCCACCAACATCATTGAGTATGCCGAAGTGCTGCGCGACCACAATCAGGCTTTCTCCGAACAGGTGCAAGAGGAGATTGAGCAAGTGCGAGAAGGCGTATTCTCGGTTTATCAGAGTGTGATGAAGGCATATATGGAGGTAAATATCGACGCTCTCAACGAGGCAAACAAGACAGAGGACATTGTGGACGAACTGACTGATAAAATGGCAGACAAGAACGTGGAGCGTCTCTCGAAGAACGAATATGATCCTACTGTCGGAGCGCAATATCTGGAGTTCGCGAGTGATTCGGAACGTATCGCCGACCACCTTATCAACGTGGGCAAGTCGATCCGCGTCATTCTTCGCCCCGAAGGTTCTATCAAATAAAATAGCAAACAGATATGCGTTTAATACATAACCCTTGGCTCGGGGTAGAGGGCTACAATTGTTTTGGGTGTTGTCCGACCAACCCCATCGGCACACACATGCACTTTTACGATGACGGCGAAGACATTGTGTCGGTATGGAAACCCACGCCAAACCACCAGTCGTGGATAAACACGCTCCACGGAGGTATTCAGGCGGTGTTGTTGGACGAAATATGTGGTTGGGTGGTCTTTCAAAAATTGCAAACGGCTGGCGTAACCGCCAAAATGGAAACGCGCTACCACAAACCCGTTTCAACGAACCAACCTTATATCACTTTGCGTGGTCGTCTCAAAGAGCAGCACCGCAACGTGGCGTATGTCGTCGGCGAGATTTGGAGTGCTGAAGGTGAACTGCTTTGCGAGTGCTTGTGCACCTATTTCACGTTTCCGCAAGAGAAAGCAAAAGCGGAAATGGGATATGTCCCCTCCACGGTGGACGAACATGATTTTACATGGGAAGAAATCATAAACAGTTAATCCTCAGCAACTTACGCTTTCTTTTGGATATATATACAAATCGGGCTACGACACACATCGTAGCCCGATTTTGGTAGTCTATCTGCCTGATTTACTTGCTCTTACAACCCTTGAAAGCATTTTTTCCGACAATTGCCGAAGCGGGATAGTAGGGTGGCAGAAGACTTGTGCAGTCCTTGAAAGCCGAGACACCTATCTTTTGCAGTCCCTCCGGCAACACCACTTTGCGCAGGTTCTTACAATTCATAAAAGCCTCATCTCCAATCTCTTGCACACTATCTTTCAGGGCTATTTCGCGCAGTTGGCGACAATCGCAGAACGCCCCCGCCTCAATAACGCGCAGTTTGTCGTTCAACTTCACTTCGCGCAGACTGACACACTGAGCAAACGCACCCTTGCCCAACACATTCAACGACGCCGGCAGCACCACTTCCTCCAACATCTTGCACTCTTGGAACGCCCCCTCTTCTATCAAATGAATACGGTCTTGCAGATACACTCCGCGCAGTTGCAGACAGTTCTGGAAAGCATGTTTTCCAATACGAAAAGTGGTCTTGGGGATATTGATTCGGTCTAAGGTAACACACCCCTTAAATGCCTCATCGCCAATGGCATACGTGCCTTCGGGGAGCGTGATTTTGCGGAGATGTGTGCATGCCGTGAATACTCCTTTGTTTAGGTTGATGACCTGTTCGGGAATGGTGATTTCCACAAACTTGGCGCACCCCGCAAATGCCATCTCGCCGATTTCGGTGAGCGTGGCAGGCAACTTGATGTCCTCCAACGACGAACAACCCGTGAACGCCCCGTTGTCAATCTTGCGCAGATGTTCCGGAAGCGTGATATGTTGAATGGAACGGCAGAGGTAGAAACAACCCTGCGGAATGACGATCAAATGCTCCGATAGTGTCTGCTTGCGCAGGTTCTCGCACCCGTAGAAAGCACCCATTCCGAGTGCCTCAATATCAGCGTGCAAGGTCGCCTCGCGCAGCAACGGGCAGCCATAAAACGCAAAATTACCCACACGTTTCACCGATTGGGGAATGACTACATCGGTCAGGTTCTCGCATTTGTAGAACGCGGCAGCCGGTATCTCCTCTATGCCTGCCGGAATCACTACCGACTTGATTCTCTTGTTGTTAGAGAATGCACCGGCGGCAATCAGACGGGTAGGGATTTTGTTTTTGAAGATGAACTTGGCAGGCACATTTTCGTTCACGGCGATGAGACAACCATCTATATACAGCCCGCCTTTTTTCCATTTCTTGTCGTTGTTCCAGATACCGGAGTTGGTAAATGCGTCTTCGCCTATCTCTCTGATTGTCTGTGGGATAATCGCGCGCGTTAGGTTCTTGCAGTCGCGAAAAGTCTCATGATCAATGCGCCGCACAGAGGCAGGAAACTCCACACGAGTCAGGCTTTTATTGCCCTGAAAAGCACCCGCCGCAATCAACCGTACCCCATCAGGAATGATAAACTTCCCTTTGATAGTCTTGTCGGTGGCAATCAGACAACTGTCAATATAGAGCGCACCATCGGTCCAATTTGTCTTATTGAGCATAATGCCCGTTCCATCGAAGGCCGAGCGATAGACACGTTCTATCGTTTTCGGTAACACGATGGCTGTCAGGCTCTTACAGCCTTTGAAAGCCTTTTCGCCAATGGCAGTAACCCGATACGTGTCCTGACCTACTGTAATCTCCTCTGGGATATACAATTCGCCACTCACCTTGGGGTTGAGAGCCACCTCGGCGGTATAGTTGTCAGAATCAATGGTGTAGTTAACATCTTGATAATAAGCGTCTTCTGCGTGTAGCAACAACGATACGCAGCATGCCACAACTATATAAAAAGAACGTCGCATTTGTATTTTATTAGTGGTTTTATTGTTTGTCCGTTGCGCCTTCTCCGCCTTCGCACTTGTGGAGCATAATATCGAGGATAAGGTCATCGGTCTGGGTCATGCCTTCGCGACCGATACGTGTCAGGTTGCGGATTGTGCGGTCAATGTCTTCCTCCACGATACCCTCGGTGGCACCGGCATACGAGTGTTGCATTGCCAACGAAGCAGACAGAATAGCCGTGCTGATACCGCTGGTAACCTTGAGCGCGCACCCGGGCTTGGCACCATCGCATATCATACCCGATATATTGGCAATCATATTCTTGATAGCGTATGTTATTTCGGGGTAACCTCCGCCCATCAGATAGGTGATTCCCACTGCCGAACCGGTGGCTGCCACCACGCAACCGCACAACGCCGACAGACGACCGAGCGACTGCTTGATGTAGATAACTGTCAGATTACTAAGCGTTAGGGCGCGTATCATCTGTTCCTCGGAGCAGTGGTTTTCCTGTGCGTAGATATACACCGGCACAGAACACGAGATACCCTGATTACCCGAACCTGAGTTGGACATCACCGGCACCATCGCTCCCGACATACGCGCGTCGCAGGCACCGCTGGTGTAACTTAATATCTTGGTAAACAGCGTATCACCAAACACTGCGGGCAGCAGATTGCGACAATCGGACGTACATTTGCGTTGAGCCTGCAACAGCCTGCCCAAACCATGTCCGTAGTTGCCTTCAAAAGAGGTTTTGGCGGCGTTGATATTCATCTCCGCACCGTCCAACAACCAACGCACCTGTGCCAAGTCAACCGACATCGCAAAGTCGTACACCTGTCGCAAAGTGAGTGTCTCTTGGGGCTCTGCCTCTTTCGTCGAAGGACTCTTTGCCGCCGGCGTGCTATCGGTAGGTTGGTCCTCGCAGAAGTGGGTATGGCTGCCTTGAATAGTAGCATGCGCAGAGTGTGTACCATCGCTCACGTCCACGCGAATGTACAGAATATCAGGGGCTTGCGGCTCTATCTCAATGTCAATAGGTATGCGTTCCATATAGGCTTTCGCATACTCCACTGCTTGGGGACATACGTCGCATAGTACCTCCAATTGCTTTTCGCTGCGCCCGATAGTGGCACCGAGAGCGATAGCAATAGGCAGACCGGTCATGCCTGTGTTGGGAATGCCGACGGAGAGTGCGTTCTTGTAAATGTTCTTACTCAGACGCACACGGATGGAGGTCGGTTCGTGTTGTAGTTTCTCGGTGGCTTTGGCCACGCAGAGTGCCACGGCGATAGGTTCTGTGCAACCGATAGCGGGCACAACTTCTTGGTGTAACAATTCTACTAAGTCCATGGTTATTTAAGTATTAGATGGTTATATACAAATAGTTGCCAAATATGCGTGTATTCTATCATTTTGTTATTCGACATTTTCGTGGTCTGAAGCAGTTATAAAGCAGACCTAAAGCGGTTTTAAGGCGAATTATCGTTTTGTTAAAATGTAAGCAAAAACGATATAATACAAGCATTTTATAATTTACTATTGAATTTTCCTGCCCACGATATCATATCGTTGATCGCCACGCAGGATGATGATACCTTGTGGGGTCAGTATCTTAGTCGCTTGCGGAGCGATGATGGCATTGTCGATATCCATAGAGTGGTCGGGCATTTCCAATCCCAACAGATAGTAAACCGCATTCTCGATGAGATTCAGACCGTCTTGTGTGAGGTGGGCTGTGCTGTATTCCGACACGCCAATCATCACCAAACGCTGTGTCAGTGTCGTGCCGTTGAGCGTGCTGCCGGCAGGCATATCGGCGATAGTTGTGTAGTCGGGATGTAAAACAGGTGCACCTAACGAGACAATTCCCGATGTATTCCCTGTCCAATCACCGATAGCCGTTAGGGCATTGGTTGTGCAAGTATCAAATAGATTGATAGTCTGTTTGTTGCCAAAAATAATGTTGTGGAACAAGGCATGTGTGGTGTCGCTTACTACAACGGACAAATCTTGTGTATTGATAGCGTTTCCCCAATTCCATACACTGCTTTTGAATAGGAACGGTTTGAGTACCAACATAGGTCTGTCATATCCTTTCAACGCCGTGAATGCACTTGCACTGCTATTGGGTTTCGGACTGATAATCAGTAACTCATATTTGGAAAAATCGGAAGAAGCCGAACCGGCATTCACTATCTTGATAGAGAGCGAATCGTTTTGACGCAAGCGGTTGAGAATAGCATTATCTTCCTCGCTGCCCGGCGTAGTGATATATGCTATTGTGTGTCCGGTGATTGGTTGTGGATTTTCGCCTACGGTCTCATAGCAACCGAGGTCGGGTGCATCACCCATATAGTCTAATCCTACATCGTTGCCCGCATCAATGAGTGCAGAACCTTCACTCAAATGCAGCAACAACCCTTCTGCTATGCTACCGTCAACAAGGCGGGGTGCGGTAATTTCTGTTGTATCCAACGAGAGAAAATCCGCTGCTGACACACTGAACCCGCTTGACCACGAGTTATTGTTGCTTACTTGCACTATCCTGCTGTCAAACGTATTCTTGCCTTTTGGCTGAAAACTGATACAATTCTGTATATCCAGACTGCAACCATTGGCATTATAAAAACTATAGTCCGAATTGTTCATATAGGCGGTGTTGTTGTATAATCGCACAGCCCCGGCATCGCTGTTTGGGTCATAGCCCTTCACTGTATTTGCTACAGACAGACAATGGTGAACCAACACATTATGTATTGTACTTCCGCCACCGAGTTTGAATCCGTTACCATTACCCATATTCGGATATTGGGCAAGCGTTACATAGACGGTTTTGCCATCAGCATCAATGACATTTTTGCCGTCTTTGAACTGGTCGAACCACGCCTTATCTATCTGATAACGAGGGTGATTGCGCATATCGTAATAGGCAGGACCGTTCTTGTAGCATATACAGTATTCGATAATCGTTTCGCCGGTGGTTATGCGTTGAAAGAAATCCCAGCCGTCATCCGAGTTGTTCCAACTGCGGCAGCCGATATAGTGGTTTGGCGCACCGCTATGTTGTTTATCGGCGAATCCATCGGCATTTCCGCCAAAGTCGCATTGGGTCAGATTCCCCGATTTATCCAATTGATAATCAAAGTTATCGTGCGAGTCCACATTGAGTATGGTGTTGTGTCCGCCTTTCTTCATCTGACACCCCGTGTCGGCACCGCCGTAGATGTCAAGTTGCTCAAACAGACAATAACTCCCCTCGTTGTATAAGTTGTTCTTTCCCGAGTAACGAAGCGTTAAGTCTTTGATATGCAGATACCTGCATGTCTCTGTTATCTGCAAACCGCGTGTACCGTAAGCGGTTGTGCGAAAATCCAGAATTGCCTTCTCACCCGGGTATCCGGAAATCACAATATACTGATTTTCATTCCCGTTTTTGTTACTGATTTTGGTATTTTCCAAGTCGTACTGTCCCCCAAGCAGATAGAGCGTATCCCCCGCCTGCTTAAGACACTCAATCCCCTTCTTCAACCCGCATGGCGTCCCATACCCCTTCCCGTCTCCCGTTCCATTCGGTGCCGCATAATAAGTACTACCCCAAATAGAAGTACTACTTATGAATAGTACAGCATATAATAATATGTATGATAATCTTTTCATTGTTTTAAGAAATGTAATTTTAAGCGTATGTAGGTATAGCAAACAAGGAGTCGAGTTGTCAGATTTTGTGCCGACTTATATCTCTTTTTGAGCAGTACAAAGATTTTCTTCTCAGACTCTTTGTTACGTATAGAAGTGGTTGATTTGGGATTAAAAGTATAGTTATATTCCCTGTAATTCAGCATTTTATAAGTCGGTCTCAACGACCACATATCAACGGAGAAAAGCACATCTTCGTAAATTATTCCTTCATGGAAGCACAAATGATTACGCTCTAAAAAATCTCTCCGATATATTCGCATACAGGGTGATGTGAAATGGTAAAAAGAACGAGGCATTTGTTCTGATATAATATGTCCGTTCTGCACTCTTCGGTAACCAATCTGCACAACATTTGTCTGAATATCAGTGGCTTGTATAAATGTTTGATAAAAATCGACATCAATATAATCATCGGAGTCGATAAAAGAAATCCACTCCCCTGTAGCGTGTTTCAGCCCGACATTGCGCGCTGCCGACTGCCCTTGATTGGATTGAGAATATAGTTCTATTCGTGTGTCTTTTTGCGCATAGTCTTGTGCTATATGCAGACTCCTATCTACCGAACCATCGTCAATAAGAATAATTTGTAAGTCCTTGTAAGTCTGTCGGATAATAGACTCAATGCACTGTGCCAAATAGGATTCGGCATTGTATATGGGCACTATGACACTAATAGTAGACACTATTGCTTATTGATGAGTTCAAGAAATAATTGCTCAAATTGTTCCGCCTGATGTTGGCGCGAGAATTGTTCCTTATTGATAACAGCCTGATGGGTGAAACCATTGGTCTTCCATTCACGATATTTCTCCAAAATAAAAGCCTTGATTTCTTCTATATCGGAAGTAGCAATACCGGCATTGGTATTTTTGATAGTCTGCGCCAAGCACCCTTCGTCAGATGGTACACACAAAACCGGTTTCTCACACCCAAGTGCCTCAAAAAACTTGGTTGTCATCATACCTTTCGCTGACGGGTTGGTTAAGACTACAGCCATACTGCTTTTGCGCAACTCGGTACCAACAGAAGTGATAGGAATAGTATTGTGGTCCGGAGTATGCAGATTCAATTGTACATCGGGGAGATTGAGTTCTCGGATAGCTTGTTCTACGAGCGAAATATCTTGAAATTCGTATATCTTACCGATGTATGTGATTAAAAATGAATCACTTACTACATCTTTTGTGTAAAATTGTACAGGGTCAAAACCATTGTAGATGAGGTGTACATTTTTATTAAATTGATGTAGAAAATCCACATGCCATGGCGATACGGTAGTGATACAATCTGCCTGATACAATACACGATTGCGGCGACGGATATTCACTGCCTGATACCATTTTCGGAAAGGGCGTGCCCACCATTGGCGATGTGATTGGTATTGTGCATCGGGAACTTGTTCGTCCAAGTCGCGTATATCCACAAAAAGCGGAATATGTTTTTTCTGTGCTATTTCGTACGCTGCCCGTAGTGGAAAGGTAGAAAATGTGGTGCAGAAAACAAGGTCAAAATGTTGTGCCTTTGTTTGTTCTTGCAGCCAATGGGAGAAACTGCGATTGCGCCAATCGGTAAACAACGACCAGAGTGAACGGATAGCCCATTGGAGTTGATTGCGATAAGACGGTTTCTCGTAAATCGGGTAGGTATGTGCAAAGTCGTGTGCTTGAAACTGCTCGGTATAAACAACTATATCATATCCATTATTCGTCAGATAATCACACAGATAGCGCAAACGCGGAGCGTAAGCGGGTTTCCCGTACGGGTCTGTGAGTATGAGGATACGTTTAGTCATTGTGGTGTGAGTAATGCCGCAGTCCTTTGAGCAATTTTGGGTATAGTGTCTCGTGGTATGAACCATCAAAGAAACGATTATTATGCCATAACAGAGTTACATCACCGGCATGGTGGCGGACACGGTCAAGAAGTTGCTCGGAGAAGAAATAGGCTTCATCTTCGGAGAGGTTCATGTAGTTGGCATTGCTCAGTGTGCAGTCCATCAGCGTGAGCGGGTGGAGAGTTAATGCGGTGAGCGTCAGCGTCTTAGGGTTAATCCATCGCACCGGACGGGTGGTTTGGAGACGGAAACCGGCGCGGTCGGGAAATGCCATAGAGAAATCATCGGTAAAACCGAGGTCTGCAAGACGTTGCATGTTGTCAATCGAACAGCGCAAATAGTGGCTTCTGTGGAGTGGACAAGCAGGGGCAAGAATGGTACGGAAATAGTCCGCTTGTTTGCCATCGTCGGGCAGTCCGTAGTAACTCGAATGGAGTCCTAATTTGGCTCCGGACCGACTGAGCATAGAGGCTAACCGATTGAAATCGTGTCCGTTAGTATTGTATTGCGGATAGTCGAATCCCTTGCCTGTAGTATGTTTTACGAAATAAACCGTATCTGCAGTCGGCACTTTGGCGTCTTGTTCCACCATCCATGGAAAAGTGTAAGCAGGGTCGTGATGAATATCTGTCAGAGAAGAAAAGACATCGCGTATATGCCCACGACGAATACCGCCCAATGCCCCACGCAAGTGCCGATAATAGTCGAGAATATCGATGTCGTGAGTGAGGTAAATATGTGCGTAGCGCGGTTGCGGAAGAGGCATATCAAGCAACTTCATCAAAATACGCGAATACTCGTCCACAAGTGGAATTTCAAGATTGTTGCCCTGTCCGAGAATGGAGAAACAGGCAGCAAAACGTCCATGCTCATCGCGTTGCGAATTGATAAGTTCCTCAGCGCGCGAAATGAAGAAAAACGTATTGTAGATGAGGTCTGTTCGGACAACAAAAGTTTTGCCCGTTTGCTCTACTATGGGGTGCTCCATATCGGGCAGAACGAGGTCGGAGCCGAGGTATCCGCAAGGCACAATCACCACCTTGTAGCGCGACCAAAGCGACTCATCGGCGGTGTAGCCAATGTGTTGCGTCATCGTTGTATCTCCATAGAGGAGAAACGATTTGATATATTCGATTATGTCGTCCATTGTGCCGGAACGTTAATTATCGTACAATTAATTCGTTAATCCTTTTGCTCGTTTTGTTATAGGATCGTTATAGGTTGGTTATAGGATAGAATGGCTATCCACCCGTCATCCACCTGACATCCACCCGTGTTTCTAATGACGAATTAGAAATTATTGAATTATGAATGTATATAATTCCTAATTCCTAATTATCCAATTACTCGCTCAATATCTCCCATTCGTACATTTTCTGCTCAATCTCATGTTTGATATGTTCGTAGCGTTGGAAATTCTCCTGTGTCTGTTGCGCGGGGTCTGACATCTTTTCTTCCAATGCCTTTTGTTCTTCCTCCAATCGGGCTATGACTGCCTCAGTTTCAGCAATTTGTTTCTCTTTCTTGCGACGTGCAGCCGCCTCGGCTTTTTGGGCGGCATAGTCGGCTGCCGAACCGGCTCCGACCTTGTCCGGGGTAGTTGTTTGTTTTGCTGTCGGATTTTTCTTCTCCAACTCCTGCAAACTGTCAATGCGTTTCGATTGTAAGAAATCGTAGATACCACCGAGGTGTTCGCGCACTTTCCCTCCACCAAACTCATAGACTTTGCTCACCAAGCCATCAAGGAAATCACGGTCGTGGCTGACGCAGATGACGGTGCCATTGAAGTCCTGCAAAGCCGCCTTCAGCACATCTTTCGATTGCATATCGAGGTGGTTGGTCGGCTCATCAAGAATAAGCAGGTTGCATGGTTCGAGCAGCAAACGAATCATTGCCAAACGACTGCGCTCACCGCCGGACAGCACTTTCACTTTCTTTTCCGAAGCCTCACCACCAAACATAAATGCGCCGAGAATATCGCGTATCTTGGTACGTATATCTCCCACTGCCACACGGTCGATTGTATCGAAAACGGTCAGTTCCCCGTCTAACAATGCCGCCTGATTCTGAGCGAAGTAACCTATCTTGACATTATGTCCGATTTTGAGCGTACCAAAATAGTCGAGTTGCCCCATGATACAGCGCACAAGGGTGGATTTACCTTCACCGTTTTTACCGACAAACGCCACTTTCTCTCCACGGCGAATAGTGAATGTAACATCAGAGAAAACGGTATGTTCACCAAAATCTTTGCGCAAATCTTCCACAATCAGCGGAAAATCACCACTTCGCGGAGCGGGCGGAAAACGTAGATTCAAACGTGAAGTATCTTCCAAGTCCACTTCTAAGCGTTCCAATTTCTCTAATTGTTTGATGCGCGACTGCACTTGCACCGCCTTGGTGGCTTTGTACCGAAAACGTTCAATGAAGTCTTCGGTTTCTTGAATCATCTTCTGCTGATTGAGATAGGCGCGTACCTGTTGTTCGTGGCGTTCCTTGCGCAATTCTAAAAAACGTGAGTAGTTGACATTGTAGTCGTATATGCGTCCGAGAGTAATCTCAATGGTGCGATTGGTGACGTTGTCGATAAATTTTCGGTCGTGGCTAACGAGCAGAACAGCACTTTGCGAAGATTTAAGAAAGTCCTCAAGCCACTGAATTGACTCAATATCAAGGTGGTTGGTCGGCTCATCAAGAAGAAGTAGGTCGGGGTGTCGAAGCAGAATCTTTGCCAACTCGATACGCATTCGCCATCCTCCCGAGAACTCGGAACAAGGCCGGTCGAAATCCTTGCGCTCAAAACCGAGACCGATGATGGTTTTGTCCATTTCGGCGATTCGGCGCGCTTTTTCTTCATCGGGTTCTCCGTCAAACACACTCATCACATCTTCGCGAAGTGTCTTTCCATCGATGTGCATCATCACTTGCGGGAGGTAACCTATAGTCATATCCGAGTCGCGCGAGATACGCCCGGAAGTAGGC
>JBNMHB010000070.1:0-13485 GCA_050872525.1 Bacteroidales bacterium | reverse complement strand
AGCCTCAGCATGATGAGCAATAGCGGTAGGAACATCTTTCGGGGCACCGGCAGGGGTGAAACCGCCCATACCTACTACGGCTCCGTTGGGAACAAGAAGTGCAGCCTCGTCGGCTGACATAAATGGAAGTGCCATGATATTGTAATTGTTTATATTTGCTTGTTTCTGAAATACGCTACAAAGGTACGCCTTTTTTTTGGAATATGCAAAGATTATTCTTTTTGCACCAATAATACTGAAGAATTAAGAATGATATTTACATCGTATCCACCTGACATCCACCTGACATCCACCCGACATTTGAATAAAGAATAAAGAATGGTATCCACCCTATTTTTAATTCAAATCGAAAAATGCGTATAATCGACTATATATTAACAATTTATGAGCATAATAAAAAATTAACGCACCGGTATTGTAGCATTATATATAAATAAGGAAAGAGACTATCAAACGGGAATGTTCAATAGTCTCTATTCTGTCAGTTAAGTGGTTTATTCTGCTTTGCCGTCAGAACCTAACACGTTGATAATCTTGTGTTTGTATAGTTCCTCCATCAGGTCGCGAGCAGGACCGCAGTATTTGCGCGGGTCAAACTCTGCCGGCTTGTCGTGGAATACTTTGCGGACAGCAGCGGTAAATGCCAAACGGCTGTCGCTGTCGATATTGATTTTGCAAACCGCGCTCTTGGCAGCCTTACGGAGTTGCTCCTCCGGAATACCTACAGCAGCCTCCAATTTGCCACCATATTGGTTAATCATATCCACATACTCTTGGGGTACCGACGACGAACCGTGAAGCACGATGGGGAAGCCCGGCAGTTTCTCCATCACAGCATCAAGTACATCGAATGCCAATGGAGGAGGAACGAGACGACCGGTCTGCGGGTCAACGGTGCATTGTTCCGGTTTGAATTTGTAAGCACCATGGCTGGTACCAATCGAGATAGCAAGGCTGTCGCAACCTGTGCGGGTAGCGAAGTCTATCACCTCTTCCGGTTTGGTATAGTGGCTCTCTTCAGAAGAAACCTCATCTTCTACGCCGGCAAGTACACCGAGTTCTGCCTCAACGGTTACATCAAATTGGTGAGCATATTCCACCACTTTGCGTGTCAGGGCGATATTCTCCTCGTAAGGAAGAGCGGAACCGTCAATCATCACGCTGGAGAAACCAAAATCTACACAGCTCTTGCAGAGTTCGAAACTGTCTCCGTGGTCGAGGTGAAGAACGATTTGCGGTCTTTCCCAACCGAGTTCTTTTGCGTATTCCACTGCACCTTGTGCCATATAGCGGAGCAGAGTTTGGTTTGCGTAGTTACGTGCACCTTTGGATACTTGGAGAATAACAGGACTCTTGGTCTCAGCCGAAGCCTTGATGATGGCTTGGAGTTGCTCCATGTTGTTGAAATTGAAGGCAGGAATAGCGTATCCGCCTTTGATTGCCTTGGCGAACATCTCGCGGGTGTTCACCAGACCTAGTTCTTTGTAACTTACCATAAAATCAAACGTTTATATTGTTATTTTATTATTTTGTAATTCGCTTGCTTGCTATCATAAAATAGGATATCAACGCTACATACGCTACAATACCCACTATGGCAGCACCATTGGAGCCTGCCCATGCACTCAGATAGCACTCTGCACCACAGAACTTAATCACTGCGCTCACTACGCCCATCAATGCACCGCCGGCGATGAAACCACTGGCGATAAGTGTACCTTTTTCCTGGCGTTTTTGTGCCAGTTCCTCTGCCTGCTCACCATCTTTCGCACGTTTCCTGCTTACAAACCAAGAGATGATACCGCCCACCAATAAAGGAGTATTGAGGTGTAAGGGAATAAACATACCCAACGCAAATGCCAATACCGGCACACCCATAAAATTGAGTACCAATGCTAAGATAGCACCTGCTATATAGAGCATCCAAGGTGCCCCTTGTCCGCTCATCAAAGGTTCAATCACGGCCGCCATAGCGTTTGCCTGAGGAGCCACAAGGGCGTTCTCACCGCTGAAACCATAGGTTTTGTTCAAAATAATCATCACACCACCCACAGTGGCTGCCGAAACCAACGTTCCGAGAAATTTCCACGTCTCTTGTTTTTGAGGGGTCGTACCAATCCAATATCCGATTTTCAGGTCGGTGATAAAACCGCCTGCCATCGACAACGCCGTGCAGACTACACCACCAATCACCATCGCGCCGACCATTCCGCTCGAACCCTTCATACCTACTGCCACAAAGATGACAGAAGCGATAATCAAAGTCATCAGGGTCATGCCGCTCACGGGGTTGCTACCTACAATAGCGATGGCATTGGCTGCCACCGTCGTAAAAAGGAACGCAATCACCGTTACCACCAGGAACGCCACAAACGCTTGCCATAGGTTGTGTAACACGCCCAGCCAGAAGAAAATGAACGTGATAATCAGTGCTACGGTAATAGCCAACACTACAAATTTCATCGTCAGGTCTTTCTCGGTGCGAAGTGTGGCTTGTGCCACAGCCTTGCCTTTTCCGCCTAACTCTTTGCCTGCCAACCCGACAGCCGATTTGATAACACCCCAACTTTTCACAATACCAATCATACCTGCCATAGCAATGGCACCGATACCGATATTGCGACCGTAGTCGGTGAAAATCACCTGTGGATCAATACTTTCCATACCGGGGACAGTGCCTAACAAAGGCAACAATACCCACCATACAAAGAACGAACCCGCACAGATAACGGCGGCGTATTTCAAACCGATGATATAGCCCAAACCGAGTACGGCAGCACTGGTATTGATAGAGAACACCAACTTGAATTTGCTTGCCAACATCTCGCCCCAACCGGTCATACGGGTGCTGAGGCTCTCGGTCCAAAGACCAAAGGTGGAAACCACAAAATCATACAAACCACCTACTCCGGCAGCCCAAATCAGCGGTTTGGCTTGACTGCCACCCTGCTCACCCGAGACCAATACTTGCGTTGTCGCCGTAGCCTCAGGGAAAGGATATTCGCCGTGTTTCTCTTGTACGAAATACTTGCGGAAAGGTATCAGGAACAGAATACCCAAGCAACCGCCCAACAGCGATGACATGAATATCTGCATAAAATTAACCGTAATATCCGGATATTTGGCTTGCAGGATGTAGAGCGCGGGTAATGTAAAAATAGCACCGGCTACAATCACACCACTCGACGC
Source organism: Bacteroidales bacterium (assembly GCA_050872525.1). Classification (GTDB taxonomy): domain Bacteria; phylum Bacteroidota; class Bacteroidia; order Bacteroidales; family Paludibacteraceae; genus Colicola. Next base: position 10,296 of record JBNMHB010000070.1, on the reverse strand, counting down.
GCCAATCGACTGAATGATAACATTTTCGCCCAATGCGTTCTTGCGTTTCAATGCCGACGAAAGCCCCACTGCAATAATGGCAATAGGTATCGCTGCCTCAAATACTTGTCCCACTTTCAGTCCCAAATAGGCGGCTGCTGCCGAGAAAATCACAGCCATCAGTACACCCATCAACACGCTATAGGGCGTTACTTCCGGGTACTGCTGGTCGGGGCGGAGGATAGGTTGATACTTCTCGCCCGGACGAAGCGGACGATTGGCATTTTCAGGGAGTTGCACTTTTGACTGTGCCTCTTGCTTGGTCTCTGTGTTGTTTTCCATATTACACCAAAATACTATGTCGTTTCTGAGTAAATACTATCTTATCATAATAAAAATCGAACCTCATTTTAATCAACCCTTGTTTTCAATCAAACAATGTACCGTTTGGGGGAAATGATATACCACATATTAAAAATACACCATATATAATAGGAGATGTAATGTTACACCATAATAAAATATATATAGCAAAAAACCATCCCGTTTCAACACCCCCAAAAAACTCTGACGCTGCAAAGTTACTACTTTTTTCTGGAAACTGCAAATCTGCTCTCCGTTTTGCTTTTTCTATATAGCAGACAGACAGTGTGCCATTTCCCTGACAGTGTGCCATTTCTAAAAGGAAACCACACACATTCGTCGCAGCCGCGCCAAACCGCCCGCCTTCATCTCGTTGTCAACTACGTAAGATATACGTAGGATACACGTAAGATATATGGTTCATTCAGCAACTCATACCGTACCTTTCAACAAAGAACCAACGTCGCAACTACTCTTGCATAGTTACCAAACTGAGTAATGTCAGTCCGATACAATATATTTATGGTGCAAGGCAAGTCCGCTTGAAAATACAAATTTGCACAAATAAAAAAAAAGCAGTACTTTTGCCGACGTTTTCGTTTGGGACTTGTCTAACGTGCGACTTTTTCCATGCAAGACGGCACCTTAATACATATATGGTTTTATATTTTAATGGGGGATTTACAACCCCACTTGATATATGAGTAAAAATCTTGTAATCGTTGAGTCTCCTGCCAAAGCAAAGACTATTGAAAAATTTTTAGGGAAGGACTACCACGTACTTTCTTCGCAAGGGCATATTCGTGATATTGAACCGCTCGGAAGAAATAGTATGGGGATTGATTTTGAGCATAATTATCGCCCTAACTATGTTATTGACCCCAAGAAACAGCACCTCTTGGAGACTCTTCGCACGGAAGTGAGCAAAGCCGATACGGTTTGGCTCGCAAGCGATGAGGACCGCGAAGGAGAGGCTATTGCATGGCACCTGAAAGAGGTACTTGATTTGGATAAGAAAGATACCAAACGTATTGTCTTTCACGAGATTACCAAGTCTGCAATTCAGCAGGCAATCCTTCAGCCGCGCGACATCGATCACAATCTTGTTAATGCTCAGCAGGCGCGTCGTGTGCTTGACCGAATCGTGGGTTTTGAGTTGTCGCCGGTGCTTTGGAAAAAAGTTACTACCGGTCTGAGTGCCGGTCGTGTGCAGTCGGTGGCAGTACGTTTGGTGGTAGAGCGTGAGCGCGAAATAGAGAACTTTAAGAGTACTTCGCAATATCGTATTTTGGCTGATTTCACGGGAGCAAATCCCGCTGATGCCAGTGTGCTGCATACCGAACTGAATCATCGTTTTGCCACCAAAGAAGAGGCAAAAGCCTTTTTGGAACAGTGTGCAAAGGCGGATTTTGTTATTTCGGATATTCAGAAGAAACCTACCAAGCGCACTCCCGCACCTCCATTTACCACTTCTTCCTTGCAACAGGAGGCAGCGCGTAAGTTGAAGTTCCCGGTGTCAAAAACAATGCGTTTGGCACAATCGCTATATGAGGCGGGACATATCACTTATATGCGTACCGACTCGGTGAATCTCAGTACGTTAGCACTCTCTACTGCTAAAGCCGAGATTCTCGCCGAATATGGAGAAGCGTATTCGCGCACACGCCAATACCACACATCGAGCAAGGGTGCACAGGAAGCACACGAGGCTATCCGCCCGACGTATATGGACAAGCGTTCAGCGGGAGAAACCGATGATGAACGACGTTTGTACGAACTGATTTGGAAACGCACGATAGCCTGTCAGATGGCAGATGCCGAAATAGAAACCACACGTATCGAGGTGACGGTCTCTGATGTGGATTATCTGTTTGCGGCAATAGGCAAAGTGGTTACTTTCGATGGTTTTATGCGGGCGTATGTACAGTCTAATGACGACCCCGAGGAGGATGCTTCTGTGCTGCCACAGATGGCACTCAAGGAGCAACTCCGGAATATAGAAACTACGGCGCAACAGAGTTTCACCCAACCGCCGTATCGTTACAACGAGGCGACTTTGGTCAAGAAAATGGAGGAATTGGGTATCGGTCGTCCTTCCACTTATGCTACTATTATCGAGACTATCCAGTCGCGCAAGTATGTGGAGCGGGGTAATGTGCCCGGGCAAAAACGCGATTATACCACCCTCTTGCTCAAGAATGGTAAAATCACTGAAAAACAGAAACAGGAAGTGTATGGCGCAGATCAGCAGAAATTGTTGCCGACCGACCTTGGACGTATCACCAACGACTTTTTGGTAGGTCAGTTCCCCGACATTTTGAGTTATGATTTTACTGCCCACGAGGAAGAAAACTTTGATAGAATCGCAGAAGGTCAAGCCGACTGGGTCAAGACTATAGATACATTCTACAAGACATTCCACCCGCAACTTCTTTCGATTCCAACGGGAAAAGTGGCAGGCCGTGAATTGGGAAAAGACCCCGAAACAGGCGAACCGGTAATGGCGAAAATCAGCAAAATAGGTCCGTGTATTCAGATTGGCGGTGGCGATGATACACAAAAACCGCGCTTCGCCTCTCTCAAGAAAGGACAATCTATCTTTACGATTACTCTCGCTGAAGCATTGGAGTTGTTCAAACAGGCCCTTCCTTATACATTAGGGCAGATAGACGGCGAGGATGTGGTGGTCGGCGAGGGCAAGTTTGGTCCATATCTGCGTCATAAGGGAGGATTTGTCAGTATTCCGCGCGCTATTGACCCACTGCAAATTACTTTGGAGCAAGCACAAGAACTGATTGACAAAAAGACACACCAACAGGAACCTATCCATATATATGGAGATATTCAGGTGTTGAATGGTCGCTTTGGTCCGTATATCAAAACCTCTGCAGGCAATTATAAGATTCCGCGCGGAACAGATGCTGCCGCTCTCACAGAGGCAGATTGCCAACAGATTATCAATTCTACAGAACCTACGGCGCAAAAACGTACTTTTCGTCGAAAAAGTAGCAAATAAATTTGCGTAAATCAAAAAAATACCGTACCTTTGCACCCGCTTTTGTGTAAAGCACGCTTTGAAAAACGGTTTTCTGCGTGTCTTTATCTTTGCAAAGGCATCGAGAAGTAGCGCAGTTGGTAGCGCACCACGTTCGGGACGTGGGGGTCGGGCGTTCGAGTCGCCTCTTCTCGACTAAATAAAAACCTATCTTGCACCATGCAAGATAGGTTTTTTGTTATTGTGTATATTGCAAAGGGAAATAATTTGAGTAAAAGTGTAGAGAATTTGGGTAACACTTGTATGTTTTGTCTTTTTTCCATAATTTTGTACCAAGATTTATGTGCTACAATGTCATATTGTGTCATATAGCGCAAAAAACAGATTAAATCAACGGGAAAATCTGATAAACGTGGAAAATAATTTCAAATATGGTATTATTGCCGTTCTGTTGCTGGCAAGTGTAGGTGCGTGGGGACGAAATTCCGATGTGAAACACTTTATGGGACTCTCTGTCGAGGCAGCAGAATGGTCTCTTTTGCCCGCAGAAAGCAAATTGACCTCTTCTTTGGGAATTGCCGGTTCGGCAGGGTTTGTCTATGATATGCAGGCTAAGCATTTCTTGCTCGATTTGGGAGTGGGAGTTACTGGCGGGACGACCAAATTCAGAGTACCCGACAGGTCATATACCATTGCAGATCAGACAGATAAAGAGGGGGATACGTTTGATTATATTTGTCAGGTGAATAATCGGGAAGATGCTTATTCCAATTTGGCTGTGAAAATTCCGATCCTGTTGGGAGGACAATGGAAACGGTTTTATGCTCTGGCAGGTGTGAAGTTCGGATTCAATGCACTCACCAAGGCAGATATGGGTGCGTCTTTAACTGCCTATGGACACTATTTCCAATACGTGGATGGAAACAAGAAATACACATTCGATCGATTTTTTGACGAACCGCCTTACACGGATGAGTTTTTTGCCAATCGGAAAATAAAAAGTAGAGCTGACGCACAATTCAATATTAATATAGATGTGTCGGTGGAGATAGGTGCCCGTTTGGGCTTTATGACGGACCATACAGGGTTCGATGTGCCTAAATCGAAGGTACAATATCGTTTGGCATTGTTTGCCGATTATGGGCTGTTAGATTTGCATAAACCGCAGAGTTTCAATCCGGTAGATATATCCGCCAAAGTGGGGAGCGTAGAAAATGCTTTACAAATGAATCATATTCTTTCAACTGCGGACGTGGTTTCTTCTATCAACAATCTGTTGATAGGTCTCAAGTTTACGGTCTTGTTCGAGTTGCCACAACGCCCGAATTGTGTCATCTGTCGGGACAATTATCGCAAGTTTACCCCACTATAGAGAAAGCCGACGATAGGTATATAAATAGTTGGTCCTCACTGATTTGCTCAATCAACTCGCCTCGGGCAACCGATATACGCCCTGTTTCTTCCGAGACAATGATTGCCATAGCATCTGTCTTTTCTGTCAAACCCAACGCGGCGCGGTGGCGCAAACCATAATGTTGTGGAATGGCGAGATTCTTTGATACCGGCAAAATACATGCAGCACTTGCTAATTTGCCATCTTTAATAATGAGTGCACCATCATGCAGAGGAGTGTTTTTGAAGAATATATTTTCTATCAAACGCGAGGATATATATGCGTCCAAACGCTCGCCCGTGTCTGCGTATTCGCTCAAATCCTGTTTCCCTGCAAACACAATAAGTGCTCCGGTCTTTGATTGGGACATGTGCCGACAAGCCTGTGCTATCTGTTGCACACGTTGGTCAGTTGCTTTCTGTTCATCCCGTTGATAGCGAAAACGGAACGTGCTGAAACGCGCACCGATACGATAAAAGAAACTGCGAATTTCCTCTTGAAATATGACAATCAGAGCGATGGCACCCACGCTGATGATTCGGTCAAACAACGCCCCTGTCAGGTCTAATTGGAAAACAAAACTTACCAAAAACCAAACTATCAAAAATGCCAAAATACCCCAAAAGAGATTGGCAGCCCCTGAACGACGCAAGAGACGAAAGGTCTCATACAGAATTAGGGCGACACACAGGATGTCTATCACATCTTTGAAGCCGAATTGGAATGCCATAACTTATTGATTTTTTTGCAGTTGATTAAAAATAGCGATAGTCTCGGCTGCGGCTTTGGTGTCGTGTACGCGTAGTATCTTGGCACCTCGTTCCAAAGCAAGCATATTCACAGCCGTGGTGGCGTTGAGCGATTCTTCTTGGGTGATGCCTAATGCCTTGTATAGCATCGATTTACGCGATAATCCGGCCAGTATCGGACACTGCAGAGCCGAAAATTCTTGCATACGTGCCAACAGAGTGTAATTTTGTTCCAATGTCTTGGAAAAACCGAATCCGGGGTCCAAAATCACATCGTGCACGCCCATTTGAGACAAGGTGTTTACACGGACTTCAAAGAAATGGAGAATATCCGATATCAAATCATCATAGTCGGTCAAGGTTTGCATTGTCGCTGGGGTCCCGCGCATGTGCATAAGAATATAAGGTACATTCAGTTGCGCAACGGTCTCAAACATTTTCTCGTCCAATGTGCCACCGGAAATATCGTTGATGATTGCCACCCCCATCTCTGTAACAGCCCTGCGAGCCACCTCTGCCCGAAATGTATCCACCGACATAATCGCATCCGGAAAAACACGACGAATGGCAGATGTGGCCATTTTCACCCGTCGCCATTCTTCCTCCATAGATACTTCCGGTGCGCCCGGACGTGTTGAATAACCACCTATATCTAATAAGGTAGCCCCTTCGGACAAGGCACGTTCTGCTGCATGAAGCACTGCGTCCTCATCTGCCAAACGGGTAGAGGGGACAAAACTATCGGGCGTGGCATTTAGAATTGCCATTACCACCGGTTGCTCTAATGAAAGCAACTTTCCGTTGATGTTCAAGAACTGTGTATTCATTTCGACTACAAAGATACGAAAAAAGTTCCGAAAAATGATATTTTTGTTGAAAAGAGAGTGGAAAAATACATATTTTGAGTTGAAAATACATTTTTTTTCTACTTTTTGCGATATTTATTGGTTTGAATGACTTTTTTTTTGTAACTTTGCGGGCTGAAAGTGAAAAAATAACTCATACCTATATGAATCACGTATTAAAGTATCTGTTTTTGGGTTTAGTCGTTGTGCTGAGTGCTTGTAACTCACGCGAACTGAATACCAAAGTATCCAACACTACGGGTTGGAATTACTATGATGTGGCGACTACCAATTTCGAAGCCAAAGAAGGCGTGGGCAACGTTAATCCCACCGGTATGGTGCCTGTGCAAGGTGGAACATTCACGATTGGGGAGAAAGATGAATTTTTGACTGCGCCGCGCAACAACGCAAACCGTTCTCTGACAGTTAGTTCGTTCTATATGGATAAGTACGAGGTAACAAACCTCAACTGGAATGAATATCTGCATTGGTTAGAGGTGGTGTTTGGTGCTTCTGCTCCCGAATTGGTAGATAGAGCGCGTCCCGATCATACGGTATGGCGTGAGGATTTGGCGTACAACGACCCCTATGAGGACAACTATTTTGTTCACCCTGCGTTCTCTTTCTATCCCGTAGTGGGTGTTACATGGGAGCAGGCCATGGCATATTGCCAATGGCGTACCGACCGTGTGAACGAGATAGCATTGGTGCGCGTAGGTGCTATTGTTGTGCCGCCGTTTGCTGACTTGCAACCTACTGATGATGAGACATATAGAGACGAATGGGAAACGGCTACCGGATACGAAATGGACTCTTACGAAGAAGTTAGTCCGGAGGACCCGGAGGAGACCATCACTATGTATCGCCCTTCGTATGAGTATATCCGCGACAAGTTTGTTTTCAATACAGAGAAATATCTCTTGGACGATACCTACAATCCTGATTTCGGAAGAAAGCCGATGTACGATTCCTATGGCGTTGAGCGCAAGGTAAATCGTGCGGATGGCGTCTTCGTTACGGGCTATCGTCTGCCTACCGAGGCGGAGTGGGAGTTTGCTGCCTATGCTCCGGTAGCAGGTGAAGATGGTCTGACTGTCGAGGGCAAAATTTATCCTTGGTCCGGCTATCATCCGCGTGATTTGAGTAATAAGAAGAATCTGGGTCAGATGCAAGCCAACTTTGTTCGTGGTAGAGGTGATATGATGGGTGTGAGTGGTGCGTTGAACGACCATTATGTGATTACCGCGCCGGTAGATGCCTTCGCGCCTAACGATTTCGGACTCTATAATATGGCAGGTAACGTAAACGAATGGGTACTGGACGTATATCGCGAGACCAGTTATCAGGAAGTTTCAGAGTACAACTCTTTCCGTGGTAATATCTATACCACTCCTGTCCTCTCGGAAGATGGCACCTACCAAGTGGATTCGTTGGGTTGTATCAAGGTTACATATCGTGGTATGGACGACCGTCGTGATGTGAAAGATGGCGATTTTGCTTCTCTCATCAATACCGACTATCCTTTGGATACGATTGGCGTTGAGAACTTGTCCGCTATCAAAAATGACCCCACCGATATCCTTGCACCTAAAATTACCAAGAAGACACGTGTGTATAAAGGTGGTTCGTGGGCTGATAGAATCTATTGGTTGAATCCGTCCACACGTCGTTACTTGGACCAAGATCGTTGTTCGAGTCAGATTGGTTTCCGTTGCGCTATGTCAACGCTCGGCGACCAGATTCCGGGAACTCCTGTGAAAAAATAAAATTCTAATACTATAAGATATGAATATTCCAACAAATCTGCGTTACACAGAGGATCACGAGTGGATCCGTGTAGAAGGCAATGAGGCCTTTGTCGGCATTACTGATTATGCACAGTCTGAACTGGGTGAGATTGTATTCGTTGACGTGAATACCGTAGGCGAGACAATCGAAAAAGGCGAAACATTCGGTTCTGTAGAGGCCGTTAAAACAGTTTCTGACCTTATCATCCCTGTTACAGGTGAGGTGCTGGAGTTTAACGAAACACTTAACGACCAACCTGAGTTGATCAACAACGATCCTTACGGTGAAGGTTGGATGATTAAAATTGCTATCAAAGATGCTGCTGAATTAGACAACTTGCTTGATGCTGCAGGTTACGAGGCTATCATCAAGTAATTATAAATTACAAAATCTTAAAAACAGAATCGGCTGCTCAATGCGAGTAGCCGATTATTGTTTTATCTCTATCCGATTGTCGTTTTTGTCCTTATCCGAAAACGCGGTGCTACGACGTGGCAGGCTAATTACGGCAACGAGAGCCGCTCTCAAGCATTGCGCACGATATTCCCCTGTCGCGCGTTGCGCTATATCAGAGTGTTACGCCGGTTTTGAAGATGGCTATCTCGTGGTATCCGTTCTTCTCGTTGTTGGTCTGCGTACCATTGGCAACGGCGATGACGTAGTCTGTAAAGCGTTTAGCCACTTCGTCCATAGGTTCGCCCTCAGCGATAACGCCTGCGTTGAAATCAATCCAGCGGGGTTTGTTGTGGAAGAGACCTGAGTTGGTGCTGACTTTCATTGTCGGCACATATGTGCCAAAAGGTGTCCCGCGACCGGTGGTGAAAAGAACAATATGACACCCCGCAGATGCCAACGCCGTGGCAGCCACCAAGTCATTCCCCGGTGCGGAAAGGAGGTTCAGACCTTTCACTTGTAGGCGTTCACCATAAGGCAACACCCCTCGTACCAACGATTTGCCACATTTCTGTGTGCAACCGAGTGCCTTGTCTTCCAATGTGGAGATACCGCCCGCCTTGTTGCCGGGGGAGGGGTTCTCGCCGACAGGCTCACCGTGCGAGAGGAAATAATCTTTGAAATCGTTGATGAGATGTACCGTTTGGTCGAACAACTCACGGTTCGCACATCTGTCCATCAGGATTGTCTCTGCACCGAACATTTCGGGTACTTCTGTCAGGACGGTCGTTCCACCTTGTGCTACCAGATAGTCGGAGAATACTCCCAAAAGCGGGTTGGCAGTGATGCCCGAGAAACCGTCCGAACCACCGCATTTGAGTCCCACCCGCAGTTCGCTGAGTGGACATTCTACGCGCTCATCGTGGGTGGTCTTCACGTACAACTCGCGCAGAATAGGCATACAGTAGTCCACTTCGTCGCCTTCTATCTTCTGGCTCACCACAAAGCGGATACGCTCGTGGTCATAGTCCCCGCAGAACTCTTCGAATACATCGGGTTGGTTGTTCTCGCAACCCAAACCTACAACGAGAACCGCCCCTGCATTGGGATGGTGTACCATATCGCGTAGGATTTTCTTGGTGTTTTCGTGGTCATCGCCGAGTTGCGAACAACCATAGTTGTGCGGGAAAGCGAAGATATTGTCTGCTCCCGTCTCTTGGCGCAGGCGTTCTGCCAATTTGGTAACGATACCATTCACGCAACCCACGGTAGGAATAATCCACACCTCGTTGCGGATACCTACTTGCCCGTCTTTGCGGCGATAGCCCATAAATGTGCGGTGCTCGTCAGGGATAGATAGCACTACCTCTTTGGGGTGGTATTCGTAAGACAGCAAGCCGGCAAGGTTGGTCTTGATATTGTGTTCGTTCATCCATGAGCCGGCGCTTTTGTCCTCCATAGCGTGCCCGATAGGGAAACCGTATTTGATGACATTTTCGCCTGCTTTCAAATCTTTGATAGCAATCTTGTGTCCGGCAGGAACGTCCTCGAGGAGAGTTATCCGCTGTCCGTCCACCTCAATGCAGTCGCCTTTCTTTTGCGGCAGGATAGCTACGACTACATTGTCGGCAGGGTTGATTTTCAGTATGTTGGTCATTGTCAGTTGATGAGTTGATGGTTGATAGAAGTTTGTTAGTTTGTTAGTTTATTAGTTTATTAGTGGTTGAATAAGTTGATAGTTTATTAGTTGATAGTTGATAGAAGTTGAGTGTTGAGAGTTAAGTGTTTAGT
>JBNMHB010000069.1:0-13554 GCA_050872525.1 Bacteroidales bacterium | reverse complement strand
TCACACACTTTTTGACGCTTGAATTCCGGTGTGTAACTCCGCGTTTTGCGAGATTTTGACGCAGAGACTCTCGATAACTCTTCACTTGACTGACTCATTTTTTATGCTTTTTTGAGTCAACTTTTTCTGTACCAAGACACCTTTGCGTGTACCATTTTTCTTTGTTTTGATTGCCGTGTACAAAGGGTACTTTCTCTTGTTCATTGTTCATTGTTCATTGGCAGCATTAGCAGTATTAGCAGCATTTTTGTGGCATTTTTGTGGCATTTTTTGCTTTGAGGGGGGCTTTTTTCTGTCTGTACTTGCGTATTTCAAAGTTTTGCAGTACCTTTGCTGCCAAATTGTCAGTATAAAATGACCACTACAGAACTGCAAAGCATAAAACAACGGTTTGAGATAATCGGCAACAGCCCGCTTCTCAACCGCGGTATTGAAGTCGCCGTACAGGTGGCGCGCACAGATTTGTCTGTCTTGGTTACAGGCGAATCGGGCGTTGGAAAAGAGCACTTTCCAAAGATTATACACGCCTACTCCGCCCGCAAACATGGTCCGTATTTCGCCGTGAACTGCGGAGCCATCCCTGAAGGAACTATTGACTCGGAACTCTTCGGACATGAGAAAGGTGCTTTTACCGATGCCAAAGCAGAGCGCAAAGGCTATTTTGAGATTGCCAACGGCGGGACCCTCTTCCTTGACGAGGTGGGCGAACTGCCTTTGCAGACCCAAGTGAGATTGCTCCGCGTGTTGGAGACCGGAGAATTTATCCGCATGGGTTCCAGTCAGGTACAGAAGACCAATGTCCGCGTGGTGGCTGCCACCAACCTCAACATGCAAAAAGCCATCGAAGACGGGCGCTTCCGCGAAGACCTCTACTACCGACTCAATACGGTGGAGATACGTGTGCCTGCCCTGCGCGACCGCAAGGAGGACATTCCTCTGCTCTTCCGCAAGTTCTCGGTGGACTTCTGCAACCGCTACCAAATGCCGCCTCTGCGTTTGGACGATGAGGCAACGCGACTATTGCAGTCCTACTACTGGAACGGCAATATCCGCCAACTAAAGAACATCGCCGAACAGGTATCCGTCATCGAGATGGACCACCATATCACCGCCGATACACTGCGCCGCTATCTGCCGGATAACGAGCGACAAAACGGGCTTGTGGTGTCCTCGCACAGCAACAATGCAGGTGGAAAAGACTATGCGCACGAGATAGGCATACTATATAATATGATGCTTAAGATGCAACAGGATATGCGCGAACTGAAATCACAAATAGAGAGCAACACATCGGAGCAGACTCTCTACGCCGCCCCCTCCACTGCGCTGATTCAATCACAGGATACCCTGCCAACACACTCCACAGACGATGTGCAGGAGGTGGAAGTGGTCAACCCCGACTACCAACGCCCGCAGAGTTTGGAAGATACCCAACGTGAGATGATTGTGCATACCTTAGAGCAATGCAACGGCAATCGCAAAGCCGCAGCCGGCAAATTGGGAATCAGCGAGCGCACACTCTATAGAAAAATAAAAGAGTATGGCTTATAAACAACACAACATATACATCTTCGTTCTGCTCTCTGTGGTAGTGCTTTTGCTACCCGGTTGTGCCATCTCCTACAAGTTCAACGGTGCCAACATCGACTATTCGAAGACGCGCTCCATTTCCATTGCCGACTTCCCAAACAATGCGGCGATGGTCAATCCCGCCTTGAGCAACGACCTGAGCGATGGTATTCGCGACCTGTTTCAACGACAGACACGCCTGCAGATTCTGCGCAAAGGAGGCGATTTGGAGATAGAAGGCGAAATCATTGGCTATGACTTGATGGCGATGTCTATCTCGGCGGATAGTTATTCGGCAGAGACAAAACTGACCATTCGTGTCCAGGTGCGTTTCACCAATAATATCAACCCCGAAGAGTCTTTTGAAAAGACCTATACCGCCTATCAAACCTTTGATTCTTCGCGTATGCTCAGCGATGTGCAGGACGAACTCTGTGCCACCATGATTACCGAACTGGCGGAGAGTATCTACAACGACACCGTCGCCAAATGGTAGATTTTGCCTCTGTTTGGGTGGATTTCGGTTGCTTTTTGCAAATTTATTTGGCAGAACGAAAAAAAAGCAGTACCTTTGCGCCCTATTATGGGCTTGTCGCCCGCAAAATATGAAAATTTAATTGATTACAACTATGTATATTTTTCTTACTATCCTTATCGTAATTGCAGCCATCCTGCTTACTCTGTTGGTGCTTGTTCAAAACAGCAAAGGTGGCGGATTGGCTACCAGTTTTGCCGGTGGCAACCAAGTAATGGGCGCACCTAAGACGGCAGACTTTTTAGAGAAAGCCAGTTGGACACTCATCGCTATTATCGTAGTGTTGAGCATCGCGGCTGTAGGTTTTAGCAAAGGTCAGAAACATCAAGATGCAGGCGACAGCCAAATCAAAGAGCAAGTGCAAGAGGCTGCTGACGCTATGCAACCCATCGCTCCCGCTGCCGATTTCGGCGCAGAAGCCAACCAAGAGGCTGCAGAGTAATCTATACGTTTGTATCCACGATTGGTACATTTGTAGTATCTGATAATTACGACATTTGTATCTCCAAGCAAAGGCTACCCGTCACAATGAGTAGCCTTTTTTGTTGGTTAAAATATGGCAAACTATCTGCTTGAGAAGGGCTCTTTTCGCCGTCTCGTTGCCGTGTCGTTGCCGTCTTTTTAGGCGGGATTGAGTGCTGAAAATTATTCTTTTGCCATTTTTTGCTTTTTTTATAGTATCCATTTAGAAACGCAATTTTGGGGGTACATTTTGCATACTTAAAAGAAAGAAATTTGTTGAGATTTGTGTATATTAGATTTTTTTTGTAACTTTGCCCGATTTAATGCGAACATAGTTAATCTGAACGTAGTTACGAAATAATTGAGTATATGGATGCCCAGTTGAATTTTGCATTGATTGGTGCCGCCGGATATATCGCACCGAGACACATAAAAGCCATTGCAGATACAGGTAATAATCTGATGGTTGCATACGACAAATTTGATTCCGTAGGGCGACTTGATTCGAGTTTTCCCGATTGTTCCTTCTTTACCGAAAATGAGCAATTCGACCGTTTCTGCTCCAAGCAGATGCGCACCGACCACCCCCTCTCGTGGGTATCCATCTGCACCCCCAACTATACACACGATGCTTTTATCCGATATGGTTTGCGCCTCGGCTGCAATGTGATTTGCGAGAAACCGCTTGTGCTAAATCCATATAACATCGACAACCTCGTGGAGATGGAGGCAGAGACCAGACATCAGGCATATACGATTCTACAACTCCGTTTGCACGAGAAAATCAGAGCCTTGCGCGAGAAAGTGCAGAACGGTCCGAAAGACAAGATATACAATGTGGACTTGACCTATATCACCAGTCGCGGCAAATGGTATTACAGTTCGTGGAAAGGCGATATTCACAAGTCGGGAGGTATTGCGACCAACATCGGCGTCCATTTTTATGATATGCTCCAATGGATATTCGGTCCGGTGGAGAAGAATATCGTGCATGTGATGTCGTTTGACCGCGTGGCAGGTTATTTGGAACTCAAGCATGCGCGTGTGCGTTACTTCCTGAGTATCAGCGCGGATTGTCTCCCGGAGAATGCCGTGCAAGGTGAAAAACGCACCTATCGCACACTGAGTATTGACGGCGAAGAGTTTGAGTTCAGTCAGGGTTTTACGGAATTGCATACCGAGAGTTACAAGCAAATCCTGTCGGGCAACGGTTTCCGTATCTCGGAGGCACGTCCGTGTATTGAGATAGTGAGCCAGATACGCCATGCCGAACCTATCGGGTTGGTCGGAGACTATCACCCGCTGGCAAAACTCCCCTTGGCGCGACACCCATTCGGTTGGGACGAACGCAGATAAAACCCTGTCAGTCAATGGTTTGCGATAATCGAAATTGGCGTTAATCAGATGAGAATGATACAACACAAACATATTCTATGGTTACTTTGCGCGGTGTATGGCATGGCACTTTCTTCTTGCGTAACGGCGCGGAAAGTGAACTATATGCAGGAGCCCGACAGGCATATACCACACTATACGGACACGCTCAGTTTTGAGGATTATACCCTCCGCGAGGGCGACCGGCTGTATATCTATGTCTATTCGCTGGACGAGAAAATCGCTCAGATGTACAACGCCGGAGGCAATACGTACAATATCCGCCAGATGGCAGGAAACAGCACCACCGGTGCTTACGACCTATACACCTATTTGGTTGATAACGAGGGGAATATCGATTTTCCGACTGTAGGGAAGGTTGCGGTAGAGGGACTAACGACCCGCGAGGTGAAACATAAATTGGAGGAAGAACTAAGTACCTTGATGAAGGAGATTCCGGGTTTCTCCACAATCTCGGTGGAGGTGAATATCGTGCAGCGCAGTTTCTCCGTCATCGGTATGCAGAGTGGTCGCTATCCTATCAACAAGGAGAAAATGACTATCTTCGAGGCACTTGCCATGGCGGGCGATATAGGAGAATTCGGCGACAGGGCGGAGATAAAATTGGTGCGCGAAAAAGACGGTCAGACGGTAATAAAGACATTCGATATGCGCTCGAAAGATATTATCAACTCCGAATACTACTATGTGGAGCCCAACGATATTATATATATTCGCAAGATTGGCGGGTATCAGTTCGGCATCAACTCGGCAGGCACGGCAGTGAGCGTGGTGGCAACAACAATCTCGTTTGGAGTGTTTGTTTATTCGGTGGTGCAGACGTGTATTCACTTGGCAAACAAAGCGCAGAAAGGAGGCAATGAATGAAAAAGACTCTCTATTTTGCCCTGCTCTGTGCGTTATGTATCTCTCTTACAGGCTGTTACACACATCGTGAAATTGGTCTGTTGCAAGAGCCGACCAAGCATAACAGGCTGCCGCAATATGACAGCGCGGAGTATGTGCCATACAAGATTCGGGTGAACGACGAGATAATCTATCGTCTTATCACTATGAACGAGACCATCTCAAAATCCATCTCCGGCAATACACAAGTGTCGGGACAATATGCCAATGCGTATCGCGTCTATTCTGACGGAACGATAGATGTGCCGTTTTTGAAACCTGTGCATATCGAAGGGCTGACCGTTGAGCAGGCGCAAGATACCCTGCGTGCCGCTTTCCGTGAGATAATCCCTGATGCAGATGTGAAACTGGCACTCTACAACAAGTATTTCACCGTCATCGGCGATATAAGTTCCGGCGAGTATTATATATATAAGGAGAAACTGAATATCTTCCAGGCTCTGGCAATGAGCGGGGACCTGATGAACTCCGGCGACCGCAAGCATGTGCGTATCATCCGTCCGCGCAATGGGGTGGAACCGGAAGTGTTGGAGTTTGATATTCGTACCAACTCGATTATCGATTCCAAGTACTATTATGTCTATCCCAACGATGTCATCTACGTGGCACGTACCAAGGACAGTTTCTTCAAAACAGCCAGTTACTCAGGCTTTTTGGGGCTGATAACCAGTTCGGTATCACTGCTTGTAACCGTACTCAACTATACAATGCTTATCCCATCTAACTAATAACGACAATGGATACAAATCAAGAATATACACGTACTGGCAATAGCAACTATGTCTATGGCGGCGGTGCGCCGTATGGCAATGGTCAATACAATGGCAACTACTATAATCAGAACGATACCGACAACGAAGAGGAATCGTCCAACTTCAATATCATGGAGTGGGGCATGCTTTTTGCGCACTATTGGTATCTGTTTGTCATCGCCGTTGCTATCGCGTTGGGTGTGGCAATGCTCAAGAACCGTCGTTGGTTGCCGAGTTATTACTCGCAGGGAACCATCATCATCAAGGAGACATTAGGTTATGGAGGTCCCAACTCTGCACTCATGCAGGGCTTTGGCGTTGATGCGGGCTATCGCAATGTGAATAACCAGGTTATCATGCTCGGCTCATACGATCTGATGTGCCGCGTGGTGGATTCTTTGCCGTTTCTCAATACCGAATATATCACTCAGGGGCGTTTCAAAACGCGCAATCTGTATCGTCAGACGCCTATCATAATAGAAACCGTCTCTGTGGACCCTCGTGCGTATGATGCGATGTTCCAAGTGATTTTCAACGGCGACGGAACAATGCAAATCGCTTACCAAAGCGAGGATTTCCCGATGACCGTTGTTGCCCGATACGGCGAACTTATACAATGTCCGTTGTTCACCGGCACTATCTGGCCTACTGACCAGATGGTCAATGCCGGCAAGATGTATTTTCGATTCCGTTCCCGCGAATCGTTGGTGGATGAGTTTATGGCACGGCTGCAACTCCGTTTTATTGGCGAGGGAAGTACCGTCTTGGCTCTGGCAATGACCAGCGAGACACCACAACGCGACTGCGAATTTATTGACAAGTTAGCAGAAATATATCTCCAAAAGAACCTTGAGCAGAAGAACGAAGTGGCGGAAAACTCCATTCGTTTCATCAACAACCAGTTGGTGCATTTGCAGACCGCCTTGGAGGCAAGCGAGGGCGCGATGACCAATTTCCGTCAGGAGAACAAGTTTGTGGATGTCAGTTCGTATGCGGGGCAGTTGATGACCCGTATCTCAGGATACGACCAGCAGGTGATGGAACTGCGTCTTCGCGAAACCTATTTCGACTATCTGACCAACTACCTGAAAACCAATATCGAAAACGGTGCAGTCATTGCTCCTACCTCTCTCGGACTCAACGAGCCGATGTTGATGTCGCTCGTACAACAACTCAACGATCTGCGTATCCAACGTGGTGAACTGACCGAGAAAAACGTCTATTATGCCAAATACACCAAGGATATAGAGAACGTGAAAACGGCTATCAATGAGGTGGTTGGCAGTATGCGCGCCTCACTTGAGATAGAGAAGAAAGACCTCACCGCGCGGTATTCCGAAGTGGAAAAAGAGATACAGAACCTGCCTACCAAAGAGTTGCAGATGGTGGCTATCGAGCGCAACTATCGTATCGACGACAACTACTACACTTTCTTCCTTCAGAAGCGTGCAGAGGCAGAAATTCAGAAAGCAAGCAACACACCCGACAACACGATATTGGACAAGGCGCGCACCACGGCGGTAGTCAATTCGAAAGCCAAGAAAAAGACGACCACCACCTGTCTGTTGATAGGTCTGCTCATTCCTTTTGCATTGATAGTGCTCAGCGAACTACTGAACACCAAGATGCGCTCGCCGAAGGATGTGCAAAAAATGCGTTTGTTCCGTCTGATTGGTACCCTTCGCCACACGCACAACACCAGTCCTACATTGGTTCGCGACAGACCGCGTTCGGCTTATGCCGAGATGATGCGTGCTATCCGAACACGTATCGAGTTTATCACCAAGCGCAAGGAGAATGTGATGTTGGTAGTTACGTCCACCGAATCCGGCGATGGCAAAACGTTTTTGGCAACCAACCTCGCCGCACTCTATTCGATGACGGGCAAAAAGACGCTGCTTATCGACCTTGACCTGCGGAAACCGAATGTGCATACCAAACTCGGTTTGGAAGGCGGAATGGGTGTCTCTAACTATCTGATAGGCGATTGCACACTCGAAGATATGATTGTTCATAACGAGAAAATTGGTTTCGACTTGATGCGTGCGGGCACAATCCCACCCAACCCCGGCGAGTTGATTCACTCCGATGAATTGGCAACCATACTCGCCGAAATGCGCCAACGCTACACCTATATTATTATAGACACTTCGCCTATCGGATTGGTGCCCGATGCCTACACCTTGATAGAACAGGCGGATATGTGCCTGTATATCATTCGTTGTATGCAAACCAACAAGTCGTTCTGCAAACAGACTTTGCAGCAGATGACCGAGGTGGCGGACATTCCGGATAAGATACAATTGGTTCTCTCCGATATTCCAAACGATTCCCGTCACGGTTACGGATACGGATATGGATATAAATATGGTTACGGTTACGGCAATACGCAAAAGGCGCGCAAAAACGGTTTCCGCTACCAGTTGGAACGGCTATGGGCGGCTATGCTCCACAAGGATTTTACGCGTAATGCCAACTACTACACCGACGAAGACGACCATACCGCCTGATATGTAGGATAATGCTGTTTTGATATATCGGAAAAAAGTAGTATCTTTGCGGCTCAAACTCAATTCGAGAATATCTCGACCTAACAAACAACGACCTGATTTGAGAAAAAGACATCTATATATAAGCGTGTTGCTGTTGCTGGCATTGGTGTCGGCTATACCTGTGCAGGCGCAATACACCGGTAGCGGAAGCAGCGTCTTCACGTTCCTCGGACTGCCTGTCTCGGCGCGTATGAATGCCCTCGGAGGGTATAATGTGAGTGTGCGCGACGGGGACATCTCGATGGCGATGAACAACCCCGCGTTGTTGGGGGCTATGACCGACAACGTGTTGCAACTCAACTATTCCTACTACCTGCCCGGCACGATGTTCGGGAGTGTGTTGTATGGGCATAATTTCGGGCGGTCGAAGATAGAAAAGCCCTATATCGGCGATGGCGAGCCCGACAAACCGAACTATTTCGCGGTGGGTATTCATTATCTCGACTATGGTCGGATGAAATATGCCGACGGCAACGGAAACCTCACCGGAGGCACATTCACTGCCAAAGATATTCTTATCGACGCGATGTACGCACGCCAATTGGGGCAGTGTTTTTCAGTAGGCGTCACGCTCAAACCCGTCTATTCCATATACGAAGCATACCATTCGTTTGCTTTGGGAGCCGATGTAGGCGCACATTTTCAGACCCGCGACTCCACTTTCCAACTCGGACTTTCTCTCCAAAACATAGGTTGGCAGGTCAAAGGGTTCTATAGCAACGAGGGTGGTTCTAACCACGAAATGCTGCCTATCAATCTGCAGTTGGGACTTAGTTACCGTGTGGCGCACGCTCCGTTGCGTTTCTCGATGACCATTCACAATATGCAGCAGTGGAAACTCGGTTATGAGGTAACCAACCGCGCCGATGTGTCGTCGCTTACCGATGAATCCAAGCCTGTGCAGTGGTATGATATGATGTTCCGCCACACGATATTCGCGATAGATATTGTACCGAAAAGCGAGCGTTTCTACCTGACTGTCAGTTACAACCACCGCCGCCGTGCGGAGATGAATCTTCTCGACCAACGCTCATTGGCGGGGTTCGCGCTGGGTGCGGGAGTGCGTGTATATAAGTTTCACCTCGATTTTGCTATGTCGCAACTCACCAAGAGCAATTTCTCCTACCAAGTAGGGCTCAGTTTGGACATCAACAGTTTACTCAAATGAAAAAAATCATTGTTGCCATCGACGGCTATTCTTCTTGCGGAAAATCGACCATTGCCAAGGCTTTGGCGAAATATGCGGGGTATATGTATGTAGATACGGGTGCTATGTATCGTGCTGCCGCGCTCTATATGATGCGCAGACAAGCAGCAGATAATCAGCAGATTATATCTCTATTGTCGGAGGTAAGTATCCGTTTTGAGTTACAGCCCGATGGTTCGCAACATACGATACTCAATGGCGAGGATGTAGAATCGAAGATTCGCACATTAGAGGTGGGCAATATGGCTTCACAGATTTCGCAGATACGCGAAGTGCGTCAGTTCCTCGTGGCACAACAACAGGCGATGGGTGCGGAGAAAGGTATTGTGATGGACGGACGCGATATTGGTACTGTAGTATTTCCTGCTGCCGAACTCAAACTCTTCCTCACTGCTTCGCCGGAAGTGCGTGCGCAACGGCGTTTCGACGAACTGACTGCTAAGGGCGAACACCCGCAATATGCAGATGTTCTGGCAGATGTGAACGACCGCGACTATCGTGATACACACCGCGCGGAGAGTCCTTTGCGTCAAGCCGAAGACGCTGTTGTGGTGGACAATAGTCATCTCACGCGCGAGGAGCAAATGCAAGTGGTGATTGATTTATTCAATAGCAAGGTTCAGTAATTCCAATACGCTGATTATCATATAATTGCATATTATCTTATTCTCTTTTGAAAGTCTCTATTGATAGTGGTAGCGGTTTCTGTTTCGGCGTAACGAGTGCCATTCAGAAAGCCGAAGAGGAACTCCTGCGGGGTCCGCTCTATTGTTTGGGCGACATCGTGCATAACGGACAGGAAGTGGCGCGTCTGGCGCACTTGGGTTTGGAAACTATCGACTACGACGATTTGCGCACGTTGCATAATGTGCGTGTGTTGCTTCGTGCGCATGGTGAACCTCCCAGCACGTATCATATCGCCGAGCAGAACAACATTGAGATTATCGATGCCAGTTGCCCCGTTGTGTTACATCTGCAAAAGCGTATCCGCGATACCTACACCCGCTTGCGCAAGACCGAACCGGACAGGCAGTCGCAGATAGTCATTTTTGGTAAACAGGGACACGCGGAAGTGATTGGTTTACAGGGACAAACCAACAATACTGCCATTGTCATTGAGCATCTCGAAGACGCCAAACAATTGGATTTCAATCGCCCGATTTATCTCTTTTCGCAAACCACCAAGTCGGTGGACGAGTTTCATCAGTTGGTGGAAACGATACGTTCACGGATGGCGGAGGGCGTGTTGTTCGAGTGGCACGATACGATATGCCGCAATGTGGCAAACAGAGTGGAAAAACTCCGCCAATTCGCAAAGGAAAACGATATTGTTATTTTTGTGGGGGGTAAAAAGTCCTCAAACGCCAAAGTTTTGTTCTTTCACTGCCAAGAAGTGAATCCTCGCACGGTTTTTGTAAGTAGTGATACGGAACTGACCGATGACATCTTGTCAGAATGTCATGCTGTGGAGCGCGTGGGGATATGTGGTGCCACCTCCACCCCGCTATGGCTGATGCAGAAAGTGGCAGACGCGGTCAGTGGTGGACAATGAGCAGAAAATCCTAAACAACACAATAACAATGGAATACAAAATTAATACAGTAGGTGTTTTCACCTCTGGCGGAGATGCACCGGGTATGAATGCAGCAGTGCGTGCCGTAACGCGTGCTGCTATCAGTAACGGTATCAAAGTGAAAGCCATCTATCGCGGCTACAAAGGTCTGATAGATGACGACATAAAAGAGTTTACCACGCAAGACGTGAGCGATATTATCCAACGCGGCGGAACTATCATCAAATCGGCACGTTGCGCTGAGTTTCAGACACCGGAGGGGCGTCAGCAGGCGTATGACAACCTCGTTAAAGAGCAAATTGATGCTCTTGTGGCGATAGGCGGAGATGGTACTTTCACGGGTGCGCGTCTGTTTGCACAAGAGTTTAATGTGCCGATTATCGGTATTCCGGGTACTATCGACAACGACCTTTGGGGTACAGATACCACCATCGGTTACGACACGGCACTCAATACGATTATGCACTGCGTTGATATTCTGCGCGATACCGCCTCTTCCCACGAGCGTGTGTTCCTCGTGGAAGTGATGGGGCGTGATGCCGGTTTCCTCACGCTCAATGCAGCGATTGCGGCAGGTGCTGAGGCGGCGATTATTCCGGAACGCGCTGCTATCATGGAGCAGATAGAGGCAGCCATCGGTCAGGGACGACGCAAGAGCAAGAACTCCAGTATCGTGTTGGTGCAGGAACACGCTATCGAGGGCGGTGCAAAAGCAGTGGCAGATTTGATAGCCCAAGCACACCCCGAGTATAGTCCGCGTGTAACGATTCTCGGACACTTGCAGCGTGGCGGTTCGCCTACTGCCGACGACCGAATACTGGCTTCGCGTATGGGCATCGCGGCTATTCAGGCACTGCTTGAGGAGCAACGCAGTATCATGGTGGGAATTCAAAACGACGAGATTGTGTATGTGCCTCTCGTCAAAGCCATCAAAGAGAAGAAAGACGTGAAAGACGACAAATGGAACGCTATGCGTATCTTGTCTATCTAACTGGTCGAACAACAAGAATAAAATCGCCTGCCGAATAATTCGACAGGCGGTTTTTTGTATTCCGATATTCGCTTTGTATTTTCCGCATATCCACCCGACATCCACCCGACATTCTCTCGGTAAGTCCACCTCGCGACAGCCCCGCGCAAAGAACTATATGCTCAATAGGTATGATATGCCTGAGCCGTCCGGTATATTACATAATAAGGGGCTACCGATTGGCAGCCCCTTACATATATCAAGGTTTCTTTTAGAATTAACCGAGTTTGTTTACCTGCAGAGCCAACTTCGATTTCAAGTTAGCGGCTTTGTTCTTGTGGATGATATTGCGTTTAGCCAATTTGTCCAACATCGAACTTACCTTAGGCAGAGCAGCCTCAGCAGCAGCCTTGTCGGTAGTAGCACGCAGGTCGCGAACGGCGTTGCGGGTAGTTTTTGCGTAATAGTGATTACGAGCCTTGCGGGTAGCCGTTTGGCGGATACGCTTCAAAGAAGATTTGTGATTTGCCATCTTAGTTAATAGATGAAAATTGTTAGTACAAATGTGTTACCTTTGAGGAAGGTTTTCTTTGCGATTGTTAGTAGTCCATAGCAGAGTCGAACTGCTCTTTAGAGAATGAAAATCTCTCGTCCTAACCGATAGACGAATGGACCTTTGTTTGCAACAAGAGGAAGAACGCACTTTTGAATGAGTATCTCATTAAGGAGACAACTCTCTCGTGAAAAGCGGGTGCAAAGGTACGACTTTTGTTTGGATTGTGCAAATTTTACAAAGAAAAAATGCTTTTTCGGTTGAATTATTGTGTATTTGAGCGAATTGTTGTACCTTTGCAGCGCAAATAGTGTCTGTTTTTATGGAATTTCTGCAGAAAAAAATATATTGTACCTTGTTTCTTGTATGCGTATGTGCATATACCTACGCGCAAGAGAGTGTTCGCCAACCAGATTTGCAGGTGGCGGACAATAGTTTCTTCGACCCTACTCGCAAGGAGAAAAAGCAGGAAACGTACAAATTCGGTGTGGAGTATCGTCTTGAGGCAGGCTATGTGCAATCTAACCAGCGCACAAAGAACTATTCCTATCCGGATATGTTCTTGCACGGGGCACGCATAGGGGCAACCTTTACATTTTTGTTGCCTATTCATTTTAGTCTGCAAACGGGGGTACTTTACTCTGCTACTTATGGGCGCAATGAGCAGCATTGGCGTTCTATGGACGCACCGAGTGTGCAGACCGAATATATCCGGCATCGTGTCTTGGAGCATAATCTCACTATTCCTGTGCGCTGTTTCTATACCATTCCGCTTTGGAAACAACTGAATATGTTTTTCTATGGCGGTCCGCAGTTGCAAATCGGTATGGCTCAAACCGACTATATGCAGTTGCACCTGAGCGAGGGCACGCTCCAATGGCTTCAAGAGAAAGGCGTGCATACTGACCAATATGACCGCTATGGTAGTGATGAACTCTACCGCACGAATATTCAGATGGGTGTCGGTGGTGGCTTCGAATGGGATAGGTACCGTCTGCAATCGGGGTATGATTTTGGGTTGAACAACTTGGTAAAGACAAAGATAATCAACGACCAACATCTGTGGGAATGGAGTTGGTA
>JBNMHB010000068.1:0-13586 GCA_050872525.1 Bacteroidales bacterium | reverse complement strand
CCATACACGTACTCTCACCCAACGAGATATTGTCGCTGGCACCCACGCGGGTGAAAATCTTGTCCACCACACCGATTGACGCGCTCTCCGCAGGTACGAAACTACCCATCTGTGCCATCAGAACAATCAGCGCAGTCTGACGCAAGAGTGCCGACTTACCTGCCATGTTCGGACCCGTGATGATGATAATCTGCTGTCCGTTGTTGTCCAAAAGCACATCGTTTGCCACATACTCCTCGCCCACAGGCAGTTGTTGCTCAATCACAGGATGGCGACCTTGTCGAATATCAATCACCAAACTGTCGTTCACATCGGGGCAGATATATTTGTTTTCGGCAGCCGCGGTGGCAAAACTGAGCAGGCAGTCGAGTTGCGCCACCACATTGGCATCAATTTGCATCTCTGGCACAAATTGGCTCATCGCAAGCATCAACTCTATATAGAGTCGGTTCTCGATGATTTGTATCTTCTCCTCCGCCGACAGGATAGTCTCCTCATATTCTTTGAGTTCGGGCGTAATATATCGCTCGGCATTGACGAGGGTCTGCTTGCGAATCCAGTTCTCCGGCACTTGCTCCTTGTAGGTGTTGCGCACCTCAAGATAGTAGCCGAAGACATTGTTGTAGCCTATCTTCAGGCTCTGAATACCCGTCTGTTCCGCCTCGCGTTGTTGGATACGGAGCAGATATTCTTTGCCATTGTTGTGTATATCGCGCAGCGAGTCCAATTCGCTGTCCACGCCGTTGGCAATGATGTTCGGACGCCCCTGCACTGCCGGCGGATTAGGCAGAATCTGCTTCTCGATACGCTCGCGCATTTCGCTGCAGAGGTCTATCTGCTCGCCCAATAAATGCAGATACGAGTTGTCTTCCGCCCCGAGGCAGACCTCGCGAATCGACACCAATGCCCGCAAGGCAGTGGCGAGTTGCACCATCTCGCGCGGACCGATACGCCCTGTGGAGACCTTGCTCACGATACGTTCCATATCCTGAATCTGCCCAATCTGCTCCCGTAGCAAATCGCGTGTTTCGGGGTGGCGGAAGAAATACTCCACCACCGACTGGCGGTTGCGTATCGGGCGCACATCTTTCAGCGGGAGTGCCATCCAGCGATGTAGCAGTCGCCCGCCCATCGGCGAGATAGTATGGTCGAGTACATCGTAGAGCGTTTTGCTCTCTGCTGTTTGCCCACCAAGAAGTTCGAGGTTATGAATAGTGAAGCGGTCAAGCCATACATATTTATCTTCTTCGATGCGACTAAGGTGTTGAATATGACCCGTTTGTAGGTGCTGCGTCATATCCAGATAGTGGAGAATTCCCCCCGCGGCAATCACTCCGTTGGGCATCTTGTCCAGTCCGAAACCTTTCAGGTTCTGCACCTGCCATTGTTTCTCCAGTCGCTCCTGTGCCGCCTCTGCCGTGAGCATCCAGTCCTCTAATTCAAATGTGAAATACTTGCTGCCAAAGCAGGACTCAAAGTCAGGTCTCTTCCCGCGCAGGAAAAGCACCTCCTTGGGCGCAAAGTCGGTCAGCAGTTTGTCGATATAGTCGGCGTTGCCCTCGGCGGCGAGAAACTCACCTGTAGAGATGTCTAAAAAAGCAATACCGATAGAGTGTTTGGAAAAGGAGACACACCCCACCCACGTGTTTTCTTTCTGCGTGAGGGTGGTGTCGGAATAACTGACACCGGGCGTAACCAACTCTGTTACACCGCGTTTGACAAGTTTCTTGGTCAGTTTGGGGTTCTCCAACTGGTCGCATATCGCTACACGCAGACCCGCACGCACAAGTTTGGGCAAATAGGTGTCGAGGGCATGAAAAGGAAAGCCCGCCATCTCTTGTGTCTGATTGACACCGCCGGTGCCGTTGCTGCGGTGGGTGAGTGTGATGTTGAGTATCTTGCTCGCCCGCACGGCATCTTCGCAATAGGTCTCGTAGAAGTCGCCACAACGAAACAGCAACATCGCGTCAGGATATTGCGCCTTGATGTCGCGAAATTGTTTCATCATCGGAGTAATCTGTTCCTTCTCTTTTGCCATTTTTTTAATTATGAATTACGAATATTATCCAACTTCCATCAGCGCAGCGTTCTTGCTTTCATTAGCGCAGCGTTCTCACTTCAGGTCCACGGTTATCTTCAGGTTATACCGTCGTCCGGTCAGGTAGTTTGGGCTTGCCCATTGGTTGCCGTAGACATCACTCACCCAGAAATACGAGTTCACATTGCGCCAGTCCACAAGGTTGAATACTTCAAACTGTATCGCCCATTCGGCAACGTGTTTCGCACTCGGCGCACGCATAAACTTCGCCGTCTTGGCATTGAAAGCATAGGTGGCACCCAAGTCGATACGCCTGTAATCCGACATCCGCAATTGCTTCTGACTCGCCACATTACGTGGCGAAGCAAAGGGCATACCATCGCTCCAAATCATCTTGATATGAAATTTCAGTTGCGGAAATTGCGGAATATAGTCTTGAAAAAGCATTGAAAACGAGTACCGTTGTTCCTGTGGCGCAGGAATCCAACCCAAATCGGGCAGATCATTAAGTCGATAGCGTGCCGACATCGTGGAGAAACTTATCCAACTGTCTGCCCCGGGAACCAACTCCCCGTAGAGTTTCAGGTCTAATCCGGTGGCATAACCCACAGCGTCGTTCTGTCCCGAATAGCGCACACGCACATTATCCACGGTGTAGGTCTCCATACGGTCGATATATTTGTAGTACGCTTCGGCACTCAATTTGAAAGGTCGTCCCCATGCGCGGAAATAGTAGTCGCCACCGAGTACCACATGCACCGAGCGTTGCGCCCGCAGGTCTTGGTTGAGTTTGATACGCGTAACGCCGTCGTCGCCGGTCAGTGTGTCGCGCAACTCCTTATAGAAAGGGGCTTGGTAGTATAATCCGGTGGCAAAACGGAAACTGAAATCGCGCTTCCACCCCGGATTATAGACAATGCTCGCACGCGGACTGGGCAACACTTCGTTGGTCCAACTCCACCACTGCAAACGCCCGCCGACGGTCAGAATCACCTGCCCTTTCTCGGTGTTCCACTTGTGGGTGTTTTGTATGTATCCCTGTACACGCGCCGATTGCATCCGGCTGTCGCCGTTCATAGCGTAGTAGAGAAGCATTTCGTCATTGATATTCGGCAGGCTGTACCCCGTCGAGTCGCGCCATTCCCATTCGCTGATATGGTCTTTTATCAGTTCCAACTGCCCGCTCATACCCCAACTCAGCGTGTTGTTGTCGCGTCTCCATTGCCCGCTGTGAGAGAGCGTCGCCACACCCGCCTGCAGGCGGTTTCGCGCATGCTGATGATACACGCCTGTGCCTAATATGCCCGCTTCGGTATTGGCTTTTCCGTTGGTGAAGCCGCCTAACGAGGGCATATCGCCACTGCTGCCGTCCATCGGTTTGTCGGTCAGAAAATACTCGCCCATGATGTCGTAGGTCTCCTGTTCATAGGTATAGAAACCGCTCAAGTCAAATCCCAACTCCACCTCTTTTGATACATGCCCGCGTGCGCCTAAAGCCGCGAAACCGGTGGTGAAACGGTCTTTCTCCTGCCCCTCATAGTAGATATTCAGATGTTTGGCGTCCTGCCCGCCGAAACTTTCGCTCATCGAATCGGGCGTAAAACGATAGGTGTTCTGGCTGAAGTTGCCCAATAGCGACATACGCCAATCGCTTTTCGGATGGCGTTTCTTGCCCGGCGACCATGTGATATAGGTCTGATAATCAATAAAGTTAGGCTGATAATTACCCGCGGTGGCAAGTGAACCGAGCATATATTGGCTTGTCTTGTAGCGTATGCCGTGCATCTGCGAATACGTGCTGTCGCCATGCCCCACATATACATTAGCCCCCAACAGACTTGCCCCTATACTTGCCTCAAAGCGGTCAGGACGCTTGTATTCGATATCCAATACCGACGCCATCTTGTCGCCATATTGGGCGTCAAAACCACCTGCCGAGAATTGTACATTCTCCACCATGTTCGGATTCACAAAACTCAACCCCTCCTGCTGCCCGCTACGGATAAGCAACGGACGGTGTACCTCTATCCCGTTCACATACACTTCGTTCTCATCGAAACTGCCACCCCGCACGTTGTATTGTGAAGATAGTTCGTTATTCTGATTCACACCGGCAAAAGTGATAAGCAGACTCTCGATAGAACCGCCCGTTGCATCGGGCATCACCCGCGTGTTGGACGCCTCTATCCCCTCCATTGTGCCGGTCTGTCGTTTCAGTCCGCGCACCTCCACCTCCTCTATCCACTGCTCATCGCCGGACATCTCCACATTGATATTCAGCACCTCCTGCGGTTCTATAACTCGCTGACGGATAGTGGTATAGCCTATCATAGAGAATACCAATTCCACTGTGTCGCAGTGGGCGAACACCAATTCATAGTACCCGTTTTTATTGGTTGTAGTACCCATCGGCGTACCGGCTATGGCTACATTTGCCAATTCGATACCCCGATTATCCATATCCACCACATATCCGTATATACGCACATTGCGCGCCACCACCTGCCCGCCTAAAACCAAAAGAAACAAATATATGGATAGTATCTTCTTCACTATGATGAAACTACGTAAAGCGTGCAAAGGTACTGCTTTTTTATGAAATATCCAAATAAATATCCCTTCGCAACAAAAACAATTTTTCCCAATAATACACATTATCTCCCCGATAATATACTAATATACACTTGTTGCTTTTCCTCTCTCCTCCGAGAGGAAACCGAGACCATATCGGGAGGATACATCGTGATTGTCGGCAGAACACCGAGAATCACCCCGCGCCATTCCCATCCTTTTTCCTTGCCAATACACAAAAAAAGCGAAGGAATTGCTTCCTCCGCCAAAACTTTCATAGTATGTGGTATATTGTGTATGTGGTTGTTAATCCTATACGATAATCGTAGAAATATACAATAATCGAAGAACAGAGTTATTGAATCTCAATCATACGGCTCGGATTTTTCTTTACGGTCGGGTCCAACTTGGGCAACTCTACATGGAGTACACCGTCGCTGACCTTTGCCGAAATAGCATCTTTGTTCACATTGTCAGGCAACAAAAGCGATTGTTCGAAACGGCTGTAAGAGAACTCGTGGCGCAAATACTTGCGGTTGTCCTTTTTCTCTTCTTTCTTTTCGCTTTCCGTGTCGTTGTGTTCCTCTTTCTTTTCAACCGAGATTACCAACTCATCTTGGTCGTTTACATGTATTGCAAAGTCGCTCTTCGTCATACCCGGAGCGGCAACCTCTACATGGTAAGCCTTCTCGTCTTCCAATACGTTGATGGCGGGAGTTGAATGGTTGGTAGTGTGCATCAAAGGCCACTCCTCGCTGAAAAAGTCATTAAATACATTCGGTAACCAATTTTGGTCGTTTCTTCTTGATGGTAGCATAGTCGTAAAATTTTATAGTTTAGTTTAGTGTCTGCGGTGGTAAGTAACTCTTGCGGGGCTTTGGCTTCTTTTTGCTTTCACTTCTGTGTTGGCATATCTTTGCTTTTGCCTCTCTGCTTGCTTCACTCACCTCAAGCATTCACCCATATATAATCAACTATTGTGCCAAGGTGTATATTTATGCCAAAATGACATTTCTTCGCGACAAAATGACACACCATAGCCATCAACAATACATTGCTAACCATACAAAACCCACTGCTCTCATAATTCATAATTAGTACTGGTGCGTTAAGTTTACATTGGACTTCTGGAAAATCAAGAAAGGCACAATGCGCACCTGCGGACGGCTTGTATATCAGCGTACTACGGACAAAATAAAAAACAATGCGCAATTTTATGCCAAGTCCGACAGGTAGGGTAGGTTAATTTATACCTTTACTTGTATGGGACGGATTTCTTGGGGGAGATGGGGACCGTCTCTGTGGAAACGGTGTGGCGTATTACTTTTCTTGATTGTTTCATACCGTATTGCGGTTCTGTTAGTGAAATCATTAGTGTCCCATTAGTATGGGACCAAATATATTTGAATAATTAGGAGTCAATCGAACTGACATTATTCTGAGAATGGCAGATTATAGGTAGAAAGCGGAGGTTAGGGCGGTGTATTCGGGACTGCGCGGAGAAACGGGGGACTCGATGTAGAAATCGGAGGGGATGATGGGGAAGGAGGGAATACCGGCGGGGGAGGGAGCGGGCTTTGCTGCTGAGAATTCTATCAGGATACGCTTGGCGGGTTTGCCTGCCTTGCTATATACGCGGGTGAGGCGGGTGCAAAAAAGGTTTTCTGAAATGCCTAAACGGATGATGTCGTCCTCGCTTTCTGCGGGGAGGATAAACGCTATGACTCCCTCAGGTGCAAGTAGTTGCGCGGAATAGTGCAACAGTTCGGCATAGGTGAGCGAATCGGTGTGCCGTGCCAACTCCCGCCCTTTGTCTGGGTTCTTCAGACTATTTTGGAAATACGGAGGATTGCTCACAATAAGGTCGTACCGTTTCTCGGTTTGCCACTCTTGCAGCGGGGACAGGAAACTGCGGATTCGCTCCTTCCAAGGACTTTGCAGAAAATTGTAGCGTGCTTGCTCCACTGCCGATGGTTCTATATCGATGGCGTCGATTTCGGCTTGTGGAAAACGCTGTGCCAACATCAATGCCACCAGTCCGCTCCCCGTTCCGATATCCAACATCGCTCCGGTGGTCTTTCCCGTATGCACCGCGCCCAGCTCATCGAGCATTGCCCACGCGCCAAGCAACACCCCGTCGGTGCCTACTTTCATCGCACAGCGGTCGTGCCGGACAGTGAATTGCTTGAAACGAAAAAAAGGAGAAGACAAGGCGAGGGGAATTATGAATTATGAATGGTTCGCTATTCTTTGTTCGTTGTATGTTGTGCATTGGTGATGCTCGCCGTGTTCGGTGTAGGTGTGTATGGCGAGATAGATGCCCAGCGCGATAAACAGTCCTGCACAGATATAACGGAACCATTTTTCAAACACTTCCAGACGATGTGTCAGGCTGCCAATACTGACTGCGCTATAACTTATCAGCCACGCAATCAGCATGATAGGTAGTCCGGTGCCCAATCCGAACACAATCAACATCAACCATGATATACTCATCGGCATAGCCACAGCGAGGTCTATCATCGTAATGAAATAAATCAGCCTGTGCGGACAAAAAGCCACCGCAAAGAATACCCCCAGCAAGAACGACCACAGCCAACTCGACCTGCTATCGGCGTTTTGCAACCATTTGCTCACCCCATGGTCATGCTCGTGGTGGTGTCCGCTGATAAGCAATACAATACCGCACAAGAGCATAAATACCGCCAATACCGGTTCGCCATATTGCTCTATAACTCGCTGAATACCATCTGTTTGCGCACCAAGCAGAAACGGAATGCCCAATAAGATATAGGTGCACAATTTTCCCATGACAAACATCACTCCATTGATGAGCACTTTGCGTTTGTCGCTAATCTCCTTGTCGATATACCCGATGGCAGTAATGCTCGTGAAGAGGGTGCAAGGGTCTAATATGGTCAGTAGCCCCAAAACGAAGGCTGTCAGAAACTGCATATAATAAATAATAATGTGCGCGCACGCGCGAGGATAGGCACAATTTTTGCAAATAGTTTGCAAAGTTACGACAAATTTTGTATCTTTGCAAACGGAAATGAAAAATCTGCGCAGAATATCTTTTTTTCTGTTGGTCTTGCTTGTGGCAGGGCTGTCTTCGTGTGGCGGTTTTGAGCCGGACGCCAAACGCCTGCAGAAGACTTTGCTTCGTCGTGAGGCGCTTGCGGAGAAGCAGGCGACCGAGATGGCGCATTGTATGCAGCATAATCCGAACTTCGATTCAATCAAAGCCATTGCGCAAGAAGATGAGAATATCCTGTTTTATATCTTCGACAAACGCAACTTGGTCTATTGGTCGGACAATTGGCTTGCCACCGATGAGGTGGTTCTGTTCGGTTACGACCGGTGGATATATTCGCGGTTTCGCAATGCGCACGCCGTAGCACGCTGGACCAAGGCGGGGCATTATAATATCCTGACAGTCATACCGGTTAAGTATGCCTATCCGGTAGGCGGTTCGCAATTTCATAACAATTTCATTCCGCCTTTTCGCGGCGAGGCAGATTACGAAATCTCGCGCTACCACTCCGCGGACGGGCAGGAGATAGTTTCCGGCGACGGGTATTTTCTGTTTACGCTGCTTCCCGAGCCCCGCGAAGCCACTGCCGACTTGTCGGAATCGTCTGTAGATGAGTCGTTTACCTTTCGCCAACTGGCTGCGCCGGAGAACCACGACAACCATTGGTCGGCACGTGTGCAGTTCTATTTCATCCTCTCGATGATACTCATAGGGGCGTTGTTGATATTGGGGTTGCTTGTTCTGATTCACTATCGCGGACTGAGAAACATGTCGCTCCGCACGCGTTTTGTGTATGTCATCATCGCCTGTATCCTGACCAGTTTTGTGTATGTCTTCGGCTTGTCGATTCGCTATGTGCGCACCAATTATGAACAACGCCAACAGGAGACCCTGGCGGCAAAATGCCAATATATACAAACCTATCTGCAAAGCCTCTACTATTGGGATATGTCGCTCACGCACGCCAATACATCGGGCTTGAATGTGGACTTGCGCGACCTGAGTTTCTCGGCGGGGGCGGATATACATGTGTATGATAATCAGGGACTTTTGGTAGGTTCATCGGCACCCGGATTGTTCTCCAACGGGTTGCTCTCTATGCGTATGTCGTCGGCACCATTCTTCTCGATGCAAGATACGTTGGTGCAATATGAGCAGATTGGCGACATCAAGTATCTCTGTGCGTATGCACCTTTTTATAATGGTTCGTATGTGCAGATTGGTTATATCGCCGTGCCGAGTTTTGTGTCCGAGGTGGAGAAAGCGCAAGAGGTGGACGACCTGCTCGCACGCCTGTTGCCTCCCTATCTGATAGTCTTGCTGATGGCGTTCTTGGCGTCGTATCTGGCAGGACGAAGCATGACTGCCCCATTGGGTATGCTCACGGAAAAAATGCGCCATTTCCAAATCGGCAAGCCTGATAATCATATCGACTATAAGTATCACGACGAGTTGGGCGAGTTGGTAGAACGCTACAATGCAATGGTGGACCAGATGGAAGAATCGGCAGCGCGTTTGGCGAAAGCGGAGCGAGAGGGGGCATGGCGTACGATGGCACGACAGATCGCGCACGAGATAAAGAACCCGCTCACGCCGATGAAACTCACTATCCAGCAACTCCGTCGCCTGAAAGATACCGACCGTTTTGATGCCTATTTCGAGAAAGCGACGCCGATGCTCATTGAGCAAATCGACAACTTGTCGCGTATCGCCACATCGTTCTCCACGTTTGCCAAACAGCCCGAAGTATCCACTTCGGAAGTGGACGTGGCGCAGAAACTGAGCAATGTCGTTACCCTCATCCGCAACAACCCCGCGGGCGTACCGGTGCGCTATATCGGTCCGGACCATGGTGTGGCAGTGTGGGCGGATGCGGAACAGATTCCGCAAGTGTTCACCAATATCTTGCGCAATGCGTTGCAGGCGATGGAGGGGCAGGAAGACGCCGACATCATTGTGATTTTGAAAAACTCGCCCGAAGACCCCGACCAAGTGGTGATTTCTTTCTCTGATAATGGTCCGGGTATCCCCGAAGATATACGCGAGCGCGTTTTTATGCCCAATTTTACGACCAAAAACACCGGTATGGGACTCGGTTTGGCTATCTCGAAGAACATCGTAGAGGGCTCCGGCGGGAAAATATGTTTTGAAACATCTGAAAAAGGTACTACTTTCTTTGTCTATCTCAGAAAAAAGCAGTAACTTTGCCGCGAAATGTGGAATGGCAGTGTTTTTCCACACTATTTATATGTTATTATAAACACAAACCCTTAAATATAATTGCGATGAAAGTCGAAACAATCATGCAGCAATTGGCTGCAAAGCATCCGGGCGAAGCAGAGTATCTGCAGGCCGTGCAAGAAGTTCTCGAGTCTATCGAGGAAGTTTACAATCAACACCCTGAGTTTGAGAAGGCTAAGATTGTTGAACGTATGGTAGAGCCCGATCGTATTTTACTTTCCGTGTTACATGGATTGATGACCAAGGTCAAGTACAAACCAACCTCGGTTATCGTGTTCAATTCAATTCGGCTATCGGTCCGTACAAAGGCGGACTCCGTTTCCATAAGGCCGTTACTCCGAGTATGCTGAAGTTCTTGGGCTTTGAGCAGACCTTCAAAAACGCGCTGACCACTCTGCCTATGGGCGGTGGCAAGGGCGGTTCTGACTTCGACCCTGTAGGCAAATCGGATGCTGAGATTATGCGTTTCTGCCAAGCATTCATGCTTGAGTTGTGGCGCTGCATCGGTCCCGACCAGGATATCCCTGCCGGCGACGTTGGTGTAGGTGGTCGTGAGATTGGTTTCATGAATGGTATGTATCAGAAACTCGCACGCCAATACCACACAGGCGTACTTACCGGTAAAGGTATGACATGGGGTGGCTCTATCCTCCGTCCGGAGGCTACCGGTTTCGGTGCTCTCTATTTCACACAGCACGTTCTCCACACTGCAGGTCATGACATCAAGGGCAAGACTGTGGCTCTCTCCGGCTTCGGTAACGTAGCATGGGGTGCTGCTACCAAGGCAGTTGAACTCGGTGCAAAAGTAGTGGCTATCTCCGGTCCTGACGGTGTTTGCTATATCCCTGATGGTATCACCAAAGAGATGATCGACTATATGTTGGTTATGCGTTCTTCCAACCGCAACAAAGTACAAGATATGGCTGACAAGTTCCCCGGACAGGCTCAATTTACTGCCGGTAAGAAAGCTTGGTCGGTTAAGTGCGACATCGCATTGCCTTGCGCTTTCCAAAACGAGTTGAGCGAAGACGACGCTAAGGAATTGGTTGCTAACGGCACATGGTGCTGCTGCGAGGTAAGTAACATGGGTTGCCAACCCGGTGCTATCCACTACTTCCAATCGCAGAAAGGCTTCTTGTTCGCTCCCGGTAAGGCAGTGAATGCCGGTGGTGTGGCTACTTCGGGTCTTGAAATGACTCAGAACGCAGAGCACCTCAGTTGGACGGCTAAGGAGGTTGACGAGCGTCTCCACTCGATTATGGCGTCTATCCACGAGCAGTGCGTACGCTTTGGTAAACAGGCTGATGGCACTATCGACTATGTGAAGGGTGCTAACATCGCCGGCTTCATGAAAGTGGCTCAGGCTATGTTGGAGCAAGGTATATTGTAATTCCTACTTTCATACCGTTTTTATAGACAGAGGCTGTCCGAAAGGACAGCCTTTGTTTTTGTACTATATTCCCTACAAAGGAAGAAAAAACAATGACTCTGTACAATGGTAGATTATATGATAATTATACGTTCAGGAACAAACTGAATATACAAGAGAAAAAGTCAGGTGGATGTCAGGTGGATGTCAGGTGGATATTTCTTCATTCATAATTAACGATAAATTATACGATAATTATACGTTCTAAAGATATTGGTCGCAAATTCATCAAACGGGCAGTGCTCCTGCTGCAAACAATGGCACGTTCTCCATCCAGTCTTGGTTTATATAGGGCTTCATGCTCAGGCGAATACCTTTTAATTCAGGATGGTTACATTGGATAAATTGTTTGAACGATTTGGCATGGACATTCTCTTCGGCTTTCACCTCTATCGGAATGATTCTGTCGTCTGTCTGAATCAGAAAATCTATTTCACATTCGCTATCGTTGCTACTCCAATAGGCAATGGGATATGTCATCAGAAGTTGTTGAAGTACAAACTGTTCAGTAAATGCGCCTTTCCACTCTGCAAAGATATTATTTCCTATCAACATCTGCCGGGCGGGCACTTCCCCCATACAGCCCAATAGACCGCAATCTAACATAAACAGTTTGAATGTACCCATATCTTCGTATGCACTTAGAGGCATTCGTGGTTCCGATACACGGGGTACTTTGTATAGCACTCCGGCATCGATGAGCCATTGTATTGCCAATTCAAACTCTTTGGCGCGGGCACCTGTCTTCAGTGCTCCATAGATAAATTTCTTGTTTTCTTTGCTCAGTTGGGTGGGGATACTGCGCATAACCATCAGTATGCGTTGTGCTTCTTGCGCGGGTGCGTGTTTGCCGATGTCGTTCCGGTAACCGGTCAGGATATTACGCTGTATGCGCCGTACGCTAATCAGGTCGTGGCTTGCAAAGAATTCGGAAACCGCTTCCGGCATACCGCCGACAAAGTAATACTGTCGCAATAGTTCCTCATATTGGTAGGATAATGCTTTCTGAATATCCCAATTATGATTTGTGATACATTCGGCTTTGATGCTTTCGCCGGCGGCTTGCAAAAATTCGATAAACGTCAGAGGATATACCCGAATCAAATCCACTTTCCCGACGGGAAAAGATTGCCCTTGATGTAACGTGATGCCCAGCAACGAGCCTGCCACAATCACATGTTGTTCGGGGGCTTCCTCGCAGAAATACTTGAGCGCGCCCAGTCCGCGTGGTGCTTCTTGCAACTCGTCGAATATAATCAATGTCTCGCCGGCTACAATACGTTTTCCTGTTTGTGCTTGCAGTTGCAGCAAGATACGCGATATATCGTAATCGTTGTCAAAAAGGCTCTGTGCCCAAGCGTCTCGGTCGAAGTTTACATAGATATGGTTTTTGTATTCCTGTTTGCCTAACTCTTGCATTAGCCATGTTTTGCCCACTTGACGTGCCCCCTCTAAGATGAGTGGTTTGCGGTGTGGACTATGTCTCCATTCTACTAATTTTTGATATACAATTCGCTTCATATTCTTTCTTTTTAATGTGGTTATATGAAAAACGATGCAAATATACTGTAAATAAATCAATTATGCAAATCGTACAACATTTTTTCCGACGAAGTTATGTGTGTTTGATACACTTTTTCTGACGAATATATGCATGTTTATCGCATTTTTTTTCTGACGAATATAGGTGGGTTTATTGCACTTTTCCTGACGAAGTAGGTTTTGCATCTGGGATGATTAACGATAAATTATACGATAATTATACGTTCTAAATGTGAGAAATGTTTTAATGGTAAATTAACGGCAATTAACGGAGCCCCCAAAAAAGTAGATGTCAATTAATGGAGGAGAAAAAGGCAATTAATGGAGTCCCCAAAAAGTTGTCTGTGTGTGGTCGAAATGTTTTAATGGTAAATTAACGGCAATTAACGGAGCCCTAAAAATGTTGGCTGTGTGTGGTCGAAATCAATGGGCATTATATGGAGCCCCCAATGGCAATTAATGGAGCCCCAAAAGTAATTAACGATAAATTATACGTTCTAAAAAAGTCCTATACGGCGATTAATGGTAGATAACGTGGCAATTATATGTTCTTTTTGGGGGTCTATGTGTGTGTTTTTGGTAAAAAATGTCAGGGCAACCGCATCAAAATAGGACGATAGTATGGCTGACGAGTTTTGGCGAATACTTCCGGTTTTGTGATTCGTTTTCGTATTCGCCGGGAATGAACGATTATACCATATAAATAGGTGATTTTCAATGTGTTTACTATT
>JBNMHB010000067.1:0-13781 GCA_050872525.1 Bacteroidales bacterium | reverse complement strand
TGAAAAACTATCTCTATGGCAAAGCATCATCAACTATCAATGCGATGATGGCGGCTACTGCGTGGAACTTAAAGAAGATGATGAGGAAACTCAAATCTTTTTTGGACTTTTTGTGCAGATACTATGCCGCACTTACTACAGACCCCAAGTTGATAATGCTACCTGAAATCTAATTCTTAAGGAACGACTATATAACAACAATCAAGGCTGCCTGTTTGATTAGGGCAGCCTTGATTGTTGACCGGTGCTTAGTAGAGAGAACTACTATATTTACAGAGGGCTATTATTCAGAGTATTGTGCAGAAATATGATGTTCTGTTTATTTGGAGAGGGCGTACATTGCAAAAGCGGCGCAAAGGAGCCCTGCAATTTGCAATGGGTTGGGAATTACCTGAAGTATAATCAGCGACAGCAAGACCGTAACCATAGGGGACAGTCCTTCCATAGGGGAGACCACAACCGCCTTGCCATAACGATAGGCATAGACCAATGTGAGTGCGCCGATAGAGTTGAGAATCTGTATTCCGAATGAAGACCAGAACGGTACTGCGACACTCTCCTGTGCGAAGAAAGCGGCAGCGTCGCCGGACATAAAGTATGCCACAGGCACGAGCAAGACCGCAGTGAGTGCCATCCAAACAAAGATAGACTCCGCATCCATAGAGTTGTTAGCAAACTTCATGAAGAATCCCTGTACGCCCCAAGCCAGCAGGACCAGCACAGCGAGCACTATCCACAGCCAGCCCGACACGGGACTGCCCTCGGTATTACTTTCGAGCGAGAGCAGGAGGATAGCCGCCAAAGCGACGGCGATACCTGCCATCTGCCAATGGGTGGCTTTCTCGCGCAAGAAGATTGCCGCCAAAGTAATGACAATGACGGGCGACATTGAGATGAAAGGATAGATGATGTAGGATGGTCCGAGCGTGAGGGCTTTGAAAAGGACGAGTTGTCCGCCCGCGCCGAGAAAACCGACTGCGCAGCCCAAGCCGACCGATTTCCAGTCGTGTTTGAGTTTGCCTTTGTTGATAATCAGTGCAACGATTGCGCAGGGAATCATCGAGAGTGCCCACGCGATATACACTACGGTATCGGGTATTCCGTGCTGAATCTGATATCCCGAGAAGGCTCCCCATACACCCCATGTACAGACAGTGATGAGGATAAATACTAACCAAAGTTTATTTTTCATATCTCGTTTATGGGTTTATTAGTTTATCAGTTTATGCGATGTTTAATAGGTTGAAATAGTTTAGACGTTCAGACTCTGTTATTTGATTTTTTCGAAATAGGGGAGACGAGCGAGGGGGGCTTGGATAGTGTAGGTGCGTCCACCGCGGTAGCGTTTGCCCTGCTCATCGCGCCATGTGCCCTTTGGGAGAGCGACTGTGCGGGAAGTGGCATTGGTTACTACCGGTGCTACCAGATAGCGGTCGCCAAGCATAAACTGGTCCTTGCACTCAGCAAAGCCCTGATGCGGGAACTGATACTCCATACAACGCACGATAGGTTCTCCTGTCTGCGCGGCATGGCGGGCATAGTCCATAATATACGGTGCAAACTCGGCGTGCAAGCGTGCCATATCGCGTACGATACGGAGATTCTCCTCCGAAAGAATCCGCCACGGAGCGACAGAGAACTGCATCATGGGCATGAGCGCATGTACTTGCGCAGACCGTACGATGAGGGCTTGGTCGAACTCATCGGACGCAATGCCCAAGAAGGCTGCCCACTGCCCGCCACCAATCATATCGGGGCAAGTATAAGCATAGCCGAGCAGCCCCGCCGTAGTCATACAAGGGATAAGCGATTGCACTGCCGACCACGAATAATCTTTGTCGCCAAGACGTTGCACGAGCGGTTGCCCGCCCATCTTCCATCCTGCGCGGTATTCGTTGAAAGGGAAAGAGAGACCTATCTTCGCCCAAGAAGTGGTGTGGTCCACGTTGGTGGCAAGAGAGTCGAACGCGCGTATCGGTGCGGAGGCGTAACAGTTGTTGTCGCCCGCATCGAACTTGAATCCATCAATACCAAACTCGGTCTGCATGTGGCGGAGTTGTGCGATGAGATGTGTTGCAGCATCGGGATTGGTAAGGTCGTAGCAGGCGGAATATCCATTCCACCAATTGAGGATAGCCGTTCCACCATTGGGATTCTGCAAAAGGTAGCCTTTGGATGCGAGGTCGCGGTATTCCGGGGAATCGGGCGATACAAAGGGGCATACCCACAGCATGACGCGAAAACCGAGGTCGTGGAGTTCGTTCACCATGGCTTTCGGGTCGGGGAAACGCTCTGCCTTGAAGTCGAAATTGCCGTAGTAGCGTTGCCAGTTGTCGTCAATCATCAAGACCCCGGCGGGGAAGCCGTTGTCGATGATGGCGTGTGCATAGCGCAGGATATCCTCCTGATTTTGGTTGTACATCAGTTCTATCCATGTGTTGTATTGAGGCATGGTGAAGAACAGCGTATCGGGCAACAACCCCGAAGCGGGAAAATACTTGGCTTGTGCGGCAAGGTATGCCTCTCGGAGCGTGCTGCCCGCACGGACGGTGGTGAGTGGATAGGAGGTGTGTATCTCGCCGTTCTCGGCGGAAAAAACAAACGCACTATCCGACCACATATACGTACCCTCGGAAGAAAGGAAAAGCGGTACGAGTTGATTGTTCTCGTCCTGCACGTGGAGGTCGAAAGCCGGTTGGTCGGTGTAGGGTTGGTTAGCACCGAGACCAACGGACGCACCCCACCAGTGGGTTGCGGGCGCAGCCCACAACGGACAAAGAACAAGGAACAAAGAACAAAAAACAAAATGTCTTTTCTTCATAATCGTATTTTCAGAGAAACATTAATTATCACGAATTAACCATTAATTTTATAATAGAACGTTAATTATCGTATAATTAGACGTTAATTATCTTTGAACATTAATTAGCCATTAATAGAGTATCCTAAGCGGAATCACCTATTAATCACCTATCAATCACCTATACTTGCTATATAGATTATAGGGTGATGGTGGTGAGGTAGTTGTAGCCTGTGTTCTCGTCCCAGATGTCGTTGTTTGCCAAGCGAATAGAATAAGCGGGGTTGTCGTGGAGCGAAGCATAGGGGTCAGGGAGGTTGAGATAGACCTTGTACTCGCCCGAAAGCGTACTATCGAGGTTCGCATGGAGGGTGGTGGTAGTAACCTCGCCTGCGAACCAGAAACGCGGGTCGATGTTGGTCTGCGGATAGACTACCTTCTTGGTCGGGTCTGCTACAGAAACGAGTACCAATTCGACACTGCGCTTGTTGACCGGTGCCGCAAAACCCACGTTGCGGAGGGTCAGTACGACTGCGAAATGCTCGCCTGCCTGCGGGTTCTGAGTGGGATATGCCTTGTCGAGGACAAAACGATAGCCGAGACGGCGTTTGATCTCGTCCATGTGTTTGGTTTGAATCCACCAATTGAGAATCTCCTTGCGATAGTCTCGGTTGAGATAGGTCCAATGGAAACGCTCCATTTGGTCAATGGCGTTACTTCCCTCGGACTGCGCACACTTGTTGCAAGTCTCGCCGCCCATTATGGTGAAACGCGTGTCGGCTTCCCAGTAGGTACGGTCAACATTATTGCGGTAGGTTCCAACATCGTTGCTGCAGGATACGAAGCAGTCATTATGCCCACCGAGACGTGCTTTGGCAGTAGGTTGGTATGCCTCGGCATCGGTAAGCGGGTCGGTAGAGAGATTGCGGTCTTTGAGATACTGCATCTTGTACTCGGGCGTACGCAGGCAGATTTGTCGGTCGGCAGGGAAAGCCTCCAGCATGTGGTCTAACATTTGCCAGCGCGGCTCATACTGCTCAGATGTCTTGGGGTTTCTCGGGAAACCCGATGTGTAGTACCATTCGCCCCACGAACCGATAAAACCAGCTTGGATACAAAGTATGACATCGGCATTCTTTTGGAGTACAGGTGCT
Organism: Bacteroidales bacterium; assembly: GCA_050872525.1. Classification (GTDB taxonomy): domain Bacteria; phylum Bacteroidota; class Bacteroidia; order Bacteroidales; family Paludibacteraceae; genus Colicola. The sequence goes on along the minus strand of JBNMHB010000067.1, from coordinate 9,827 downwards.
ACGGCATCTATATGTTTTGAAACCCACTCGGGCGTTGCGTCCCACGGTTTCTGATTGCCGGCATAACCATCTTTGTATGCAAAACGAACAATCACCTTAGAGCCGCCATTGCGAATGGCATCGAAATTGGTTTGCATACGGTCGAGATAGGCCTGCGGTATTTCGCTTCCAACTATAGAATCTGTACCATCACTTGCTTTTACAGTTCCAATATAGTCAGTCAGGTAATAGACATGCAGAAGCAGCGATACAGCGGTCATTGTGCGCACACTCTCAATGGTAGAAGCCGAAGCGTGTGCGTTCAGGTCAGACGAGTTGTAGGACACGTGAGCATAGAAACCACGCTCAGGATTGGGAAAAATCTCGTCGGACTCGGTATAATAGATTGTACCTTCCGGGTCTTTCTCCTCCTGCGGAGGGTTAGGCGTGGTGTGGCACCCTGCTATGAAAGGCAGTGCCAACAGCGGTAAAACAGACAGGAAACGTTTCATTTTGTTACAGATAGGGGGAATAAAAAGAAAAAACAAGTATGGGTGCGTGGTTATGCACCCCGACACCCATACTCTCAACCAACATTATTTAAGTGTAAAAAAGTATCTCTACCCCGCCCTATTGGAACAGGGCAAAGATACTTTGGGAAAGATTAGTCAGCGAGGTCGGTTTTAACGGTCATCAACGGAGCCTTAACCTCTGCGCCAGTCTCGTCTTGGTCAGCGTTAGGCAGAACGCCTACAGAAGACCATGCTTGTTGGATATCGAAACCAATCTTGAACTCGTTTTTAATCTCAACAGGGATAAGTTCACGGAGAAGTTGAATCTCAACCATATTGTCAGCAACGATTTGCGAAGTACCGATAGGCAGTTTGCCCTCACCTACGAGTGCGCCCCAAGCGTTGGTTTCGTCTGCGGGAACAGAAGGATCGGACCAGATCCAGCCTTCACCGCCTACTTCACCCCACCATTTGAAAATTGCAGGGTTGTAGTTGGATACCAATACACCGTCATCGCCTTTCGAAAGAATAGCGGTCTCGATACAGAGATCTACGCTACCTACAGCGAACTCGTCCGCATAACCACCGGTTGCATCGCTGTTGTCAGCATCAATATAGATGTGGAACGGTACCCATGAAAGATCGGTAACCTTAGCAGCGTCCCACTCAACAAGCACGTTGAGGTACATCTTGTCGTTGTACACCTTTACGCTCTTGAGGGCACTACGGTTCTCAACAGGGTTTGCTGCAGAGGTAGTAGTAAATACATATTCTGCGGGTAATTTATCCCAGTCAGCAGCGGATTTGTCCGATGTACTGATCTTCGAAACGAACTCGGGTACTTCAGGTTCCGGATCGGGGGTAGGAGTGGGAGTGGGTTCATTTTTTTTGTCACATGCTACGAAAGCAAGTGCTGCTGCACACATAAGTGCAAATTGAAACTTTTTCATAATAAAATTGTGTTTTAAATGTTGTTGATTGTAATTGTATGTTGATTGATTTAATATCCAGGGTTTTGTTGGATACCGCTAACCGTCCATTCCGCATTAGGAATGGGGTATTGGATATGATTGTAGTCGGGTTTGACGATTGCCCAAGGTTGTGCACCCGGGTAGCGACGATCCATCTCCATATTATTGCGATATACATCGAACATTCGGTAACCCTCGAAAGCGAGTTCCATTCGGCGTTCGTCCATTACGATATCGAAAGCGGACGCATAACCGTGCATATTCGTGGTAGAGAACATACCCTCCGCAGGAATACCCGCACGCTTACGGATTACATTGACATCGTCCAACGCCTTTTGGTCCTGACCGAGTTTGGCATACGCCTCGGCACGGTTGAGGATGACCTCACCCCAGCGGCTGAAGACAGGGCTCGAAAGCGTAGGACTGCCGTCCTGATAACCGAACTTGGTAACGAACCACTTCGGATAGTTGTAGCGGTTAGTCATCGGGTGGCTCACACGTGCCAAGCAGTCTTCGTCCTTATACATTACGTGATACTCGCTGTATTCACCTTGTACAGTGCGTTTTTCAACCGTATATGTCTTCCCATCTTCTTGGAACGTGAAGTTATCGCCACTCGGAGTAACTTTCATAACGATGTTTTGACGTCCGGATGCATCATCGGGTGTTTCCGGATCAGGGAAATAGACATTATAGTCCGATGAGACAGTCTCCGGGAACTGCGGTTTGATAAATGCCGTATAGCGAACATCACTCGGATAACGCTCATAGAGATACAGCAGCGGGTCAGAGGGATAGATTTCGCCCCATCCACCGCCGTCGCCGTTGTACATAGAACCGGCTGAAGACTGTTTTCTATCATCCACCAACTCATGGGCTACACAGAAGAGGGTCTCCGAGGAGGTCTTTGCATTAGCAAAATAGTTAGCCAAATCGGGATCAAGTTTGCTCTCGGCAGTGGCACCATTGAGCATTTCCTCTACAGTAGAGATGACCTCATTATTCATACCCATATAGAGATAAACACGCGAGAGGAGACCAAGGGCGGCATCGTGGCTCGGATAGCCCGCATTGCCACGCGATTTACCCATATACTGCGCTGCCAACTTAAGGTCAGCCACAATCTGCTCATACACTTTGCCTACCGGCTCGCGAGTGGTGGCAGAAGCGGTGCTTGTCATAAGAGGCACCCCCATATTGTCGGTACCCTGACTATATGGTTTGGCATAGAGTGTAACCATGTGCAGGTGCATCAACGCACGCATATAGTATGCCTCACCGAGGAGTTGTTTATCCGTCAGGTCCTTTTTCTCAAGGGTCTCAATAACCGTATTCGACATATAGATCACCTTGTATGCCAACATCCAAAGCGTACTGACATTCTTGAGGTTGTCGGTCATCATATATGCCAATGCCTCATAGAGGGGGTCGGTTGTTTTGCCTGCCAAGCAGACGTTGTCAGCCGGGAACTCAGCCAACTGAGTATAGTGGCGCACATAGGTATTACCGCTGGCATAGCCGACATACTCTACCTCATCCTTAAGCATAGCATAGCAACCATCCATAATATACTCTGCACCTGCTTCATCTTGGAGCAACGCATCAGAGTTTAACTCGTCTGACGGGAAGAAATCGAGGCTGCAACTCGAAAGCAGCAAACCTGCAACAACCGTCATGGATAAAAATATCTTTTTCATATTCGTCTTTCTTTTTTAGCATTAGAAACTGATTTCTACACCACCTTGGAAGGTACGGCCGACAGGATAGGTATTGGAGTACATACCTGCGAGGTCGTAGGTAGATGTGGTAAGCGTAATTTCAGGGTCCATACCCGAGAACTTGGTTGCCGTAAAGAGGTTGTCTGCCGAGAAATAAATACGGCAACGCGTCATATAGGCTTTCTTAATAAGTTTGGTCGGGAAATCGTAGCCCACGGTGAGGTTCTTGATACGGAAGTACGAACCATCCTCGAGATAACGCGACGAGATAGCGTTGGAGTTCTTGTTACCATTGAGCATAGCCTTCGGGTGAGTAGCGACATCACCTGCTTTCTCCCAACGCGACCAACCTTGTACCGAGTTTTCGATAGACATCTGGTTGTATCCTACATAGGCACCATCGGCATCGGTGGACATACGAGTATAGTTGTATATCTTGTTGCCATAGGTGAAGTTGGTGTTCACACTCAGGAAGATACCATTCCAACTGAGTTGGGTATTGAGACCACCACTAAAGAGCGGAGTTGCCTTGCCTACCACGTGTGCATTAGTAGCATTGTAATCGTTGGTAGTGGTTTTGTTGCCGTTCTCATCCAAGACATATTGTTCGTTCGCATCCACTACATACCACAGCGGGTCGCCATTCTCGGGATCAACACCTGCCCACTCTTTCATATACCAAGAGTAGATGTCTTGTCCCTCTTTGACCTGCTGGCTTACGCTGGAAGCAGTCTGCAAGAACGGACCATTAGGTGTCTTGGTAACACGGTTGCGGTTGAAACCGATATTGAAACCGATATTCCAATTCCATTTGTCGATATTGAGTACATTCGCATCCAAACGATACTCGATACCCTGGTTGCGCACAGAACCTGCGTTCTGCGTAACCTCGAAGAAACCGGTAGATGGAGCCACAGGTACATTGAGGAGCAGCCCCGTATTATCGGTATTATAGAGGTCGATAGACATATCGATACGATCGATGAAGGTCAGGTCGATACCCACAGCCGCCATATTGGCAGTCTCCCAGTGGAGAAGCGGGTTAGCCAAACGACTCGGCGTAGCCGACACCTTGTTTTGATAGAGGCTGTTGAGCGCATAGGTAGCAAGATATTTGTATGCGGGGATATTGTTGTTACCCGTGATACCGTACGATGCACGGAGTTTGAGGAAGGAAACAACATCTTGCGATTTCATAAACTCTTCGTTGGAGATGAGCCACGAAGCAGCCACCGAGGGGAAATAACCTACACGATTTTTGGGGGCAAAGATACTGCTTGCTTCAGCACGGAAGGTAGCCGTCAAGAAGTAGCGTTTGCCGTAGTCGTATTGCGCTTGGATAAACGTTGCCCAACTTGCACCCGGAATCTCATAACCACCTACAGAATAAGGAGTGCAGGAGTTGAGTGCGTCCACGCCATTCGGCATACCAGTACCGGCAGCGTTAGTATATTCCGATTTCCATGTGCTGTACTCATAGCCGAGCATACCACTGAGACTGTGCTGCCCCCATTGTCCATTGGCTTTGAGGATATTGATAGTACCGAAACTTTTGCTCAATCCGAGACTATTGCTCAGATAACCATTGGCATACTCGGAGTCGAATGCACGCGGGTCGCGGTATTCGGTAGATTTGTAGTAGCCTGTGCTGAAAGTGTTAGTAGTCGTAAAATGGAGCCAATCGGTGAAATGTACGTTGAATACAAGCGTACCATTAAAATCAAAATTATTTGATTTTGCATAGTTGTATTGGGTTGTATTGAGCGCATTCCACTTACTCTGCGACCACCATTTGCCGCCGTTATCGGAACGGGTATCACCATTTACATAGAGATATTTGCCCGTAGAGTTGCCGTCAGCATCGAGTTCATAAGGATTATCCCACGGCATCTTGTTGAACGCATCATCAAGCATAGTCCATGACGGAGCATAATCAACCGATGACTTGGAGAACGAAGCACGTACACTCATATCGAGCCACTTGGTCAAGTCTGCGTTCATAGAGAACTGACCGCTCACTTTCTGCATGCCCGTACATTTGAGAGTACCTTCCTCGCCATAGTAACTGAGACCTGCATAGTAGCCGATTTTCTCCGAACCGCCCTTGACGGAAACGTAGTAATCTTGTACGACACCCGTGCGGAAGAACTCGTCTTGCCATTTGTAGTCCTGCTCCAAGAGGCTCTTCGGGTATTGGCTATTGAAGACGGTTTTCGAATAGAGCGACTTGTGGAAATTGTACAACTCGGCAGAATTCATCATCTTATAATTGCTATAGAGGGCTTGTTTGGCACCTGCAGTAGCCTTGATATCGACAGATAGTTTGTCATTTTTCTTACCCTGCTTGGTGGTAACGACGATGACACCACCTGCAGCCGCAGCACCATAGATACCGGTAGCACCTGCGTCTTTGAGGACAGAGATCGTCTCGACATCCTGCGGGTTGAACGAAGCACCCATAACACCATCGACGACATAAACAGGGTCGCTGGAAGCGGTAATAGAACCAGTACCACGCACGCGAATCTGGGCAGCCTCACCCGGCTGACCGCCCGCATTGGTAACCTGCACACCTGCCACTTTACCTTGCAACATATTTCCCACATCAGAAGTGGTAACATCGGTGAGTTGGTCAGCCGAAACAGTAACCACCGCCGATGACAACTCGGCTTTCTTCACCGACGAATACCCCAAGGAGACCACCTCTTGCATCATGATGGCATCGGATTGGAGGGTAACGCTCAGGTGAGGAACCGCTTTGTGTTCTTGGGACTTGTAGCCCATAAAGGAGAATACCAACGTAGCACCATTGTCCACCTCAATCTCATAGTTACCATCGAAATCGGTGATTGTACCCGTTGTTGTCCCTTTGACTACGATACTTGCTCCCGGCATACCGAGACCGTCCTCGGCAGAGGTTACCTGTCCTTTGACCGTAATTGACGCAAAGGCGGATGTGGTACCCAAGAGCAATGCCATACAAATAACATGAAATGTTTTCATCTGTACTTATTTTAGGGTTTATAATTAGTTTTTTGTTTCCTACGCACCTGCGGTGCGAGAGAAATAAAAGAAATGAAAGAAATTACTTTTTTTCTTTTACTTCCAATAAATAGTTTCCGACAAAGTCGGCATTGATAGTCGGGTTATCACCGCTTACCTCGAACTCCATAGGATTCTCAGCCGTGTAGGTGGTTGCCGTGTAGGTTTTGCCTTTTTCCAGTCCGCGCAACTCTATCTGCCCCGTGTATTGGTCGGCATAGAACGCGTAGTAGAGGTTGCCATGTTGACGAATGACGTGTGCTTCGGGATAGTCGAAACCATACGTATATAGGTTCAGATACTCTCCGCGGGCGAGGTCCTTCTCCTTATATATACGCATCCAATGGCGGATGAGTTGTTCTTTCTCGGGTGTAAGAAGGAAGGATCCCGAAGCATGAGGATTATCTTTCGGATAGGTAAACTTGGTACCGATGACCGAGCCTGTACCTATTTGCGAAGCGAAGTCGGTACCGCCGTCGGTGAGTTCCACATGGTCGCCATAGTATGCCATCTGCGGAACCATAGCCGCATACGCTTTGCGTTTCATGCGCACTTGTGCCGAAGAAGTAGGGTCGGACGCCACTGCCTGATTGATAAAAGGCAAGAGATAGTAGTTCATGGAACAACCGCAAGGGCAGACTTGAATGACAGCGTGCGGATGGATGGCACGCGCTTGATTATAGACATTCTCGAAATAAGAAGGCAGTTTTTCCACCGCCTCTTCCGGATAGTCGAGACCGGAAGCATCGTTGTAGTCGGGCATACAGCAATTAAGATGCTGACCGTCTATCTTGAGTCCGTCGAAGTTCCATACAGAGAGGAAACGATGTAAGAGGTCGTTGGTGTATGCAGTGGTAGCGGGATTGACCGGCGAGAGATACCAACTATCCCACCATGTGATAAATTCAGGCGCATATTCCTTGGTGCGGAGCAGCATCTCGGGGTGCTCACGCAACACACGTGTTCCCGGGTCTGCTGCCAACGGTGCCCACCACAGTTTGGCATACATACCGCGTCGGTGAATCTCATCGGTGAGACGACGCATATCACGGTCGCCCCCCGGGAAACGACTATTGGTTTCCCAATCGCCTTCGGCAATCTGGAAGCCATCATCGACGTCCACCCAACGGAAGCCGAGTTCTGCCACCTTGTCGAGTGTGCCGATGACCTCGTTGATAGTGAACTGACGCTCATATCCCCATGCACACCATACCGGTTCGAACGCCTCGTTCTCAGACGGTTGCATACGTACCCCCTCTTCCGTTTGCATCACCGAAGAGAAAGTGCGAAGGGCATTGAAGAAGTCTCCCTGATGGTCGTAACGGAACGCCGAAAAGCAGCGAAGGGTATCGCCGGTATTGAGCAGGAGCGGTTCTTCGTACTCATAACGAAGCGACATTGTTACAGCATTGTCGTAGCGTTTCCTTTCGACAGGCATAGAAATCATACGCAAGACCGGTTCGAACAATCCGATTGCCACACCGCCATTGCGTGTCCACAGGTCGATCATCGGAATACCGCCTCCGTAGTCGCAGTTGTTCATACCGAGGTAGTTCTGCTTGTAGAAACCTTCCTTGACCGGCAATACCCAATCGAGGCGTGCAGAAGTGGAGGAGGGTTGGAGACTCCAAAGAACGGTGTCAGCGACCTCCACCCGTGTGCGACACATCTCATAAGCACGGACGGTGATAGGTTTACCTTTGTTTACGTAGTAGGTCTCGATACGTGTGAGACCCGGGTACTGAGCCACAGGCGTAGAAGTTTGATGCTTTTCTACGATGACCCCATTCTCGGAATACGGGAACCGGGTCATCGTAGCCGCATCACACTCCAGCAGGTCGGTTTCAGGTTTAGGCGAAGAACAACCTGCTGCGAGTGCAACAATACCAATTACTACTAACCAACAAACTTTTTTCATTTGTTTTTGCTTTTATAGTTGTTACAGACACTATAGACACTATGAAATTACTTGTATTCCTGCAAGATACGGGTAGCGTTCTTGTTGTAAATTTTCTCAAGCACCGAGTCGGGGAGATAGAATCCCGACAGAGCCCAATGGTAGTTGAAATCGTGGATGTAGAAATGCTCATCGGCCGTTTCAAACACGCGGAATATATTGCGATACATATCCGCCCCCATACCATTGTCGGTACCAAAGAGAACACGGTCCTGATACTTGATAAGGAAGTCGCGTGTAGCGCGCGGTGTCTGCGCAGCCTCTGCCACACGTGCTGCAATATCCACGTAGAGATTGGGATATTTATCCAACAATGCCCCCAGACGCGGCAGGTCTTGGTTCATATTAAGGTAGTGGCACGCGATAAAGATAGTATTGGGATTCTCGCGCACAGCATTCTCGAAGGAGGTCATCAGACCATTGTATCCGAGACAGCCCGCATCCGTGGTGTCCACATGCCAGACAGCACCGTTTGGCAGACCATCGTTGTATCGGTCCTGCGGGAGATACATCCAATAGGGTTCTGCGATATGAATGGATATGGGCATATGCAGTTCCCCACACTTGGTCAGCACAGGGTGCAGACGGGGGTCATCGAGGTGGATTCCGCGTCCTTCAGTGGGGCGTGCATAGAGGTCTCCCTCTCCCTTATCGCCCATCTCACCTACACCGATAGCGCCGAGGGCGTGGCATTTCTCGAGGTATGCAATAGCCTCGTCGGCGGAACCATCTTGGAGCATTTGGGTGTAGTCGAAACAGCACCAGAACCTGAAACGGTCCGGATAATCGGCATAACGCTCCATCACGCTCTCCAATGGGTCGCCAATCCACGAACAATGCATGATGTGGGTCTCGGCGATACCACAAGCGTCCATCGTCTTCACCCACTCTGCGACCTCTTCTTTGGAAGTAGCATAGTCATGGGAGTGGAAGTCGATGACAGGGAACTTGCCTTTCTCCACATAGGTCTCAGGAATGTTATTCACATTGACGGGTCGATAGTCGTTGAGCAAGATAGTGTCCATCGGACTCTCTACCGGTTTCGAACCCGAATTATTGGTGCAAGCCACCATAGTCAAGGCAGCAAAAGCGAAGATTAGTGTTTTTTTCATATTCAAACGGGACTCCCCCGCACCCCCTCAAAGAGGGGGACAAGCAGAGTATATTATTGGGTTAATGTATCTCTAAAAGATGCTTATGGTATGCTTTATCCTTCGTGTATCTCTCGTATATCATTCGTATATCTCTCGTAGAGGATAGCATCAGGCTTCAAAGCCGAAACGTTCCTTTGCGACGCGCTCGACGTCCTCGCGGGAGGTAAAGGCGCCAGTACCGCCTGCAGCGGTAGTATTGACAGCCCCTGTCATATTGCCGTATTGTTGGCAATCCTCAAGCGGTTTGCCCTGTACGAACCGTGAGATAAAGCCCGAGTTGAACGAGTCACCAGCGCCGATAGCGTCCACCACCCTGGTATTGAGCATAGCCTCTTGCTGACGACGTACCCCATCTGCGGTAAGCAGGAGCGAGCCACGGCTGCCCTGTTTGATAACAGCGGCATTGGTATAGGGCAATATCTTGTCGATTGCCTCGTCCACTGTTTTGCTGCGTGTGAGCGCACAAAGTTCCTTCTCGTTGGGCATAAAAACAG
>JBNMHB010000066.1:0-13925 GCA_050872525.1 Bacteroidales bacterium | reverse complement strand
TCAACAGCCTTACCCCGCTCGAAGCACTCAACAAACTGAACGACATCAAGACCCTTGTGGGAGGAAAATAAAGGAAGCATTACGTCGGCTCTTTTTGCCGTCTTTTGGGCGTAATTGATTGCTATTTGATGGTACGCGAATCGGGCGAATTAACCCGCGACAGGCTCGCGATAGACTCGCGACAGTCCCGCGACAGAAAGACAAGATTACTATTGTTCTGTATAGTTTTTGTAGGAAAGAAAAGCAGTGAGAAATAGGAAACAATATGTGCGTAAAGCGATAGCGTATATGCTGTCGGTGCTATTCTGTGTGTACTACACGGATATTACCATGTTTACCCACGCGCATATTGTGAATGACACCTATATTGTCCATTCGCATTTCCATGCTTCCACACACCACAGTACGCCCGACGGTACCCACTCCACGCAACAGATTCATTTCATTCAATTCCACCAAAGCGAATTTTTGCTGTTCTTGGGCGGGTTGTTGGCAGTTGCTGCTTTGATTCGTCCGTTGTTGTACAATGTGCTGTCGGCTTGTATCACGCCTCGCGCTCTGTGTCCGATTCGGACGTTTTCTCTCCGCGCACCGCCGGTTTATTAGTGTATCTCTATAAGCAACCGTTGCCGTCGGCAACCGTATAACTCACAGATTTACAACTAATAAACTATTATTTATGCAATATAATTTTCCAAGCATACTAGGATTATGCTTGTTTTTGACAGCTTGTCATAGCGCGTCCGATTCTCTTGAATCCGTATCAGTCGTTCATCGTGACGACACTATTATTGTTCCTTCCGCTTCGCCCGTGCGCGCAAGCATTTCTATAGAAAATATATCCCTAAGCGATTTCTCCTCCTCGTTTTCGACAGTAGGCACCGTGCGTGCAGAGGCAGGCAGATTAGCCGAAGTGGCTGTTCCGATGGACGGTCGCACAGGTACATGTTATGTTCGTCCGGGTACGAAAGTGCGTGCCGGACAACCTCTGTTTGCGTTCTACTCAGCTGAATTTGCCGACATTGTCAAAGCCTGGTTCGAGGCACGCTCCAACAACGACCTTGCCACACGCAACCTTGCCAGGAAAGAATCTCTCCGCCACGACGGTATCATTTCTGCGCGAGAGTTGGAGGAAGCCCGCAACGAGGCGGAACTGGCACGTCGCGAACTGAGCCAAGCACAACAATCGCTCTCGGTTCTCGGCGTAGATACCACCCAACTAAAGAACGATGGCGAACTGAGTATCATTGCGCCTATCACGGGCGAGGTGATGCGTTGTGAGGTTACCAACGGGCAGTTTGTCCGCTCCGACGAGGCTTCGCTCATCACTATTGCCGACCTGAGCCGAGTGTGGGTAACCGCGCAAATCAAAGAGCAATATATCCGTTCTATCCATGCCGACGACCATGTAACGGTTTATGCCGATGCCTATCCCGATTGTGCTTTCGAGGGGCAAATTGTCTATGTGGGCGGATTGGTGGACGAGACCACCCGCGCGATAGATGTTACTATCCAAGTGGCTAATCCCAACCACGCGCTCAAGCCCGGTATGTATGTCCGCACAGAGTTTTCAGCACAGGCTACACCCGCCATCGTCATTCCTTCCACGGCAGTGATGCAGGGTACGGAACCATATATATATGTCGCCCTTAATGATTCGACTTTTGTGCCGCAAACGGTTGCTATTCAGTCGGTTAACGCGAAGCAGGTGCGAGTGATCAGCGGTCTGACGCCCGCCGAGAGTATTATCACACAAGGTGGAATCTATTTAGCGCAGTAAGGGTATGACGAAACGTTTTCTTGATTGGGTGGTAGGCCATCGTTGGCTTGTCATCTCGTTATTTTGCATTATCACTTTTCTGGGATTGTATTCGTGGCGTCAGTTGCCTATCGATGCCTATCCCGACATTGCCGATGTAACCGTTCAGGTGGTAACCCAAGTGCCCGGATTGGCAGCGGAGGAGATAGAGCAACAGATAACCATTCCTTTGGAGCGGGCACTCAACGGAACGCCCAACCTGAGTATTATGCGCTCAAAGAACACCTTTGGCCTGTCGATTATCATACTCGTCTTCGAGGACGGAACCGACGACTATTGGGCGCGCCAACGGGTTACGGAGCGTATTGCGGCAGTGGATTTGCCATATAATGCCGAGCCCGAACTCAACCCGCTCACCTCTCCTACAGGTGAGATATACCGATATATCTTAGTGTCCGACGGCAACACGGATTTGCGGACACTGACCGATCTCAACAAATGGGTCATCATCCCGCGCCTGAGGCAGATACAGGGTGTAGCCGATGTGAGCAACTACGGAGGTATCACCACACAATATCAGGTAGAATTGGACCCTGAGCGTATGCAACGCTATGGCGTGTCGCTCACCGAGATAGAAGAAGCCATCCAAGCGAACAACTCCAACGCCGGCGGGTCGATGTTAGACCGTGGCGAACTGAGTTATGTGGTGCGCTCGGTGGGGCTTATCCACGACCTGAACGAAATGCGCGATATAGTGGTCAGAACCGACAACGGACACCCTATCTACCTGCGCGATTTGGGCGAGGTCAAATATGGCAACTTAGAGCGCAAAGGGGCGTTGGGCTATGACGATGACACGATTCATCAGACCGACGGCGTGCAGGGTATCGTGCAGATGTTGCGCTACCAGAATCCGTCTGCCGTCTTGGAACAGGTGCATGCCGCTGTGGACGAACTCAATACGCAGGGGGCATTGCCACACGGGGTGCAGATTAAGCCCGTGATGGACAGAACCCACTTGGTGAATACCACTTTGCAGACCGTCTCGCACACGTTGCTGTTCGGTATGTTGCTTGTCATCGCCGTGCTAATCTGTTTCTTGGGCAGTCCTCGCGCTGCACTTCTCGTGGCGATTGCCATTCCTATATCGTTGCTTGTGGCGTTTATCCTGATGCACTTCACCGATGTACCCGCCAACCTGCTTTCGCTCGGAGCCATCGACTTCGGTATCCTTGTGGATGGGTCTATCGTGATGATGGAAACGATTATCCGCCTGCGTGAGGACCGACCGACGGAGATGCTCAAACGCGAGACGGCAGTGGAACGTATGGCGGCGGTGGCTAAACCTATCTTTTTCGCCACCCTGATTATCATCATCGCCTATATGCCCCTGTTTGCCTTCCAACGCATTGAGCGCAAACTATTTACGCCTATGGCGTTCACGGTGGGGTATGCCCTTATCGGCGCGATGCTCACTTCGTTGGTGCTGATTCCTGCCATTGCCTATGCGCTCTATCGCAAGCCCCGAAAGATTTACCACAACAAAGTGTTGGAGCGTCTCACGATGGCATACCATCGTCATACCGATTGGCTTCTCACCCACCCGCGCAAACTCTTTGCGCCCATCGTAGCCATCCTGCTTATCGTGGTGGGATTGGGTTTTGGTGTCGGCAAGGATTTCCTGCCCGAGTTGGACGAAGGGGGGATATGGATACAGGTGCAGACGCCTTATGGTATCTCATTGCAACGCTCGCAACAGTTTGCCGATACCCTGCGCGCACGCCTCAAACAGTTCGACGAGGTAACCTATGTAATGACCCAGGTGGGACGTGATGACGAGGGAGCGGAAGCGTTCACATCGTCGCATATCGAGGTATGTGTGGGGCTAAAACCATATAACCAATGGAAATGGGGGCGAAAGAAATCGGACCTTATTGCCGATATGGAAGCAATGATTGCCACTATGCCGGGCTATCAGGTGGGATTCTCGCAACCTATCATCGACATGGTGATGGACCAGATAGCAGGTTCGCACTCCGACTTGGCGGTGAAAATCTACGGTGAAGACCAAGATGAAGCACGCCGTATCGCCGCAGAGGTGGTGGAGCGTATCAAAGCCATTCCCGGTGCATCCGATGTGGTCATCGACCAAGAACCGCCACTCCCCCAACTACAGATTGCTATCGACCGCGAGCGAGTGGCACGCTACGGACTTAATGTGGCAGATGTGAGCCAACTCATCGAAGTGGCTATCGGAGGTAGGGCTGTGAGCGAGGTATATGTCGATGGGCGAACCTACGATGTTACTTGTCGCTACCGTCCTGAAGTGCGCGAAACACCAGAACAGATTGGTTCTCTTCTGCTTACGTCGGCTACAGGCGTACAGATACCCCTTTCGCAAGTAGCCTCTGTACGCACTACGCTCGGGGCTTCCACGCTCACACGCGAGATGAACCACCGCCATCTCACGGTACGTATCAACCTCCGTGGACGAGACCTGACTTCTTTCCTCAACGAAGCCAAACCTATCGTTGCTGCTATCCCTATGGACCATCAGAAATACTCCATCCGTTGGGACGGGCAGTTTGAAAATCAACGCCGTGCATATACGCGTCTCGCTGTGGTGATTCCGTTTGTCTTGGCGATAATGTTCCTGCTGATGTTTGCCGTCTTCGGGCGGTTCCGTCAGGCGGGATTGCTTATCGGCCTGCTACCGCTCTCGCTGTTGGGAGGTCTGGCAGCGTTGGTTATACGGGGTATGTCGTTTAATGTCTCGTCCGCAGTGGGATTCATTGCCCTTTTCGGACTCACCATTCAGAATGGTGTCATTATGCTGTCGCATATCAACGACTTGCGCAAACGGGGGCTTACCCTGGGCAGGGCTGTGCGAACAGGGGCTGCTGACCGATTACGCCCTGTGCTGATGACTGCTTCGGTGGCAATCATCGGACTTTTCCCCGCCTCGCTGGCGACAGGAATAGGTTCCGACGTGCAGCGTCCGTTGGCTACCGTGATTGTTTATGGCTTGCTCTGTTCCACTATTATCACCCTCTATGTGTTGCCCGCTTTCTATTATCTCATCGAGCGTCATGCGCTCATCAAAAACAAACACGAATATGAAACGATTGACGATTAACTTGATGATAATCACCGCCTTATGCTGTAGTGCAAAGGCGGAGGTCTTGCCCGATTACGAGACGTTCCTACAAAAAGTAGCCTCGCAGAACACGGCCTATCTCGCCGAGAAATATGCCATCGATATAGCCTTGGCTGGCGAACAGGCAGCGCGGGTGTTTCGCGACCCCGAATTGAGTTTTTCATACGGAAACAACCAAGATTGGAACTTGCAGATGGGGCAGACATTCGATGTCGGATTGGCTTACACCATCCCTCTCGGAGGCGAAAGGGCAGCCAATATCGGCGCGGCAAAAGCAGAGGTGGAAGTTACACGCGCTGCAGTGGCAGATTACCTCAGAAACCTCCGGCAACAGGCAGCAGAGATGTATGCAATGGCGTGGTTGGCTATACAATCCGAACAAGTGTACCATACTACCTACCTGATTATGAGCGAAATAGCACGGGGCGACAGTTTGCGTCTGGCGGTGGGCGATACCGACAAGGCGACCGCTATGCAATCTCAAGTGGAGGCGAATCTATGCTACCACCAATGGCAGAACGCCTGGGTGGAAAAGCAGAACGCCCTGGCAGACCTTTCCCTAATCAGCGGCGAGACGCTCACAGGTATCGCCGACAGTATCTTGCCCATCGTACCTCTCCCCACTGCCTCGCTCGAGGAACTCCAACAACGCGCGCTCGCCAACCGTGCGGACCTGATACGCGCACTCGCAGAAAAGACACTCACACAGCAGCAACTGCGCGTCATCAAGGCGGGGCAACACCTCGAACTCACCCTCGAAGCAGGCTACACCCATGCCATGCGGGTGAACAACGAGGAAGCACCAGCACCTCCTTTTGACGGTTTCTCCGTCGGGTTCAGTCTCCCCCTCAAGTTCTCCTCCGCCAACAAAGGTACCGTGCGGCAGGCAAAAGAACAGGTGAAGCAAGCCGAAATGAACGTTCAAGCCTTGCAGCAGCAGATTCTCACCGAGGTCCAACAAGCCTACTGCGCCTATGCTGTCAAGTCCCGACTGATGCCAACGTTCACCCGCACGCTCGCAGACGCTGCACAAGTGTTGCACCAACGCAAACGGGGCTATCACAAAGGCGACACCTCCCTCCTCGAACTCATTGCCGCGCGAACTGCCTACAACGAACTCTACCAAACCTATCTCACCGACATCGCCGACGCTTTCATCGCACAAGCAATGCTCGCCACGGCTATCGGCGAATGACATTTGCACAAGTCGCATTTTTTGCGTAATTTTGCAAACCAAATATGTTATACTATGCAAAACTTTGATTACCAAACACCCACGCGTCTCATTTTCGGGCGCGGAGTGGTCGATGAGAAATTGCCACGCGTTATGGCGCAGTTCGGAAAACGGATTCTGCTCACCTACGGCGGCGGAAGTATCAAACGTTCAGGGCTTTACGACAAGGTATATGCCCTCTTGCCCGATGCCGAGATAACCGAGTTGCCGGGAATTGAGCCAAACCCCAAGTACGCCACGAGCGTGGTGGAGGGAGTGCGACTATGCAAGGAGAAACATATCGATGTCATACTCAGTGTCGGCGGAGGTTCCGTCTTGGATTGTTCCAAAGCCATCGCTGCCGGCGCAAAGTACGACGGTGAAACGTGGGACCTTATCACCCGCAAAGTGAAGACATTGGCTGCACTCCCCATCGTAGATATCATCACACTCGCTGCCACGGGTAGCGAATACGACTGCGGAGGGGTCATCTCACGAACAGAAACGCACGACAAAATCGGCTACCTCGCACCTACCAATTTCCCCGCTGTCAGTTTCATCGACCCCACCTATACCTTCACCGTGCCACCCATGCACACTTTGGCGGGCGTGGCGGATTGTATCAGCCATATTATGGAGCAGTATTTCTGCGCCGACCACATCGATATGAACGACGCATTTATGGAGGGAGCGGTACGGTCGCTTTGTAAGAATGTGCGTGTCGTCCTTCTTAATCCGGAGGACTACAACGCGCGCGCGGAGATATTCTACGCCTGCACATTGGGTTGCAATGGTATATATGCTCTGGGGAACAGCGAGAGCGGATGGCCGTTGCATGCCATCGAACACGCGCTGTCGGGCTTCTACGACATCACGCACGGGATAGGGCTCGCCATTGTTGCTCCACGATGGATGACGTATATACTCACCCATACCACCGGCGAGTTGCACCAACAGGTGGTTGAACGCATCACATCCTTCGGAAACCATATATGGGGTACCGATACCCCCGAAGCGGCAATACACGCGTTATATGATTGCTACCACGAATTAGGTATCCCTATGACGCTACCGCAAGTGGGCATCGACGCTTCCCGCCTACCCGAAATAGCACAACATATTGCCCTCAACGAAGGCCTCGATTCCGCATGGGTCCCCCTCCAAGAAAACGATATCCTAACTATCCTAACCGATTGCCTCCAAGAAATGTAACCTATCTTATCTTTTTGTATAATGTGTATTCGAGAGTCAGGTGGATGTCAGGTGGATAAGGGGTGATTAAGCAATTCCAACCATATATCGAACTCGCGTTGGATTCATAAAAATAATAATGAGAAGAGAGCAGAACGGGGTATCGTTCTGCTCTCTTCTCTCATAATTTCGCCCCAAAAGTCAAGGGTTCAATTATATGGAAAATTATATGTTCTAAAAACTACCGCAACGTTGCACCAAACTTGCTCTCAAACGCCTTTTGCAGACGCTCCATAATCGTCTCTATTTGCTTGTCTTTCAGCGTATTATCAGGATCCTGCAAGATAAACGACAACGCATACGATTTCTTACCCGCAGGCAGGTTCTTGCCCTCGTACACATCAAATAGATACACATTCTTCAGCAGTTTCTTCTCCGTCTCATAAGCAGCCCGTGCGAGGTCGGCAAACTCCACTTCCCGGTCCACCAACAACGCAAAATCGCGCTTCACTTCGGGGAACTTCGGCAGGTCGGTTATCACTGGTTTATATTGCTTATTCTGTTTCAGCAGTTGTTGCCAATCCAAATCCGCATAATACACCGTCTCGTCGATATCAAACTGCTTGCATACGTTCTTGTCCACTATCGCCATCCTGCCCAGCTCCTTGTTATTCTGCGCCTTAACAATCAATCCATCGGCAAACAACTCATTCGAGAACGGTTCCAAGCGACACCGTTGCACATCCACCCCCATACGCGTCATCACACCATTCGTATATGCCCGCAGCATATAGAACGTAGTCTTTTCTCCTTTGGTTATCCACGATTGTGGCGTCTTGTTTCCCGTTATCCATAGTGCCAAGTGGCTCTCCTCAGCATATTCAACAAGCGCATTTTCGGGGTTATGCTCCCGAGCGGCAGGATTGGCATGATAGTGATAGCAATTGCCAAACTCATATAGTTTCAGGTCGCTGTTCTTGCGATTTACATTCCGCTGTATCGCCTCCAAACCGCCAAACAACAGGCTCTGGCGCATTACACCCAAATCCTGACTCAAAGGATTCTTTATTTTCACACACTCACTCAGCGGATAAGTCTCCAACCCCTCGTAATATGCAGTCTTTGTGAGAGAATTGTTCAAAATCTCATAAAAACCCTGCGCAGTCAATTGCTCCGATATACGCGTCTGCCACTTCTGCGGGTTCGGCTTCAAACCAAAACTGAGGTTCGTATTCACTTTCTCCGGAAACTCCACATTGTTATAGCCGTATATACGCAGTATATCCTCCACCACATCACATTCGCGAACCACATCCACACGGTAGCGAGGCACGGTGATATGCCAATCATCACCCTCTTTGCTCACTATATCCATCTCCAGCGCGCGAAGAATAGTCTCAATCTTATCTTCACCTATCTCCTTGCCAATCAGCGAATTGACACGAGGTATGTTGATACATACAGGGCTTGGCTCAAACTGCGTCTGCCCGTTGTCGCTCACGTCCATCGACACCTCGCCACCCGCTACTTCCTGTATGAGCAACGCGCAACGCTTCAACACATACAAGGTATTATTCGGGTCGCAACCACGCTCATAACGGAAAGAAGCATCGGTCTGTATCTGATGCCTGCGCGAGGTCTTTCGTATGCAAACAGGATTGAAATAAGCACTCTCGAGGAATATGTTTTTTGTATTTTCCGTAATACCAGACTCCAATCCGCCAAACACACCCGCAATGGTCATCGCCTCTTCCGCATTGCAAATCATCAGGTCGTTTGCCGTCATCGTACGCTCCACTCCGTCCAAGGTCGTGAATTTCTCCCCCTCATAGGCTTTGCGCACCACCACTTTCTGCCCGCGTATCTTGTCCGCATCAAAACTATGCAACGCCTGACCCATCTCGTGCAACACAAAATTGGTTACATCCACCACATTATTAATCGGTCGAACACCAATAGTAGTCAGTGCTTTCTTCAGCCAATCGGGTGATTCTTTGATACTTACGCCCTCAATGCTCACCCCCGTATAACGCGGACAATCCTCCGTATCCTCTACCGTGATAGCAATAGGCAAATGGTGATTTTGCACAGCAAAAGCATCCACACTCGGTTTGATCAATGCTATATCTTGCCCGTGCGCCTTGTAATAAGCATACAGGTCGCGTGCCACGCCATAATGGCTGATTGCATCAGAACGGTTCGGCGTGATATCCACCTCTATCAGCGTATCATCTTCCACGTGATAATACTCCTTGGCAGACATTCCCACAGGAGTATCCGCCGGCAGAACGATTATCCCGTCATGATGGCTGCCTACTCCTATCTCATCTTCCGCACAAAGCATACCCAACGACTCTTCGCCGCGTATCTTACCTTTTTTTATCGTAAAATGCTCATCACCGTCATATAGTACAGTTCCTATTGTTGCCACAATCACTTTCTGCCCCGCAGCCACATTGGGTGCACCGCATACTATCTGCAAGGGTTCTGCATCGGCAGCCACTCGCGTAGTCGTAATATGCAGGTGGTCAGAGTTGGGATGAGGTACACAAGTGAGCACTTCGCCCACCACCAAACCTTCCAAACCGCCTTTGATAGTCTGTACTTTCTCTACCGTTCCCACTTCCAAACCGATGGAAGTCAGTATTTGAGCCACTGTCTGCGCATCATCCGTCAGCGCAATGTAGCGTTTGAGCCAATTATACGATATATTCATATTCCTGATTATATTATCCTAATTATGTATTATCCTAAAACTATGTATGTATTACTGAATAATCTATAGCACTATCAGATTATTATCGAATCATATCATCGCCGAAGAAAGGTTGCAAGGCTGCGGGGATACGGATTCCTTCTTCGGTTTGATTATTCTCCAATAATGCTGCCACAATACGCGGTAGTGCCAGTGCAGAACCATTAAGGGTGTGAGCCACAGATACTTTCTTATCCGCTGCATTGCGATAACGGCAATGCAAACGATTGGCTTGATAGGTATCGAAGTTGGATGTAGAAGACACCTCAAGCCAACGATGTTGCGCCTCTGAATAGACCTCGAAATCGTAGCAAATAGCGGCAGTGAACGACATATCGCCACCCGACAGACGCAAGATACGATAGGGGATTTCGAGTTTCTTGAGCAAGTTCTCTACGTGCGCCAACATCTCCTTATGACTTGCATCGCTGTGTTCCGGTGTATCTACACGGACAATCTCCACTTTGGAGAACTCATGCAGACGATTCAGACCACGCACATCCTTGCCATACGAACCTGCCTCGCGACGGAAACACTCGGTGTATGCGCAATTCTTGATGGGCAGTTGGTCTTCATCGATGATAACATCACGGTAAAGATTGGTTACAGGCACCTCGGCAGTAGGAATCAGGTACAAGTCGTCCACCTCGCAGTGGTACATTTGTCCCTCTTTATCAGGCAGTTGCCCTGTTCCGTACCCACTGGCTTGATTGACAACAGTGGGGGGCATAATCTCGGTGTAACCTGCCTTGTTGGCCTCAGCAAGGAAGAAATTGATGAGTGCGCGTTGCAAGCGTGCGCCCTGACCGATATAGACAGGGAAACCTGCCCCCGCAATCTTCACGCCCAAATCGAAGTCGATAAGGTTGTATTTCTTGGTCAGTTCCCAGTGTGGCAATTTCGCATTAGCGGGTTCCGGATTCTCCTCCGCAGGCCAATCACGCAAAGCGATAGACGCTCCCTCCGCAGAGAACGCCAATGCGTTGTCCTGCTCCAACACTTTCAGACGCGGACCGGTAGCAAAACCACCCACCTTAACCGCCAGGTTATCGTCCGCACTTTTCCCTTCGGGTACTAAGGCATAAGGTACATTAGGAATGGTCAGAAGCAACTCGCGCTGTGCTTGTTCTGCCCCTGCCATCTGCTCTTCGTATTGTGCAATATCGGTCTTGAGAGTACCGGTCTGTGCTTTGGCTGCCCCCGCCTCGTCTTTCTTTCCTTGTGCCATCAGCATACCGATAGACTTGGAAATTTTGTTCATCTCTGCAGCCGCAGCGTCTTTTTTCTGCTGTGCGGTCTTACGCTCTATGTCGAGAGCGAGCACTCTATCGATGGCTTCGCGGGCTTCGGCAAAATGTTTTTTCTCCAATCCGGCGATGACTTTCTCTTTATCGTCGTAGATTTGTTTTAGTGTCAGCATATTATAATATGGGTTTGTTCGCTTCGCTCACATTGGCGAAGCCTTGTTTGAGCAGTCTGTTTATATAACAAGTTTCTCCTGCCGAATTGCCGAAGCAATCGGTAGGAGAAACCTAATAATATCCATTTCTCTCGCCGATTAAGCCTCTGCTACCGGCTGAATAGAGACATAGGATTTGTTGTTTTTCTTCTTGCGGAATGTAACGACACCATCTACCAAAGCGTAGAGAGTGTGGTCGCTACCCATACCCATGTTTTCACCCGGGTTGTGTACAGTACCGCGTTGGCGTACAATGATGTTGCCTGCTTTGGCAAATTGTCCACCCCAAACTTTTACGCCAAGTCGTTTGCTTTCTGATTCACGGCCGTTCTTCGAACTACCGACACCTTTCTTATGTGCCATAATTTCTGTCCTTTCTTTTAAGCAATAACGATTTCTTTAACTACTACATTCGTCAAGTCTTGACGATGACCATTTAACTTGCGGTAGCCTTTGCGACGTTTCTTGTGGAAAACAAGAATCTTCTCTGCACGGCACTCGTTGTCGAGCACTTCGCATACTACCTTTGCTCCTGCTACGTAGGGAGCACCTACTGTGATGTTGCCGTCGTTATCAACGAGCAACACATTGTCGAACACAACCTCCGCACCTTTCTCTACGGTGTTCATACGGTTGATGAACAACTTTTTGCCAGCTTCTACTTTGAATTGCTGACCTTTCATTTCTACAATTGCGTACATTATCACAATTTTAATTAGTTATATCGTGTTGGGCGGCTTGATAGGTCCTTCGCGCTGCTAATAACATTCTCCATATATCTCCACGTTGTTGTTTTCACTCCGTCATAAGACATTGGTTCCGTTGATTTCATACGCTGCCTACGGCGACTTTCTGAGCCCATTACCCGAAAAAGCGTGCAAAGGTACAACTTTTAATTGATATACACAAGTTTACACTGCTTTTTTCTCAAAAAAAGACAACAAAGCACCATATACGGGGCATTAGAGCGTGTTTGTTTGGCGTGCAATGGCGAGTTCCATGCCACGGATTTCTGCGAGTTCGCGGAGACGACCAAGGAGGGTGTACCCCGGGTTGGTGCGTTTGCCTTGGGCAAGGTCGTCGCAGATACAATGTCCGTGGTCGGGACGAAGAGGAATAGCACAGCCGCGTTGTTGCTCCACCTCGTGCATGGCGCAGAGAAACGCATAGGTATCGAGGTCCCCCTCAAACGTCCATTTCTCATAGAAATCGCCTTCCGGCGTCTGACTGACAGCGCGCAGGTGGACGAAGTTGATACGGTCGCCGAAACGATGCATCATACCTATCAAATCGTGTTTTCCCGCTCCTCCGAAAGAGCCTGTACAGAGACAGAGTCCGTTGCTTTTGTTGGGGACAGCGTCTATGAGGGCTTGAAAATCGTCCGCCGATGACAGGACACGGGGCAAACCGAGAATCGGCATCGGGGGGTCGTCAGGGTGAATGACCAACGCTATCCCCGCCTCGTCTGCCACAGGGCAAACCTCGCTCAGGAAGAACACAAGGTTTGCGCGCAGGCGCGAGGCGTCGATGTTCTTATAACGCAAGAGTTGCGCACGGAACTGCTCCAATGTGAATGATTCTTCCGAACCAGGAAGACCCATAATCATTGTGCGTGTGAGACGCTGTTTATCCTCCTCGCTCATTTGCTCGTAACGGGCACGGGCGCGGGCTTTTTCGTCGTCGGTATATTCGGATTCCGCTCCCTCGCGACGGAGAATATACAAGTCGAAAGCGATATATGCCGCCTTCTCGAACATCAGTCCGTGGCTTCCGTCGGGGAAGATATAGTCGAGATTCGTACGCGTCCAATCGAGAACGGGCATAAAATTGTAGGTAACCATACGGATACCGCACTCGCCCAGATTACGGAGGGTCTGTTTGTAGTTTTGTATATAGGCGAGATAGTTTCCCTCTTGTGTTTTAATATGCTCATGTACGGGTACAGACTCCACACCCGTCCATTCCAAACCTGCCGCCTCTATTTCGGTTTTACGGCGTTGTATCTCTTCTATGCTCCACACCTCGCCATTAGGAATATGATGCAGAGCGGTAATAACACCTGTGGCGCCGGCCATGCGAATATCCGCCAAACTGACGGGGTCGTTGGGTCCGTACCAACGCATTGTTTGAATCATTTTGTCAGCAATTTATGCTAATTATGAATTATGAATTAAGAGACATAGTATGGTATAGTATCAGTAATCACCTACTAATCACCTACTAATCACCCACTAATCACCTACTCTTGTCAGGTAGATGTCATAGGGGAATCAGATAGAGAAGATATCGAAGCCACCGTCCACAACGCTCAAGGCACCGGTAACGAAAGATGATGCCTCGGAGATGAGATAGTGGATGGTACCACAGAGCTCTTCAGGTTCTGCGAAACGT
>JBNMHB010000065.1:0-14250 GCA_050872525.1 Bacteroidales bacterium | reverse complement strand
TGTCGGGCGCGAATATCGGCTTTCGGCAGGCGGCAAGGACAAGTTTATCGATTTATTGTTTTATATCATTCCCCTACATCGCTATTGTGTGATTGAAGTAAAAACCACCGAGTTTGATTTTCAAGATATAGGGCAATTGGCGGGTTATACTGCCATGGTTGATGATTTGCTGAATACACCAAACGACAATCCATCAATAGGGCTTCTTATTTGCAAAGAGAAGAATATGGTGTTGGCACATTATGCGTTATCAAGAACACATGCACCGATAGGCATTTCCGAGTATCAGTTAGCGCAGAAAACGTTGCCTTCCGAATTGCAGGAAGTTTTGCCGACGGTAGAGGAAATAGCGAAAAAACTGAACGAGAATAAACAAAACTAATGAGTTGTTTCCAATAGGCTGAATAATTGATAGACTTTTTTATCGTTACTTTGATAGTATAGTATGGTTTGTCTCAAGTGATGTTTTTGCAGAAATCGCTGGGGGAGCAACCTGTGATAGTGGTGAAGTTGCGCCATGCGCTGGTGCGTGAGCGGTAGCCGGCATTGTAGAATAGGTCTTGCAGGTTCTGTGTGGGGTCGGTTTTGAGTTGCTCCTGTATGTAAGTTACGCGTCGGCGGTTAATCATATCGGGGTAACTATCGTATCCTAACTGCTTGATAGCCAGTGTAAGCCGGCGTTTGTTGGTGTGCAGGAGGCGAATCATATCGTCTTGTGTCAGTTCGGGGTTTTGCCATATATCGGGTTGATCTAATGCCAATAGTACGCGTTGCGAAATTTCATTCTCCGAGTCTGTTGGCAGTGTTGTTTCGTCCAATAAAGTGAGCATAGTCATATTGTAGGAGTAATCGTTCGGATTATCGTGTCGCTTGCTATTCAGACGCACCACTATCTCCACATACAAGACGGCGAGTGTTAGCACGATATACAGCATTTCGTGTACGATATTTGCCCAAAAGATACGCAGACCGCGACTGGCAAAGTAGGTAATAGTCATGCAAAGGATGATTGCCACTATGGTATGCACCCAAATCAGCGGGGCACTTGTGTTGCGCCAGTTGTGTTGCGCAAAGAAGAGCCATACTCCATAAGGAATGAAGATAATGCTCAAAAATACGCGGAGCCATACTCCGGGTTCGTGGATATAGGTGGCTATTTGGCAAATATGGTACAGCGGGCGTATATACAACGGATAGAACAGAAGTATCGCCGAGAGAGCCAACCACGGCGAGAGAAAAAGTAGTACGCGACGCCAGTTGAGCCACCCCGGGCGAAGTATCTCAATAGGATAAATCAGCAGGGTAAAGAAGATGAGGAATCCGCATAGAATGATGATGGGGTCCATCAGCAGAAAACCTTTGGTGTAGTTCGGTGCGTAAAGGGCAACGAGTATTTCGCCAAAGGAGCATACCGCCGAGGAGAGAAAGAAAAAACAGATAAACAGGCGTGACCGTTCCGGGTAATACCGATAAATTTTCACCATTAGGACCGTTGCAATAGTCTCCACAATTGTATTGAGGAGGAATATCGAGAGAGTGACAGAGTCGGATATAGAGAACGAGAAGGGTATACGGTGGGTCTGATTGAGAGGAAAAAGGCTGCCTGACAATCGCTTTGTCAGGCAGCCTTATGTGTATCGCTGAAAGTCAGTGCCTTAGATGGCTTTCAGCGTAGCAAGAAGGAACTGATAGTACTTCTGTACAGTAGCGATATTTACACGCTCATCAGGTGAGTGTGGGTGCTCAATAGTAGGACCGAACGAAATCATGTCCATTTCGGGATAGTTGCGTCCGATGATGCTGCACTCCAAACCGGCGTGGATAGTGATGACGCGCGGGTCTTGGTTGAATTCGCTGCGGTAGGTTGCCTTCATTATCTCCAAGATGTTGCTATGCAGGTTGGGTTTCCAGCCCGGGTATGCGCCCGAGAACTCTACTTTGGCACCTGCCATAGAGAAAGTCGAGTCGATGATGGATTGCAATTCCTCTTTGCGTGATTCTACCGATGAACGAGTGAGACAGCAGATGATTATCTGTTTGCCTTGCATCTCTATTTTTGCCAAGTTGTTGCTGGTCTCCACCACATCCGGCATCTCCGGAATCATACGATATACACCGTTTGGCGCAATGGTGATGGCGTGAATCAGGAAGTCCTGTACATCTTCGGGCAGTTCCACTTTCGGACATTCTGCATCTTCGGCGATGAGTGAGATATTGTCTTCTACGCCATCGTACTCGCGAATAAACAGGTCTTCGTAGTCGGCTACCAAATCTAAGATTGCGTCTCTGTTCTCTGCTGGGATGGTGATGAGGCAGGATGCTTCGCGCGGGATAGCGTTGCGAAGACTGCCGCCCTCAACGTATGCGAGACGTGCTTCGTAGTTAGCCACCGCGTCTTTTAGGAAACGGAACAGCAGTTTGATGGCGTTGGCACGTTGCAGATGAATGTCGCAACCGGAGTGTCCACCTTTGCATCCACGGATAGCTACGCGCAGGGCGATGTCGCCTTCTTCGGTATCTACGGGTTCGAAATCGAAAGTAGCAGTGGTATCCACGCCACCTGCGCAACCGATATACAATTCGCCTTCGCTCTCCGAGTCGAGGTTGAGCAGTATCTTACCTTGCAGCATACCGCTTTCGAGTGCGAATGCACCATACATACCGGTCTCCTCATCGATGGTGAAGAACGCCTCCAACGGGGGGTGTACTACATCTTTGTCGGCGAGGATTGCCATAGCGGTTGCCACACCTATTCCGTTGTCGGCACCGAGGGTCGTACCTTTGGCGGTAACCCATTCGCCGTTCTCCTCTACATAGGCTTGTATGGGGTCTTTCTCAAAATCGAATTGTACATCTGAGTTTTTCTGCGGCACCATATCCATGTGTCCTTGCAGGATAACCCCCGGGTGGTTCTCCATTCCTGCGCTAGCAGGTTTGCGAATCAGGACATTGCCTATCTCGTCCACTATGGTCTCCAAACCGAGGCTGCGACCATAGTTAGCGAGGAATTCTGAGATTTCTTTTCTTTTTCCACTGGGGCGTGGAATCTGGGTGAGACTGTAGAAATTGTTCCACAAACTCTTAGGTTCGAGATTTTTCATATTAGTTGGTTTTGTTTAACTATCAAGGTTAATCATAGTCTGTTTTCGGTCCCTATATATTAAGGAGTAGTCGTCTTTGCTGTTTGTTATGCCTTGTCGCGGTCGAAATTCGTCCGACCGGAGGCAGGCATGGATGTTTACTACTTCAAAATACATTCGGGGTTCTTCTTTGGGCAAATCGTCAGTTCGCCGCAAATGCTCTCTTGGAGAAGTTCTTTCACGTGTTCCGTCTCGTCGGGGTGTTCTCCCAACAGACACATCATCTTGGTGAGCAGTGCTTCGGTGGTGATGTCGTAGCCCGACAACACACCCGCCTTGAGCAGGTTCATCGACACGGCATAACGCCCCATCTCCACCGACCCCGTGTTACACTGGGTCTTGTTGACAATGATGATTCCGCGATTGACGGCGTCGCGCAGTTGCTTATACAACCATTCTGACGAAGGCGCGTTGCCCGAACCGAATGTCTCCAACACCAATCCGCGCAATCCTGGAGTCGTAAGTATCTGATGTACAATGGCTTCCTGTATGCCGGGGAACAACTTCAGTACACCTACGTTCTGATTGGTTTTCACGCGCAAACGGAGTGTGTCGTTTGGTGCAGGATAATGAATCAGGTGGGGCTGATATATAATATGTACGCCCGCCTTCGCGAGGGCAGGGTAGTTGTACGAATTGAATGCCGAGAAATGCTCTGCGTTGCGTTTGGTAGTGCGGTTTCCACGGAACAGACGGTCCTCGAAGAACACCGTTACTTCCGGCACTATCGGATGCCCCTCATCATCTTTCGCGGCGGCTATCTCTATGGCGGTCAGCAGGTTCTCTTTGGCGTCCGAACGCAACAGGCCTACAGGCAGTTGGCTGCCGGTGAAGACTACAGGCTTGTTCAGGTTTTGGAGCATAAAAGACAACGCAGACGCCGAATATGACATCGTGTCAGTTCCATGCAGAACAACGAAACCGTCATACTTATCATAGTTGTCATACACGGTGCGTGCCATCTTCGCCCAATTCTCAGGATTCACGTCCGACGAGTCCAACAGCGGGTCGAACGCAACTATTTCGATGTTGATATCCCCAGAAAAGAGTTCCGGCACAAAAGCCTTGAAAGTCTCCATGTCGGCGGGGCTCAACGCGCCTGTTGCATTGTCGCGAACCATAGTGATGGTTCCTCCTGTGGAAATCAGTAGTACTTTACTCATTATACTCGACAAAATTTGTGTGTAGCGTATTAGATTTATGCCACAAAGGTACGTTTTTTCTATGGTATATGCAAGTATTCAAACATTTTTGTTCTTTCTTTGTCTTTTGATAATAATTTGGCACGTTCTTTGTAGTTGTATATTAGTTAATTGTTAAACCTTCTAATTTTTATATCACATGCTGACCTCTAAGGTAAAGATTTTAATTTGTGACAATGATGTCAACTTGAGTACTGTACTTGCGGACTATCTCAAAAGCCGTGATTTTGATGTCGTAACGGTATACGACGGACAAGACGCTGTAACGGCTGCGCAAGAAACGTATTTTGATTTGTGCCTGCTTGGGCTTAACCTTCCTACTTTGGACGGGTTTGAAGTGCTTTCGTGCATTCGTAAGGCGGGTAAACAACTGCCGGTGGTGGTTGTTACTTCACACTCGGCGAAGGAAGATATTATCAAGGCTTTTGAAGCAGGGTGCGATGATTACGTTACCAAACCGTTCAGCATGGATGTGCTGATTTGCCGTATTAACGCTATCTTGCGTCGTTACAAAGCAGGTATCGACAACGCTACTACGGTATTTGACATCGCAGGCAGGAAATTCGATTCTGTTCACCAAACGTTTAATGGACAGCACATGTCAGCACGCGAAAGCGACTTGCTTCTGATGCTCTGCCGAAATATGAACTCGTTGGTAGAACGCCAAACTATTTTGGCTGCTTTGTGGAAAACTGACGACTATTTTGCTTCTCGTTCTTTGTCGGTGTATATCAACCACTTACGCCGTTTCTTGGACGGAACGGGCTATCGTATCCTCGGTGTGCACGGCAAGGGCTACAAGATGGTTGATGCTGTGGAGGGATAACCTTTCGGCTATTCCTGTTTTTTAATTCTATCATACTCTATTGGGACTGTCTGACACAAACTTGTTAGACGGTCTCTTTGTTTATTGAGTATTGTTTTTTGTTGCCATATTGCATTATGGCGAGAGCCATTATGCGGTATGGCAACACTACAGAGTGGCGACAAGAAGAGTGAAAATTAGACTGTGCTTTGCGTTAGAAGATATACCTACAACACACAAAAAGCAGATGTTTTTCTTATCTTCAGTCGTGTGGCTGTAGGGTTTCCTTATATATAAGCCTCCTGTTTCTTTCGCGAGAGAAACAGGAGGTGTTGTTTTCTTAATGTCCGGTCTGCCCAATTTTTACACCTCTTACAACAAATAATGCACGTCGGTTTCGATAAATAGCAGTACTTTTGCAACCGAAATGATAACAGTTAATCACCCTATACGCAATTACTACTATTCAGTCATGAAAAAACTAACCGCAGCATTATTAACACTCACCGTGCTGACTGCTTGCACCCACACATCTCCTTACCAAAAAACAACCCAAAAAGATATAGATGGGCTGACCGAGACTGCTTCGTTTGCTATGCCGAAAGTGGTCGTGCCTGCTTTCCCTGACCGCACGTTCTCCATCATGGATTATAACGCCGACTCAACCGGCACCCACCTCTCTACTGAGGCTTTCCAACAGGCTATCGACGCTTGCCACGCTGCCGGTGGAGGTACTGTTCTCGTTCCGGCGGGCATCTACACTACGGGACCCATCACGCTCAAATCGAATGTGCGACTCTATTCAGAGCCTAATTCGTTCATCACGTTCTCGCCGCAGTTTGACCTCTATCCCATCGGCGCCACATGGTTTGAGGGCATTCCCACCATGCGTGCCCAATCGCCTATCTCGGCTCTCAACGCAGAGAATATCGCCATCACGGGGGAGGGTATCTTCAACGGAAACGGCGACTATTGGCGTCCGCTCAAACGCAACAAAGTGAGCGACGGACAATGGAAAAACCAACTCAAGAAAGGCGGTGCCCTGTCTGCCGACGGCAAGACTTGGTATCCCGACTCGGCGTCTATCTATGCAGCATCGCTCTGCGAAGATCAGAACGTCCCCGTTGTAACCGACAACGCGGTGTGGGAACAGATACATTCGTTCTTGCGCCCTGTGTTGGTGCACTTTGTCGGGTGCCGCAATATATTATTAGAAGGAGTGTGTTTCGAGAACTCTCCTGCGTGGAATATCCATCCTATGCTCTGTGAGAATGTTATCCTGCGCGACCTGACCGTCCGCAATCCGTGGTACAGCCAGAACGGCGACGGCGTGGATATTGAGTCGTGCAGCAATGTAGTCATCTCGCGTTGTTCATTCGATGTGGGAGATGACGCTATCTGTATGAAATCGGGCAAGAACCAACCCGGACGCGACCGTGGTGTGCCGACCGAGAATGTGATTGTGGACGATTGTACGGTCTATCATGGACACGGCGGTTTTGTTGTCGGCTCGGAGATGTCGGGCGGAATACGCAATGTGCAAGTGAGCAACAATACCTATATCGGCACTGATGTCGGCTTGCGTTTTAAGTCCACGCGTGGACGTGGCGGCATAGTGGAAAATATCTATATCCGAGATGTCTATATGGCAAATATCCCCAACGAAGCACTGCTTTTCGACCTTTTCTATGGAGGCAAAGGGGCCGGTGAGGAGACCGAAGAAGATATTGCCAAACGTATGAACGCCGCCGCGCCCGCCATCACTGAAGAAACGCCGCAATTCAAAAATATCTTCATCGAGAATGTGGTGGCGAAAGACGTGAAACGCGCGATGTACTTTAACGGTTTGCCCGAAATGAAGATACAAAATGTACATCTCTCCCATATTTATATGACTGCCGAAGAGGGAGCCCTAATACGTCAGACCAACGGACTGACTGCCAACGACGTACATATCACCGCGCGAAAAGGAGAACCCTTCATAATAGCACCGACCGTAGAAAATGCCGAGATACACTAATATGCAAAAAACATTTCTATATACTTGCAGCGCACTGATTATCAGTGCGCTGTGTGTTTCCTGTACATCGCCGGAGACCGCTGCTTCGATGTGATTGCGCGTCTCGTCTGCCGATTCGGCAATGGCAGGTTTCCGTACTATCGAGGCGGAAGGACAGACACGCCATATAGTCCCCATTACCGAATGGACGGCAGACCCCGCTGTGGATACCTACCACCAACTGCACCACCACGGAGTTGCCATCGAGTCAGACCTGATGGCATATCGTATCTACTTCGACAAGAAACAGACCGTCGATGTCTATGCCAAGAAAACGCCACGCCTCGAACTGGCGACCTCCTACTGGTATCCCAACGATGAGCAACTGGCACAGCACTACGGAGACGACGTCCTCCGTGTGAGCGGCACGGTGGGGGTGGGGAGTGTCAAGCCGTGGCATAACGGAAAGATGACGCATATCGAACCGGTTGCTACGCGAAGCCAGCGTATCGTGGAAGTGTCGCGCGACAAGGCAGCGATGGAGGTGAGTGTAACCGGTTGGAAGACAGAGGGTAAGACCATAGATATGACCGTCCGATACACCATCTTCGCCCACCACCGCGACATGCTGTGTGAGGTCTTTCTCTCCGCGCCGTTGGACAGCCTATGCACGGGCGTGCAACTCATTCCCAATAAAGGACGTGCCGACATTCCTGTACTGACAGCCGACCAAACCATCTATTCCGACGACCGAGAGTATATCGACCTTACCCAAGGGGTGCTTCTTGGCGCGTGGGGAACAGACCGGCCTGTGAATGATACGGTCAAGTATGCCAAGGAGACAGTCGGATTGGGCGTGTACATTCCTGCGGAGTATGCGGCGGAAGTGGTTGTCAATCAGCAGGATAGCACTCTTTCTATCACACACGACCGACGCAATAACCTCGCTCGTTTCGCCCACAAGACGTATCTCCGTTTCTATCTGACCACCGTCGCCCTCAAAGAGGACAACCCGCCTGCCACCAATGCCACGGCATTCTTTGATTATCTGACCCGCTGGAGGGAACAACAGACGGACTGAGTGCCATATTCCATTTTTTCGATTCTGACCTGTCCGACCCGCGTTAGACCCGCGTTAGACCCGCTACCGAAAAACGGAACATACTCAGACGCTATTGGGGGTAGGGTGGGGGCGACATCGGAGGCTACACCTTAACATATATAGTGTGTCCAAAACCAATACGCGTAATTGAAATGTGGATTGTACAAAATAGTTTTTTTGAGACAAATCCTCTTCTGAACCACATTTTTTTCGTACCTTTGCAGTGTGAAACGTCATTAACATACATTTAATTATAGATTTAAGATGCAAAAAAGTCCATTGGAAATCGCACGTCGAACCTACAAGCCAAAGACGCCTGCTGCGTTGCGAGGTGCTGTTCGCCTTGTCGAAGGCGAGAAAACAGAGTCTGTTGCCGACCAAACCGAGATTAAAGAATTGTTCCCCAATACGTATGGCCTCCCGATTATCACGATGGAGCATGCCAAAGGTAAAAATAGTGTGGAAGAGCCATTCAATGTCGGTGTTATACTCTCCGGCGGTCAAGCACCCGGCGGACACAATGTGATTTGTGGTATATACGATGCGCTGCATTCGCTCAACCCTGAAAATAAACTCTATGGTTTCTTGGACGGACCGAGCGGACTTATCGAAGGCAATTATACATTGCTCACAGGCGATGTGATAGATGATTATCGCAACACCGGCGGTTTCGACATTATAGGTTCGGGGCGTACCAAGTTGGAAGAGACATGGCAGTTCGATAACGGTATCGAAGTATGCAAGAAATTGGGTATCAAAGCCATCGTAATTATCGGTGGCGACGACTCGAATACCAACGCTTGTGTTCTTGCCGAGTATTATCTGCAGAAGAAATGCGGTATTCAGGTGATTGGCTGCCCGAAGACTATCGACGGCGACCTGAAAAACGATATGATTGAGACTTCATTTGGTTTCGACAGTGCCTGCAAAGTGTATAGCGAGTTGATTGGTAATATCCAGCGCGATGCGGCTTCGGCAAAGAAATACTGGCACTTTATTCGTCTTATGGGGCGTTCTGCCAGCCATATCACGTTGGAGTGCGCATTGCAGAGTCAGCCGAATATATGCCTTATCTCTGAGGAAATAGAGGCGAAAAATATGACCCTCAACGATATCGTGGAGCAGATTGTGGAGGTGATAGTGGACCGCGCTAACTCGGGTATGAACTTTGGTACTATCCTGATTCCGGAGGGCTTGATTGAGTTTATCCCCGCAATGAACGTGCTGATTCAGGAACTCAATGATATGTTGGCGCAAAACGATGAGTTTGCCGGAATCGAAGGTGATGACGCCAAACGTGAATACGTCAAATCGACACTTACGCCCGCTTCGTGCGAACTCTATCGCTCGCTGCCGAAGGCTATCGCACGCCAACTCACACTCGACCGCGACCCGCATGGAAACGTGTTGGTAAGTCGAATCGAGACCGAAAAACTGCTCATTGAGATGGTTAGCAAACGCTTGGCACAACTCAAAGCCAATGGTACCTACAAAGGTAAATTTGCAGCCCTCAACCATTTCTTCGGATACGAGGGACGCTGTGCTATTCCGTCGAACTTCGACTCCGACTACTGCTATTCGCTGGGTCTCGCAGCAACACATCTCATCGCAGCCGGCAAGACAGGTTATATGTCGCTTGTGCGCAATCTGACCAAACCGGCAGTGGAATGGGTTGCCGGCGGTGTGCCTATCACGATGATGATGAATATGGAGAAACGCAATGGTAAGATGAAACCTGTTATCCAGAAAGCATTGGTTGACCTGAATGGTGCGCCGTTCCGCTTCTTCAAAGAGCACCGTGCCGAGTGGGCAGACGCCAATACCAGTTACATCTACCCGGGACCGATTCAGTACTATGGTCCGTCCGAGGTCTGCGACCTAGCTACCCACACTCTGCGTTTGGAACGCGGCGAATAAATAGCATATACAATCAAAAAGGCTCTCCCAATATACCGTCGGAGAGCCTTTTTTGTTACCTGCTTATCCAAATCATAGTGCTTTCTGCACTTTTGGTGGAGAAAGGGAGATTCTAAATTAAATCATCGAGTATTTTGTCTAATTCTTCGGCTAAATCACCGTTAAAATCAGTATGCGGTATTTCTAATTTTGTAAGTACATTTCCAAATTGTTTGTAGCCGTCATTATCTTTTAGAGCAACCCATAAAACTCCTAATTGTTCACTTTGGTTTTTGTTTTGTTGTGAAAGTGTATCTGCTACAAAGACATTTGTATTTCTTGCAAATATTGCGTCAGCACTTTCCGGATTTCCTTGTCCCATAAGTTTAACTTCACACTTATATTGTTTGCCGTTATTAAGTAAGAAAAAGTCAATTTCTCTATCAACAGCCAATTTCTTATCTTTTACAAAATGATCTGCATTGTAGTATTTTTCATCTACTTTAAACAATTTGCATAATGTGACCATTAAAGGTTTCTCTACTGTTTTTCCAACCGTACTCCATGCACCGCCGCGTAATGCAGCACGCTTTACGGCCAAAGTGTTAATAACAATAAGGCTTTCACTGACGTTCAAATCAACACTTATACCTTTGAATTTGATAGTGAGTGTTAAATCTATATCTGGATCACTATCAACTAAAGTTTGAATACTATCATAAAGAGCGTCAAAATGTTCGTTAGATGCTTCGATGATAATATCTTTTGTCGCGCTACGATACATATTTGAAATAGTCTTTTTGTTCAAACCTGCATTTATAGCAATTTCATCAGGTGATAGTTTGTTTTTGTCCATAAATGCTCGCTTGTACCAATCAATCGTGATATCAAGCGAATTTAATTTTGCTTCTACTATCTTTTTGAAAAAATCAACTGCAAATTGCAGAAACTCTGCATTGATCATGTTTACGACCTCTGCACGATGATCTTTGGATTGTATTATATTATAAACAATCTTTTTGATACTATGTTCTTGTAAAGTCATAGTTGTATGGAATTTTTGAATTGTTCAAGTGTTAAGAATTTTGCGGGCTTTTTTTCAAATGCCGAACGATTTTGTTCGAATGTTTGCATATATTGAAAATAAGTCGGATCTAATTCTGTTAAAAATGCATATCTATCTAATGCTCTTGCAGTTCTTCCTAGTGTGCCACTGCCTCCAAATGGGTCAAATACTAAATCTCCTTTATATGAATAATACTCAATCACACGCTTACAAAGTTCTTCTGGAAATACAGCGGAATGTACTTTATCAGACTTGGGACAGATTGCCCAAACATTGGTAGTTTCAAACTTTTCCTGCACTTTGCTCTCTTGGACCGTTTGCCAATCGTATTGGTGCATATTCCAATCAAGCAGTTTGTCGGTATGTTTGCGATATACCATTAAATATTCCGTTACTGCATTAGGTTTGTATGCTAACGGTTTACGGTGTTGTTCGAAACCTCCAACACGATTTTTTACACTATATTCAGGCTTAAGCCAAACAATATCATCTATAAAATCCCATCCCATTTTGACAAGAATTGCGTGCAAGTCAAAGGGTATGGGGTAACGGATAGATTGGTGCTGACGGCTTATTCGTGGAACGATTATGGGAGAAGTATTAACTATTAAAAATCTGCCCTCTTTGGTTACTCTGTGTACTTGTTCAAATACTTTGCCTAAAAAATGCAAATATGCCTCATAACTTGGATAAATAGAATAATCTCTTGCGTTGTAATACGGTGGTGAAGTAAATGTTAAATGTATGCTATCATCTGGCACTAATTCTAACACTTTCAACACGTCTGCATTAACTACTACATTCTGTAAAAATGAATAACTATGCGTGTGAGGCAATGTGTTTTTCTTTGCCGTTTTCTCTTTGACATATTCTTTGCAAATAACGGACCGTATCATCTCGTTTGGATGATTGATAAGTTCTTTCAGTGCATTATCTACTTTGGGGTTTCCTTTGAAAACGAGCAAACCGCGGATTGCTTGTGCGACAACTTTCGGATCTTCGTGTTGTAATACACTTATAAGAGTATCAATAGTTTGCGGCGAACGCATACGACCGATTGAAGACACAGCCTCACGTTTTACCATTGTACTTTTATCGTGTTGGAATATATAAACAAAGCGGTCAAGATACTCAAGTGAATGTAGTTTGCCTAATGTTTTGACAGCCTGTACTCGCACCTCTTCGTTAGGATAGTAAAAGAGTTGCGTAAGTGAGTTACCATCAAAAATTTCATTTTGCCCTAAACGCTCTAAATTATCAAGGATTTCGGGAACGGTGGCTTGTGGTTGATAAGTGAATATTGTTGTTTGCATCATTAAGTCAAAATTAAATAGAGGGATAAATTAATTTTTCAAAACAAACCCGTTGTTTTGAAAGTACATTGCAGGTAAATTTGTGTAATTTTCCAATACCATCAATATCCCTATCAATCTGTTGTGTGTTAGGGATTAGGGAGTTGATAAAGTTAAATGTGGTATTATCCACAAAATCTTGATGATTGATTTTCTTATCCGTTAGTTTCATAACCTAGTATGAGTTCCAAAATGATTGCAAAAGTACAAAAAAAAAAGCATATATCCAAAAGAAAGTCGTTTTTCTGGGGCTGGCAACTGCATTAACCGCACCAACTTAAGTAGTATGTTGTTAGGGATGTTGTGCAAATAATGGTATTTTGTGGGGGCATTTTTGTTCGCATATGTGGTATTCTGAAGTTGGTATAATATGGTTGATAGCAAGCAATTCTTACGTCTTTGGCGGTGAGAAACAAATAACCATAGATGGTAAGAAACAATGTGTGGTGCCCATCCGAAAGAATCTTGAAACCATCTTGAAAAACTCATTGAACCTATATGCAATAAAAAAGACTGCCTGACAATGGAAAATTGTCAGGCAGTCTTTTTGCGGAGAGAGGGGGATTCGAACCCCCGGTACGGTTACCCGTACGACAGTTTAGCAAACTGTTGGTTTCAGCCACTCACCCATCTCTCCGTTGCGCTTCACATGCACCTTGCGGTGCATTGTGCGTACGCTTTTCTGACAGGGCTTGTCTGAAAGTACTTTTTCTCAAAGCGGGTGCAAAGGTACTGCTTTTTTTTGAATTGTGCAAATTCAAAGTGCCGTTTTGTGTTTTTTTTTGTATGTTTCGCTTTTTTGTCGTACCTTTGCAGCCAATTTGAATCTGCCTAACCTTGGTATGTACCGCCTAAACCAATTGGAAACACCCAAGAACTTATGCAAAATACAGAAATAGAACGCAAATTTCTTGTTACCAACAGCACATATCGTATGTTGGCAACTTGCCGTTATGAGATAGTACAAGGCTACTTATGCAAGGACAAAGAGCGTACTATACGTGTACGCATACGCGATGCGCGCGCGTTCCTTACTATCAAGTCGTCCAATCAACAGGGAGGAATCACTCGTTTTGAGTGGGAAAAAGAGATTGACGTGGCTGACGCACGGGAGTTGATTAAGTTGTGTATGCCGGGCATAATAGAAAAAACGCGCTACATCGTTCCCGCCGAGAACGGACTGAAGTGGGAGATTGATGAGTTTCATGGGCGTTTGGGCGGACTGACACTTGCCGAACTGGAATTGGAGTCGGAGAATCAACCCTACGAAAAGGCTGCTTTTGTGGGCGAAGAGGTAACCGGCGACCCGAGATATTACAATGCAAATATGTAAAAATGCCTAAGTGCATATTTTACAAGATGTTGAACCAACTAAGAATTTTATGACAAAGCGTAATAAGCGAATTATTTTTATCACATTGGCATTGCTGCTTGCCATCATCGGCGTATTCTGCGTAGAGCAGTATTACAGGCTGAATGTCAGCAATTTACGTTCCCGCGACGGCGAACACCATTCCTACAAAATCTACCCCGAGAGCAGTCTCGATTCTGTGATGACTCTCATCGGAACCGACTACAGCATTGCTTCGCAGTGGGCATTTGACTTCCATGCGGAGAAAATGGATTTCACTACCCCGCAACCCGGTTTCTACCGTTTTCCCGCCATGATGGGCGACCGTTATTTCATT